>JAHDQI010000331.1 GCA_018433925.1 Phycisphaerae bacterium | reverse complement strand
TCCAAAAGTACCTTGTTGTCTTGACGACAACAAACAAAGATTTTCTTTCCATGCCACATGATCCAGCAATTCCCGTCGGGGACGATCCATTAGAGAAGAATCAAAATAACAATATCTTTCATCAAAAGGTCTATACGCACATTTTAGGATTGATTTTTTCCAATCATCCAACTGTCTAATCTCTTTCCTTGCTTTAGACACTGTCCATGCAGAACTTTCTTTTATGGTATATTTCCTGATAAGCTCTGTATCAGGCAACTTATTGTCAATAAAATCCTTTATTCGATTTTTTATGTTGCCCTCTTCATAATCAATCGCCAAATCGTCACGGTGTGTCTGGAAGCCAAGAACATTTACAGGTATGATTTCCGTAATTTTTTCATAACTGTTGTACTCTTTTACCACCTCTATATCTTGGGGGCTAAACAGATAAAACGGCTGACCCGGTTTTACTGTCTTCCATTTTGTTTTCGTTATTTCGTGTTCTTCCAGCCAATCATACTTATTTTTTCTTTCTCCCCACAGTTCGGCATGATAGACTTTTGCCTCCTCTTTCCGGTCGGGTTCTTTGACAAAGATTCCGATGCTGACTCCCTGCTGGATGTCGAAGACGTTTTTGTCCGGCGAGCCATCGGGGCAGACCTCTTTCTTTTTGCTGTTGCCGTGCAGGTCGATGATATAGATTTCGCTGAAGGTTTTCATGAGTTGCTGGCGCATTCCTCGGAATGTGGGGTTGTCGAGATAGCCGTGATTGGTGATAAAGGCGAGGATACCGCAGCCGTTCTTCTGGATTCTATACTGGCCGTAGCGGATAAACTTGACATAATCATCCTGAAGCCATTTCGGGTTTTTCTCCCCCAGCGGTTTGCCGTCCACAAAGTAATACTCATCAATCAAGTTGCCGATGAAGGTTTTGACTTTTTTGCCGTCTTTGGTTGTCCAGCTTGCATTGGCCGAATGTCCTGAATAGGGCGGGTTGCCGAGGACGACCATGATCGGCAGGTCTCGTTTGACCTTGTTGGCTTCTTTTGCTTCCTCGCTGATCCACTGGCCGAAGGGGAGCATGCCGCTGATTTCCTCGGCTTCCTCGAGCGTATTGGTCAGGTACACGCCGAGGCGTTCATCGCCGGCAAAGTCGTAGCCGGTTTCGGCCAGTTCGAGGCCGAGTTTCATGTGGCAGACGGCATAGGGGGCCATCATGAGTTCAAAGCCGAAGAGCCGCGGGAGGAGGTGATCTTTTACATAGGAGGACCATGCTCCTTTGTCCTTAAAGCCCTTTCGGATGAGCCGGATGACTTCATAGAGGAAGGTTCCGGTGCCGACGGCCGGGTCGAGGATGAGGCAGCGATGGATTTGTTCGGCGGCCGTGTCTTTTTGAATGTTTATTTTGGCGCTGTCTTTGAGTCCCTGCCGGAGTCCGAATTTTTCCTTCAGGAGCCAATCGACGCTTCGGACGATGTAGGATACGACCGGTTCGGGGGTATAATAGACGCCTCGGCTCTCGCGGAGTCTGGGGTCGTAGGCGGCCAGGAAGGTTTCGTAAAAATGCACAACGGGGTCCTGTTTGCCCTCTTTGTGGCCGAAATCCCTTCTGATCTTATCCATCTGCACAAAATCGAGCAGCACGGCCAGACCATCGACGATCCAGGCAATCCGCTCATCGAGATCGTGGCCGGCAATATGGCCGAATGTCTTTCTCAAAAACGGGTTGGTTTTGGGGAGCCATTTTGGGGCCTGGAGGCGGGTGAAGGGTTCCTGCCCGGTTTTGTAGTAGCGGGCGGTAAAGAGTCCGTAGCAGATGGTCTGGGCGTACATATCGGCGAAGTCTTCTTCATTGAGGTCATGGAGCAGGACTTTTTTGAATGCCTCAAATTGTCCGTGCAGGGTTCCCTGGTGTGCTTCCCTGTCAAAGGTTTTGCCGATCGCATAGCGCAGGTTCTGGGCGATGCCGGCCATTTTTTCGGCCAGTTCCCTGGCTCCGGCGGCCCGTATGGGCTCGGCCATGAAGAAGGCGGCCAGCAATTTTTTGACGTCGCTGATTCGCCCGGGGCTGGTTTCAAACTTTCCGCCTTTGCCTTCCTCGGCCAGTTCGGCGGTCTGTTCGAGATTGCCGCCTCTATACAGCCGAAAGGACAGGTAATCGGTCAGGATCAGGCAGTCGAGGCATTTGAGATAGCGTTTGAGCTGCTCGCTTTTTTCCTCTTTTTTTAGATTTTTTCCGATGTTCTTGCACTCGATATAGCCGAACGCGAGGTCGATATTCCTGATTTTTTTTGAAATCCTCATGTCGGGAGCGCCGACCTCGGTCATTCGGGCCGGTTCGTTGATGGCGGTGATCTTGTCGCCGAGGGCCTCGATGAGTTTTTTGAGGGCGGGTCTGTGGGTGTGTTCGGTCGCGTCTCCCTGAGAATACGCCCTGTTGATTTCCTTCAGATACTGCTCAATCGCCTCGTTTTTCATCCTGTCTCCCGAATCGTTTCCTTCAAAGGGGATATTTTATATAGCGTATGGGGTGGAATGGCAAGGGAAATCCGGGATTTGGGCTTTTTGGTAAGCGGCGGGGGAAGAGTCCTCCTGCCGCTTGCCCCTGGGGGAATAATGAGATGAGGAAACCGCCTATGGCGGCGGGTGATTTTTACTTTCTCGCCTGTTGGGGACTGGTCCCTGGGTTGGGGGCCTTGGGTTGTTGTTTTTCTTATTCAACGCGCCGTTTTCTTTACCGATTGTCAAAAAAGCGTTGAAAAAAGCGGGGATCGTGGTATAATCGCGTGCTTGAAACTGAGCGAATTTAAACGTAAAGCATGTAAATGGAAAGACTTAGAGGGCCATTGTGGGCTCCGTGTCACTGTGGAAAGGTAAAAGAAAAGTATGTTGACCAAGGAACGTAAGGGAAAAATTATCTCCGAGTACAAGACCAACGAGAGCGATACCGGCTCGCCGGAAGTTCAGATTGCGATTTTGTCAAGCCGCATCAACGAATTAACCGAACATCTCAAAACCCACAAGAAAGATCACTCCTCCCGCCGAGGGCTGCTGAAGATGGTTGGGACCCGATCGTCCTTGCTGAAGTATGTTAAAAACAAGGATATTGGTCGGTATCGGAACATCATTTCCCGTCTCGGACTGCGGAAGTAAGTCCCGGTTCGTTTTTGACTCCCCATTCAGGAAGTGCTTGTTTGGGCGGTTCTTACGAAAACAGGAGTTTGTAGATAGACAAGAAAAGGTAGACTTTTTTATAGGAAAATGACCCATGTTTAAAATACATAAAGTAGAGAAGCAGATTGATGGAAAGACCCTTTCGCTTGAGACCGGCCGGATTGCCCGGCAGGCGCATGGTGCGGTGATCGCCCAGTTGGGCCAGACGGTTGTTCTGGCCTCGGCGGTGACGGCTCCGCCGCGTTCAGAAGATATTGATTTTTTCCCGCTGAGCGTTGATTATCGTGAGAAATACAGCGCGGCGGGGAAGTTTCCGGGCGGTTTTATCAAGCGGGAAGGCCGGCCGACGACGAAAGAGATTTTGACGGCCCGGACGATTGACCGGCCGATTCGTCCGCTGTTTCCGGAGGGGTATTTTAATGAGGTGCAGATCATGGTTTCGGTGCTCAGCGCCGATCCGATGTATGATCCGGATGTGCTGGCGATGATCGCCTCGAGCGCCGCGCTTTCCATCAGCAAGATCCCGTTTCTGGGACCGCTGGGGGCCTGTCGTCTGAGCCGTGTGGAGGGGAAAAATATTTTGTTTCCGACGTATGCGGAGCGGGAAAAAAGCACGTTTAACCTGGTGCTTGGGGGCAAGCCGCAGGCGATCAATATGATTGAAGTGGACGCGAAGGAGGTTTCGGAGGCGGAAGCGGCGGACTCTATTCGGGCGGCTCACGAGGCGGTTTCCGAGGTTTGCGGGCTGATTGATGAATTGAAGGCCCTGTGCGGCCAGGAAAAAGAGATTCCGCTTTTTGAACTGGAGGCGGAGTTGGTTCGTGAGATTACGGAACAGACGACTGAGCCGTATCGCCGCGCGTACCAGATTGAGCAGAAAAGCGAACGGATGAGCGCCCTGCGGGAGATTGCGGAGGAGGCGGTTGGGGCGTATGTGTCCGGGGAATCGCCTCGTGCGACGCTGACGCAGGTCAAGCGGATCCTGGACCAGGTGCAGAAGCAGGTTGTTCGCGATCTGATATTGAATGGGCAGCGTCCGGACGGCCGGGGGTATGACGAGGTTCGTCCGATTTCGTGCGTGGTTGGTCTGCTTCCCCGTTCGCATGGTTCGGCGCTGTTTACGCGGGGAGAGACGCAGGCGCTGGTCTCGTGTACGCTGGGGACGGGCCGGGATGAGCAGATTGTTGACGGGCTGGCGGAGGAATATGGTCAGAGTTTCATGCTTCATTATAATTTTCCGCCGTTTTCGGTGGGGGAGGTTCGTCCGATTCGAGGTCCGGGGCGTCGTGAGATCGGTCACGGGGCGCTGGCGGAAAAGGCGCTGGAACAGGTCAAGCCGGCGGAGACGGACTTTCCGTATACGATCAAGCTGGTATCGGATATTACCGAGTCGAACGGGTCCAGCTCGATGGCTTCGGTGTGCGGGGGCTGTTTGGCTTTGATGGACGCGGGGGTTCCGATTCAGCGTCCGGTGGCGGGGATTTCGGTCGGGCTGGTATCGGAAGGGGACCGGTATGAGCTGCTGACGGATATCCTGGGGGATGAGGATCATTTCGGGGATATGGATTTCAAGATCGCGGGGACGGAGAAGGGGATTACGGCGATTCAACTGGATATCAAGGCCGAAGGTCTTGCGCATGATATTATGGTGCAGGCGATGGAGCGTGCCCGGACGGCGCGGCTTCAGATTCTTGAGACGATGAAGCAGACGATCGATCAGCCGCGTGCGGCGCTGAGTCCGTATGCGCCGAAGATTGTGACGATCAAGATCGATCCGGAGTATATCGGGAAGGTGATCGGGCCTTCGGGCAAGATGATCAAGAGCATCCAGGAGCAGACCGGATCGCAGATTGAGATTGAGGAAGACGGCACGATTTCGATCAGTTGTATGGGCGGGGAGGGGCACCTGGCGGCCCGCGATATTATCGAGTCGATGACCACGCCGCCGAAGGTTGGGCGTGTGTATCGAAAGGCCAAGGTTGTTTCGGTTAAGGATTTCGGGGTGTTCGTGGAGATTACCCCCGGGGTGGAAGGGCTTTGCCATATCAGCGAGCTTTCGGACGGGTATGTCAAGAACGTGCAGGATGTCTGCAAGATGGGCGACCTGATCGATGTGAAGCTGATTTCGATTGATGAGCAGGGTCGGTTTAAGCTGAGCCGAAAAGCGGCCCTGGCTGAAGAAGGGATCAGCGAGAAGAAATAGCCGCCGGTTGGCAGAGGTCCCCGTATTTCGATTGAGAAAGGGCGCGAATGTGCACCCGCACGCAGGGTTGCGATGCGGTTCAGGATAGGTTTTGATTACCCAGAGGGAGGTACCTTATGGAAAAGGGAAGGGTTAAGTGGTTTGATCCGGTACGAGGATATGGATTTTTAATTAATGAGAACGGGCCGGATATATTTGTTCATTATTCGGGAATTGAACAAGAGGGTTTCCGCAGCTTAAAGAGCGGTCAGATGGTTGTCTATGAGCTGAGGCATACCGCGAAGGGCCTGCAGGGGTGGAAGGTGCGGGTGGTGTGCGAGAGCGAGCGTTCCGAAGGCGGGACGGCCGCTGAAGAGGAGGAGGCGGAGAGGGCCTGAGCGGCCGCGCGGTTCGGCGGGGTTGTGTTGTTTGTGCGGTCGGCGAAATTTGTTTGTGTTTTTGGGTATGGAAAAGAAACCGGTCATCCTGGTGGCGGACGAGGAAAAGCAGCACGCGGATCTGCTGGAGGAACTGTTTGGGGATACGATCCGGATTGTCTGGGCTTCTTCTGCGGGGCAGGCGGCCGCGTGCCTGCGAAAGGAACCGGTTTCGCTGGTGTTCTGTGATCTGAACCTGGCTGACGGGGCTGACGGGTTTTCGCTGCTGGAGACGGTCAAGTCGCGGCGGTCTGGGATTCCGGTGATCATCACGACGGTTTCTTCGTCTATTGACGCGTGCAAACAGGCGATGCGCCGGGGGGCGTGGGATTTTCTGGTCAAGCCCGTACCGGCCGAGCAACTGGGCCGTCTGGTGCGTCAGGTGCTTCCGGAGACGGTTTCGGCGAAGGTTCATGAGGATTTTACGTATCACGGGGTGCGGAGCCGCAGTCCTGTGATGCAGAGTGTGTTTCGGATTCTTCGGCGTGTGTCGCCGACGGATCTGAGTATTTTGATCGAGGGGGAATCGGGGACGGGGAAAGAGCTGACCGCGCGTGCGATTCATGAAAATTCACAGCGGAAAGGGCAGCCGTTTTATCCGCTTAACTGCGCGGGGCTGGCCGAGACGCTGCTGGAGAGCGAACTGTTCGGGCATGTAAAGGGGGCGTTTACGGGGGCGCTGGCTGACCGGGGAGGGCTTTTTCAACTGGCTGACGGGGGGACTTTATTTCTGGATGAGATTGGGGATATGCCGCTTCCGATGCAGGCCAAACTGCTTCGCGTTCTTGAGGACGGGGTTGTTCGGCCGGTGGGGGGGAGTCATTCGGTTGTGGTGGACGTTCGGATTATCAGCGCGACGAATCATGACCTGGCCGGTCTTGTGGAGGCCAAGAAGTTTCGTCAGGATCTGTACTTTCGGATTAAAGAGGCGGCGGTGGTGCTTCCTCCGCTCCGAAAACGTCCGCAGGATATTCCCGAATTGTTCGGGTATTTTCTGAAGGAGGCGTGCGAGGATACGGGGCGGGATATTCACCTGATTACGGAGCCGGCGATGCGGGCCCTGATGGGGCATCCGTGGCCGGGGAATATTCGTCAATTGCGCAACGTGGTGCGGACGATGGTTGTGATGTGCGAGAAGGATACGCTTGACTTGCAGGATCTGCCGCCGGAAATTTCGCGGATTAAGCAATTGGGGGCCGCCGCTGAAGCACCTGTGGCGGGGGCGGGTCTGCTTGATGAGATGGCCGGGCGTTCACTGCAGGATGTGGAGCGGGAGCATATTCGAAGGACGCTCCAGATGACGGAGAATAACCGCGCGGAGGCGGCGCGGATTTTGCAGATCGGCGAACGGACGCTGTATCGGAAGATCAAGGAATACGATCTTTGAGCCGTCCCGGCGGAAAGGATTCCTGCCTCGCCTGCCCTTCATTTCGGGTTTTGCCCCCCTGCCAGCCGTGATTTGTTCAGGCCTGACGATCGACGGCGAGTGCCACTTTTTGGATTTTTTTCATGAGTTCTTTGAGCAGATCGGGGGTGACGGACTGGGCGCCGTCGGAGGCGGCCCGTTCGGGGTCGGGGTGGCATTCGAGGATCAGTCCATCGGCGCCGGCGGCCACGGCGGCCAGGCACATGGAGGGGACCATGTAGGCGTGCCCGGTTCCGTGGGAGGGGTCAATGACCACGGGCAGATGGGTTCGCTCCCGCAGGGCGGGGATGATCGCGAGGGGCAGGGTGTTGCGAACGTATGATTCAAAGGTTCGGATGCCGCGTTCGCAGAGAATGACGTTGGGATTGCCTGCGTTGATGATGTATTCGGCGGCAAGGAGGAACTCATCGAGCGTGGCGCTCATGCCGCGTTTGAGAAGGACGGGTTTTTGGCTTTTTCCGACGGCTTCGAGAAGGGGGAAGTGCTGCATGTTGCGGGCGCCGATCTGAATGACATCGGCCATTTCGGCGACTTCATCGACCTGTTCGAGGCCGATGACCTCGGTGACGACGGCCAGTTGGGTTTCCTCCCTGGCTTCGGCCAGCAGTTTGAGGCCTTCTTTGCCGAGTCCCTGGAAACTGTAGGGGCTGGACCGGGGTTTGAAGGCGCCTCCGCGCAGGCCGATGCAGCCGGCGGCCTTTGCCTGCCGGGCGGTCTGTAGGATTTGCTGCCGGCTTTCGACGGCACAGGGTCCGGCGATGACGCCGATTTTTGTGCCTCCGAGAGGGAAGCGTTCGGGTCCGATGAGGATTTGCGTTTTGTCTTTTTTGACCTCGAGGGAGGCCATTTTATAGGGGGCCAGGATGGGCACGATCTTTTCGACCATGGGGGCGTTTTCGATGGCGCCTTTATCGACGGCCCGTTTGTCGCCCAGACAGGCGATGACGGTCCGATCCGTTCCGCAGATAACATGATCCTTGAGGCCGTATTCGTGCACGAGGGCGACGACATGGTTGATTTGCTCCTGCGTTGCGTCCGGTTTCATTACAACAATCATCTTGTTATCCTCAAAACAGGGTGGTTATCGTCTCTCCAATATCGATACAATACCCCGGGCAGCGCTGTTTGGCAAGTGTTCGGGTGAAATCTGTTTGTTGACCGACTTGTTGAGGGCCGGTACAATCGGGGTTTGGAAAGAACAGAGAACAGGAGAATGAGTTGAAAATTCTGGCCTTGTCTGACATCCATGGGGAAACGAGATTGGTTGATCGCCTTGCCGACCGCCTCAACGAGGCCGATGTGGTTCTGCTGGCCGGCGACATTACGAACTTTGGGGGTCATGATGAAATGTGCCGGATTCTTGATGTTTTTGAGGGGTATGCCCGCTGTATTCTCGCGGTGCACGGAAACTGCGATTTGCCCGCGGCGGAGGAGGAATTGGTGCGGAGGGGTCTTAGCGTTGACGGCCGCCGCAAGCATATCAATGGTGTCCACTTTACAGGGATCGGGGGTTCCCTGCCGTGCATCGGCCGGACATCGAGCGAAATGGAAGAATCCGTATTTTCAGATATTCTCGATGCCTATACTCCTGAGCAGGGAGAGGGGAGCCCGCTGGTTTTTTTGAGTCATCAGCCGCCATACGGGACAAAGATTGACATGGTTTCGAGAGAACAGCGCCATGGGGGCAGCCATGCGATTCGCCGGTTCATTGAAGAGAGGAGGCCGGTTCTGGCGGTTTCGGGGCATGTTCATGAATCCCGTGGTCTGGATAAAGTCAATCAGACTGTTGTGGTTAACCCGGGTCCTTTCCGAAGCGGAAATTACGCGGTTGTTGAGATCCAGGGCGGAACGGTTGACGCGAAATTGTGTCATATTTAAAAAAATTTAGGATATTGATAAGAACATCAACTAAATAGGTGCATATACTAATTAGATGTTAGTGACCTTTTTGGGAGCATATCTATGCCGGAAAAGAACCATAATGAGTCAGAATTAGAGGTGAAGTTGTCAGAATTTGAAATACTATGCAAAACCAAAGGTCTGAAGATTACCCCTCAGCGAATCGCTGTTTACCGGGCCCTGATTGCCTCTTCGTGTCATCCCACGGCCGAGGAAGTGTATCAGCAGGTTCGCCGGGATCTGAGCAATATTTCGCTGGATACGGTGAATCGTACGCTTCATACACTGACCGAGATTGGGGCGGCGTTTGTGGTGGAAGGGACCGGCCAGCCCCGCCGTTATGACGGGGGGGGCGAGGGTCATCAGCATTTTCGATGCATAAAATGCGGAAGGATTGTTGACTTTCATTACGAACCGTTTGACAATATTACTGTCCCGGAATTGCTGGATCGGCAGTTTGCGGTGCTTCGAAAAACGGTGTATTTTGAGGGGCTGTGTGATGTGTGTATGGGAACGAAACAACTGATAAACTAACAAGGAAAGGAAACAGGTCTATGTCATTAAAGGGAACCCAGACGGAGAAAAATTTGCTGACCGCGTTTGCGGGCGAGGCCCAGGCGAGAAATCGTTATACCTATTTTTCAAGCAAAGCGAAAAAAGAGGGATATGAGCAGATCGCGGCGATTTTTTCAGAGACGGCCGATCAGGAGAAAGAGCACGCCAAGCGGTTTTTCAAGTTTCTTGAAGGCGGCGAGGTAGAAATTACAGCGGCTTTTCCGGCGGGCGTGATCGGCACGACGGAGGAAAACCTGGCCGAGGCGGCCGCGGGTGAGAATTACGAAACGAGTACGATGTACCCGGAATTCGCGAAAACGGCGGATGAGGAAGGATTTAAGGAAATTGCCGGGGTTTTCCGTAAGGTTGCGGTAGCCGAGGCGCGGCATCGAGATCGTTACCTGGCTTTACAGGCCAATGTTAAAGCAGGTAAGGTTTTTAAGCGTTCTGAGCCGCAGCGATGGGTCTGCCGGAATTGCGGATATGTTCATGAGGGTCCTGAGGCCCCGGGAACGTGCCCGGCCTGTGCTCATCCGCAGTCTCATTTTGAACTGGAAGCGGCCAATTATTAACTATCGCTTATTGAACCGGAGGGGTTCACTCTATAATTTCAGGAAATTGGCTCGGTCGGTTGGCTGGTCCAATCGGCCGAGTTTCCTGAAACAAGACAAGACGAGGGGCCGTATGAAAACGAGAAACCTGGTTTATTGCCTGCTGATTGCATTGGCGATTGCGGGCTGTGAAAAAGAAAGGAAGCCAGCCATGCAGGAGAGAACCGGAATTATCACATTTAAGGGAAGTCCGCTGACGCTTGTGGGTCCGGAACTGAAAGTCGGGCAAACGGTTCCCGACGCGACCCTGACGGGTCCGGATTTGTCGGATGTCACGATCGATTCATTCCGGGGCAAGCCCCTGGTTATTTCGACCGTTCCGTCCCTGGATACGGCGGTATGCGATCTTCAGACCAAGCGTTTTAATGAAGAAGCCAAAAAGCTGGGCGATGACGTGGTGATTTTGACGATCAGCATGGATCTGCCCTTTGCGCAAAGTCGCTGGTGCGGGGCGGCCGGGGCCGAGCATGTGAAGGTCGCGTCGGATTACAAGCAGGCGGCGTTCGCACGGGCCGCGGGGCTGCTGATCAAAGAGCTGCATCTGCTGGCCCGGTCGGTTCTTATCGCGGACAAGGCCGGCCAAGTGACTTATCTTCAGATTGTGCCGGAGGTGGCTACGGAACCGGATTATGAGCCGGTTCTTCGTGCCCTGCAGGACATACAGTAAACGGGACGGACAGGACCTTGATTGAGGAGATCGGTTATGAGGAAACTTGCCGAACAAGTCTATGAAGTGGGCGTTCAGCACTGGGATCGGCGTTTGTTTGATGAGCTGATTCCGCTGCCGGACGGGACGAGCTATAACGCGTACCTGGTGAAGGGCAGCGAGAAAACAGCGCTTCTGGATACGGTGGATCCGGAGAAAACGGGCGAGCTGGTGGATCACCTGGTTCGCGCCGGAGCGGAGAAGATCGACTATCTCATCAGTCATCACGCCGAGCAGGATCACTCCGGGAGCCTCCCGGACATCCTGCTGATGTACCCGGACGCCAAGGTGGTGACTAATCCGAAATGCAAGGGGATGCTGATGGATCACCTGGCGATTGAGGAAGATCGCTTTGAGACGGTCGAAGACGGGCAGACCCTTTCGCTGGGCGACAAGACGCTACAGTTTTTGTATACGCCGTGGGTGCACTGGCCGGAGACGATGTGCACGTGGCTGGCGGAGGACCGGATTCTGTTCAGTTGCGATTTTTTCGGTTCGCACCAGGCGTCGAGTTCTTTGTATGTTGAAAACGAGGCGATGGTGTACGAGGCGGCCAAGCGGTATTTCGCGGAGATTATGATGCCGTTCCGGTCGGCGATACGGGGCCACATGAAGAAGCTTGCGCCGCTGGAGATTGAGCAGATCGCTCCGAGCCACGGTCCGGTGTACGGCAATCCGGGATTGATTCTGGATGCGTACCGGGACTGGATCAGCGACGCGGTCAAGCATGAGGCGGTGGTGGCGTATGTGTCGATGCATCACAGCACGAAGAAGATGATCGAGTATTTTGTCGATGCGCTGACGGAGCGGGGCGTGAAGGTGCACCTGTTTAACCTGATTGAAACGGATTTGGGCAAGCTGGCGATTTCGCTGGTGGACGCGGCGACGGTGATCCTCGGCTCGCCGACGTTTTTGGTCGGTCCGCATCCGGACGCGGCCTACGCGGCGCTGCTGGTTAACGCGCTGCGGCCGAAGACGCGGTTTGCAGGTGTGATCGGTTCGTGCGGCTGGGCGGGGAAGATGCCCGAGCAGCTTACCGGGCTGCTGGGCAATCTGAAGGTCGAGCTCTTTGAGCCGGTGATCGCCAAGGGCCTTCCGAGCGAGCAGGATTTTACGGAGCTGGATAAATTGGCTGAAAAAATCCTTGCCAAGCACAAGGAAGCCGGTATTGTAAGTGTGTAGAGAATATTGTTTTTTTTGATTTGCGGAAAGGATGGGAGACTTATGCTTCCGGGGAAAATAGAAGAGGCGTTTAATGAGCAGATAAACGCCGAAACCTACTCGGCGTACCTGTACTGGTCGATGTCGGCGGCCCTGGAGGCGATGCCGCTTCCTGGATTTGCCCGCTGGATGCGTGCCCAGGCGCAGGAAGAGATGACGCATGCGGAGAAATTTTTTCATTATGTGATTGAGCGGGGCGGCCGGGTCAAAATGAAGGCCATCGACGGGCCGCCGATTGAATGGGCCCATGTCCAAGCAATGTTTGAGGATGTTCTCAAGCATGAGCAGTATGTGACCGGCCTGATTCACAAGCTTGTGGAGCTGGCCGCGAAGGAAAAAGATTACGCGGCGTCGATTTTTCTGCAGTGGTTTGTGAGCGAACAGGTTGAGGAAGAAGCGGGCGTTGATGCGATTCTCGGCAAACTGAAGCTGGCCGGGGAAAGCAAAGGCGGCTTGTATCTGCTGGATAAAGAAATGGGACAGCGCGTCTTTACGGCGCCTACGCAAGGAGACACAGAATGAGTATTACCTTCAACGCGGACGAAATTTTTGAAATGGCAGAGGAAATCGAGCACAACGCGGTCGAGTTTTATCAGGAAGCGGCCGGGAAGGCGTCGGATGCGGCTACGAAGAAGATGCTGGAGGACCTGGCGATGATGGAAGACGGGCATGAGAAGACGTTTGCCCAGATGCGTCAGGAGCTTTCGAGCGGGGAAAAGGAAGCGACGGTATTCGACCCGGATAACGAGGCGGCCCAGTATTTGCGTACGATGGCGGCCTTTCACGGGACGGAAGGGAAGGCCAGTCCCACGGAGAAGCTGACGGGAAAGGAGACGCTGGCGGAACTGCTGAAGATTGCGCTGCAGGCCGAGAAGGATTCGATTGCGTTTTACGTGGGGATCAAGGGGCTGGTTCCGGCTCGCAGCGGCAAGGATAAGGTTGAGAAAATCATCATTGAGGAAATGGCGCACGTTTCGACGCTGGGCGCCAAGCTTCAGTCTTTGTAACGGAACGAGGGCATCGTGGGCGGCCGTGTTTATTTGCCCATGCTTGTTTGTCGCGAAAACAGTTGAGATCAGGATAACGATCCGGGAGGCCTACGCCGCAGGATGAGCCCGCAGGTCAAGGCAAAATGGCTTCGCAAACAGCCGGCGATGCGGAAGGTGTTGTTCGCGTTGCTGCCCTGCGCGGCGGGGGGCTGGTATTATTTCGGCCTTCGTGTGCCGGCGATGATTGTGTTTTGCTGCCTGTGGGGGTATGTGCTGGAGTGGCTGTTTTGCAGGTCGCGGAAGGAACCGGTCAGCGAGGCGGTTTTTGTGACGGGGGTTTTGTTTGCGCTGGTGATGCCGCCGGGTGTGGGCTGGCATGTGCCGGCGATCGGGATGGGGTTTGCGGTTATCTTTTCGAAAGAGGTTTTCGGCGGTTTCGGGCGGAATTTTTTTAATCCGGCGCTGGCGGGCCGCTGTTTTGTGTATATCTGCTTTCCGATTGCGCTGACGGGGACCTGGCAGCCGGCGGCGGAAGGGCCGCTGGGGGCTTTAGCGCAGTGGTCAACGGCGATTGGGGAGGAGGGGACCGCGGCGGTGACCAGCGCGACGCCGATGGCTCATTTGAAGGCGGGCCGGCTTCGTATGGGGGGACCGGAAAGCGAAGGATTTGAGCGGGAGATTCCGTTTCAGATCGGGGAAAAGGAGCGGGTCGCGGTTTCGAAGGGGACGGTTTTGAAGGGGCTTGTGCTTGGCCGGATCAGCGGGACGGCCGGGGTGACCAGCGCGTTTCTGATTACGCTTGGGGGGGTGTATTTATTTTGGACGAAGACGGCCAGCCGGACGATCATTCTTTCGGTGATTCTTGCCTATGCGGTGATTAACCAGGTCTTGTTCTGGTTTGGGGTCGATCCGGTGCCGGGGGCCTGGCCGGCGGTGCTGGGGGGCGGGTTTTTGTTTGGGGCCTTTTTTATGGCAACGGATCCGGTCAGTTCGCCTCGCACGGAGCCGGCGAAAATTGTGTACGGGATTCTGATTGCCCTGAGTACGACGGTGATTCGGAATTTTTCCATTTTTAACGGCGGCCTGATGTTTTCCATTCTGCTGGGCAATATGTTTGCCCCGATTCTGGATGTGGCGGTCAAATCGTGGCAGGAACGCGGGAGCAAGCCGGCCGCGGAGGAGGCGACGGCATGAAAGGCAAGGCGGCCTACGCGGTGGGGTATATGTTCGTGGTGACGGCGGTTTTCAGCACGCTGGTTATCGGCGTGGCGCGGGTGACCCGCCAGCGGGTGGAAGCCAACCAGCGGCTGGCGCTGGAAAAAGCGGTGCTGAATGTGTTTGGGGATTTGTCCTATGCCAATGACGCCGAAGCGCATCGGCTTTTTGAGGAGCGGATCGAGCAGCGTCCCGATGCGGCGGGAGCGTGGGTGTATGTCAAGGACGGGCAGGTCGCCGGGTACGCGGTGCCGATCGCGGGCAAGGGATTCTGGGCCCCGATACGGGGGGTTGTGGGGATCGACCGAGACCTGCGAACGATTACGGGGATCGCTTTTTATGAGCAGAGCGAGACGCCGGGGCTGGGGGCGCGGATTACCGAGCCGTTTTTTCGGGATCCGTTTGAGGGCACCGTTTTGCAGACGGACGGCCCGCCGATTGAGATGGTTCCGCCGGGTTCGTCTTTGTCGGAGGGGCAGGTTCATGCCATCAGCGGGGCTACGCAGACGTGCATGCGGCTGGAAGAACTGATGAATGAAGATTTGCGTGCGTGGGCGGAGAGCATGTCAGAGCGGGAGGGGCAGCCATGAGTCCGGGGGCCAAAAGCCAACGAGATATAATGCTGGACGGTCTGTGGCGGGATAATCCGATTTTCCGGCAGATTTTGGGGATCTGCAGTACGCTGGCGGTGACGAATCTTGTGTTGAATACGTTTGTGATGTGCGCAGCGCTGACGCTGGTGACGCTGATGAGCTGCCTGACGGTTTCGCTGCTTCGGAACCGGACGCCGCGGACTATCCGGATGATGGTTCAGACGCTGATTATCGCGTTTTATGTGATTCTTGTGGATGTTCTTTTGAAGGCGTACTGGCCGGATATGAGCCGCAGTTTGGGGCCTTATGTGGGGCTGATTATTACCAACTGCATCATCATGGGCCGGTGCGAGGCGTTTGCGGGTTCGAATCCGCCGATTCCGTCGGCGCTGGACGGGCTGTTCAGCGGACTGGGGTATTCGTTTATTTTGCTGGCGATCGCGACGGGGCGTGAGGTGCTTGGGATGGGGACGTTTCTGGGTTACGCGGTTCCGTATTTTTCGGGTCCGTACTGGGATCAATGGATAATCATGGTGATGCCGCCGGGGGCGTTTTTTATGCTGGCGGTGATTCTGTGGGTTTGCCGGTCTATTCGGCCCAAGGAGAAGAGGGCATGAATGCCGTCGGAGCGGAAATCTGGCAGGCCGCGGTGGTTTGTTTCGCGGCGGTATTTACGAATAATATATTGCTGAGCTATTTTCTCGGCATGTGTCCGTTTACGTCCGTGTCGAGGGAGGTTCGCACGGCCGCGGGGCTGGGCGGGGCGGTGGTGTTCGTAATGACCTCCACGTGCGTGCTGAACTGGATGGCTTATCACTGGATTTTGGTGCCGCTGGAACTGGAGTTTTTCCGGTTTATCCTGTTTATCATCATCATTGCGGCGTTTGTGCAGTTTGTGGAGATGGTCATTGACCGCTACAGCCCGAAACTGTATCAGAACCTGGGGATTTTTCTGCCGCTGATTACGGTCAACTGCGCGATTTTGGGCGCTTCGCTGTTTATGGTGATTCGCGATTATTCGCTGATCGTGACGGTGGGCTATGGGCTGGGCAGCGGGCTGGGCTGGCTGCTGGCGATTCTGGCGATGGCGGGGATTCGGCAGCGGCTGAATGAATCGCGTGTTCCGGAGGGACTTCGCGGCCCGGGGATTACGCTGATTGTGGCGGGCTTGATGGCGCTGGCGTTTATCGGATTTACAGGGGTGCTTTCGTGATCGTCTTTGAGATTCTCATTCCCGTTTTGATTGTCAGTTCGATCGGG
>JAHDQI010000011.1 GCA_018433925.1 Phycisphaerae bacterium | reverse complement strand
CGGGGCCAGGCCGACAGCAGCGGGCCGTAGTAATGGCTCAGAATACTGCCCCATACCCCGCCGAGGTACACCGGGACGATTTGATAATCAGTGCCCCTGAGGATTTTTTCAAAACCCGACCGAAAGCGGCCAAGCATCCCCGTTCGCGTAATCGTCCCTTCCGCGAAGATGCACACCAGCGACCCTTCCTCCATGGCCGCGCGGGCCTCTTCGAGGGCGGCCACGATCTTTTTGGGAGAGTCGGCGGCGCTGATGGGAATCACCCGGGCCAGCCGAAACAGCCAGTGGAACCATCGACTGCGGTAGACGGCCTTGTCCATGACAAACCGGATGCGCCGCGGCTGGGTCGCCAGCAGCAGGACCGGGTCGGCCCAGGAAACATGGTTGGAGACGAGCAGCGCCGGCCCTTCGGCGGGCACATGCTCCAGCCCGCGGCAGCGGATGCGGTACATACTGCGGGTAATCAGGACCACGAACAGCCGAACGAGAAAGTCCGGCAGAATCCAGACCGTAACAACCGCCAGCACAAGGGTCGCCGTTCCCAGGCCCACAAACATCCACTGCGAGGGAACGCCCAGCATCCCGCAGACCACGAAAATCAGCAGCGAGGCCAGCGCCACCCCGCACCAGCCGAGAAAATTGGCCGCCGCCACAACCTGTCCCCGGATCGCCCGGGGGGCCTTCATCTGGATGAACGAATGGATGGGAACGATAAACAGACCGGCGCTGACGCCGAAGACCGTAATCAGGAAAAACAGGCCGGGGTTCAGCCGGATCATGTCCAGCCAGCCGGCCGGGGCCATCGTCTGCCGCCTCAGCAGACCCAGCCCGATGGACGAGAGGGCCATGCCCACAGCGCCGAGGGGAACGATGCCGAACTCTATCGAACGCCGCGACAGCTTGCCGGCCAGAAACGAGCCGACACCGATGCCCACCGCGGCGGTGACAAACAGATACCCGCTTTGAATGGCCGTGGCATTGCAGACCTCCACGCCGTAGGGAATCAGGTTGACCTTGGCAAACCCGCCCAGCAGCATAAAGTAGGCGTTGGCCAGGATCACGAGAACCAGCTCTTTGTCGTGTTTGATTTTTCCGAATGTCTGCGCGATGTCGCGGAAAAAAAAGACCGACGCGTGCGAGGAATTGCCCAGCGGCGGCGTCGGGCCGATCCGCAGGGAGCAGGCAACCCCCGCCGCGGAAATCAGCACGCACGCCAGGCCCGCCGCGGCGAAACGCTGGCCCGTGCTTTCGGCCAGAAACGGGGCCGCCGCGCTGCCCAGCACAATCGACAGGTAGGTCAGCCCTTCGAGAAAACTGTTGGCCTTCGAGAGCTGTTCGGTCCGGACCAGTTCGGGGATAATGCCGTATTTGCACGGGCCGAAAAAGGCGCTTTGCGTACACATCAGAAACAGGACCGTGTAAATGCCGTACTGGCCCAGGGTCCCGCCGGCCAGGAACATCGCCGTGCCCAGCGCCATGATCGCCAGTTCCGCCAGCTTGGTCAGAACAATGATGTTTCGTTTGCTGAAGCGGTCCGCGAGAATCCCCGCGTAGGGCGTCAGCAGCAGAAACGGAACCACAAAGATGATCCCCGCCACGGCGCTGACGTTCGGGGCCTTGTCCAGACAGACCAGGCCGATGACAAAAAAGATCATCAGGCCCTGAAAAATGTTGTCGTTCAGGGCGCCCAAAAACTGCGTGGCATTGTGCCAGCCGAACGACCGGCCCAGATGCTCTTTTTCGGGCTGACTGTGTGTTCGAGTGTTCATCATAGCGGTATTGTGTAGGGATCCCCTGTCAGAATCCAGCTATTTTTTGTCTTCTTGTGTGTTTTCTTCGGCCGCGTTTGTTTCGGCGCCGGCCCCGCAGTGTTCACAATACGGCAGGAGCGTATGGCGAATCTGGCCGCAGTGACCGCATGAGTCATACAGGCCGGTCCCGCAGGACGGGCAGGTGTACGGCTGCCGAATCTCGTTGTCGGCGGCAAGACCGGCCGCCGGGGCCTGCTTTTTGGACAGGCCGCCCAGGTACCGAAGCGGCCCGATCCGGATCGGTTTGCCGCAGATCGGGCAGCGGTATTTGTCATAGTGTTCCTCGTATTGGCGGATCAGCAGGTCCGGTTTCGGCGAAAGGATCATGCGGATCAGGACCACAAGGATTCGCAGGACAATCGCCAGCAGGACCAGGATCGCGATGTATTTGAAGAATCGCGTGGGAAAATATTCATGGGCCACCAGGGCGATCTTGATAAACGCCGCCGCAAAACCCGCCCAGACCAGCGGCCACCAGGCGCTGCTGCGGTATTTCATAAAGAAAAACGAAACGGCCAGAAAGACCGGCACGAGAAACGCCAGCTTCAGGGCCGCGACTTTGAGCCGGAATGTTTCCCAGCGTTGCTTTTCCTCTTCGCGGGCCGCTTCTTCCTCGGTCCGGATCGTATCCAGCACCGTCGAGAGGACTTGTTCTTTTTGCTGCCGCTGCTGGATCAGGGCCGAAATCTCCTGCGTGTAGTGCTGATCCTGTTTTTGATTTTCAAGAAACGCCGCCTGGCTTTCCCGCAGGGTCCTGACGCTTTCGGGGGGCAGCTCCTGTCCCTTTTCAATCATCTGCTTTTGAATCGAAAGCAGTTGGTTGAGCGTCTTCTGGAGCCCGCCGGTGCTGTCGCTGAGGATGCGCTGCTGTTCTTTCAGGGCGTCGATTTTGCGTTTGAGACCGAGCACTTCCGATTGCAGTTGCTCACGCTGGTCGTCTGTTTCCTGGCTGACAAACTCGCGGCGAATGAGGTCCCATTCCGGCCGCTTCAGGGTTCCGATATCGGTTTCAACAAAGGTCAGAATGGAATAGAACAAAATCCCCAGGACAATACCAAGCAGGACAATAAAAAAACGCAGTCCCCACGATCCCTTGGCTCGTTGCTTGCTTTTCATAAGAGTTCTCCTTTATGGCTCAAGATAGGTTTTTACGGACTGTAGAACCAACTGACGATATTCCATCGACTCATTAAACAGTTCATGGCGGGCCCCGGCAATGAGTTGCACCTCGCCGCGGGGAAATTTTTCGCCCAGCAGATCCAGGTTATACCGCCAGTCCACCGTGCTGTCCTTGTCCCCCTGAAGGATGAGAACCGGCTTTTGACAGGCCGGCAGGACGGTCAGCTTTTCATTCCAGTCAAACAGGGCCCGCACCCAGGAAAGCGAAAGATGATCGGCATGCAGGTAATCCCGCGTTTTGCTGAAGACCAGGTATTCCTTGTCGGAGGAATTTTTCTGATGAAACCGGGTGATTTTATCCGTGAACCGGCTGTAGATCTTGTAGGTCTTCCGGGACTGTTCATAGGCGGTCCAGCGGATCAGCGGGGCAGCCAGCACAATCTTTTCAAACGGGTTGTCCCGGCCGGTCAGCGGCAGGTCGATCAGAATCGCCGCCCCGGTGGAAAACCCCACGGCGTGATACGGACCGTGCAGCCGCGGCCGAACAATTTTCATAAAGTCGTCCAGGGCCGTGATGTACTGCTCGAAATCATCGATTCGCGCCGTCGGCCCGCCGGAAAGACCGTGACCGGGCAGGTCAAAGACCGCCACGGCATACCCGGCCTCCAGCAGGGAGCCGATCAGGTGACGAAGCTGGCCGGAGTGATTCAGGTAGCCGTGCAGGCCGATCACCGTCGCCTCGTAGCGGGCCGGCCGGTACAGGTGAGCGGCCAGGGGGATCCCGCCGGACTCAAACGACCCGAAAAGATGCACCGCATCCCGTCCGAAATCCAGGCCGTAATAGGCAAAGTACGCCTCCGCCTCCGCCGGATACGACCGGGGATCGACTTGTTCGATGGACTGCATGGACGGCCGCGGACCGGTCATCTCGGCTCCTGTGAAAAACCCGCTTATCTGTTCCGCTTGTAGCATAATTCCTCCGAAAATGCAAAGGATACCGCCAACCCAAAAAACCCATCGCACGCGGCGCTTCATGGCTTGCCCCCGCGGTCCCCTTCCGGGCGGCCGGGCTTTTCCGTTTTGGGCCGTGAGTCTTTTTTTCTGTCCGCTTTGGCTGAATCAGACAGCGAGTATCCCATACCCAGGGCAAAAATCGCCAGCGTCGCAATCCATACTCCCGCATTCATGTTCGATCTCCTTGAAAGAAAGTTACCGTTGAATTTGTGAGGGAACATATCGAAATCAATCTCGGCTGTTTAATTTGCTTGAGCCAGGGAATTCGGATGGATTTCCTGGTTGTATTTCTCATACATGTCATGCCACATCTGCTTGAATTGAACCGTCATTCCCTCCATCGCTTTTTTTTCTGTAATTTCCGCACATTGATCCCATGCGTTCACCCGGGTCAGAAAGGCAGCCGTCTGCTCTTTCGTTTGGGTTGATTCCACGACTCCATAAAGATATCCGGTATGGGCATCGATCAGCATTCCGCTGACGGTGGTAGTTACCTTGACTTTGACTGTCGGGGCCATGCCGAGGGAAGCCAGACTGACCGGGGAAGACCAGTCCTGGCTGCGGCGGCTCTGGTGTACGGAATAAACAAGCAGCAAATCGGCTTTCAGTATCACAGCGGCCCGGCGAAGCGCATCGGCCTGTCCCTGGTTTCCGGTAACGAGCAGATCGCTGACCGGAACCATGCGAGTCAGGCCGGGCAGGTTGAGGGCCTCCGCGATAAGCTCCGTTTCAGGTTCACGAACTCCCACAATACGATAACTCGGCTGTCCCTCCCGAACATGCGGATAGCTTTGAATCCGAGCTATCGCCACCGTCGCCGGAAACACCGCGGCCGGTTCCGTGTTCTCGGTGTGCAGCGTCAGAAGCGGTCCTTTCTGTAACACAGTTGTCGATTGCGAGGCAGGAGTCACATAATGGGTTTCATAGCAGCCGCCGCAAAGAAGGCAGAGCCCGCAGATAGTTGAAATGGACAATCTGGATGTTTTCATATTCGTTCTCCTTAAAAAATCAATTACCGTTCAATTGAGCAGCCGGCGAGCTCCGGCGTTCGGACAGACCCGCGGGCCGCCGCCCGGGCGGGATTGAAACCGCGGATGCCGAAGACCACCGTGCGGCCGAAGTAGGCCCAGTTCAGGACAAAAGGATAGATCCCATTCCGCAGGCCGCCGGGGGTCCTCAGCCAGCGCAGCGTGCGCCTCAGGATGCGGCCGGGGGAATAGTATTTCCGAATCACCCAGTCGGCCCCCGCCTGAAGCTGCCGGGCGCTCATCCGCCGGGGCTGAAAAACCACATGGCGGTAGTCGTAGTGTTCCCAGTCCGCATCGAGGAGGCGGTGCTTCATCTCTTCATAGAGAGGCGTGCCGGGCAGGGGCGTCAGGATCGAGGCCTGGATCGCGTCGATCCCGATTTCATCAAGCATCTTCAGCGTGGACTCAAAGACGCCGGCCGTGTCATCCTCGAAGCCGAAAATAACGCCGGCCTCCACGAAAATCCCATGCCGATGAATCGTATCAATCGCCTCTTTGTATCGCCGGGGGGTGTTAAAGTCCTTTTCGTTTTGCGCGAGATTTTTTTCATTAAACGTCTCCAGCCCGATAAACAGCCCCGCGCAGCCGGCCCGGTGCAGCCGATCCAGCAGCGCTTCATCGTCGGCAATCTCAATCGAGGCCTGCGTAATCCATTTCTTCTTCAAAGGAATCATCCGCTCCAGCAGCCCCATCACGTAGTCGCGGTTCTGCGTCAGGTTGTCATCGACAAACATAAAAAAGCGGCCCTCGAAAGACGCGATCTCGGCAACCACTTCCTCGACGGGACGGGTATAATGCCGCGCCTCGTACACAGCGCTGATCGAACAGAATCTGCACCGGTTCCGGCAGCCCATCGTCGCGTACGTCGCGTTCGTCGTGGAGTATTTCTTCTTCTCGAGCAAATGCCGGGGAAGCGCCTGAGGTACGCCGCCGGCGGGATTGCCGATATATCGTGGCTCCGGCGTTCCCTTTTCCAGATCCCGCAGCAGCCGGGGCCAGGCCTCAAACGCAGGCCCGATGACCACCGAGTCGCAATGCGCCAAAGCCAGATCAGGATTCAAACTGGGAAAAAAACCGCCCAGCACCACGCGAATCCCCCGCCGCCGGAAACCCTCGGCCAGCGCAAAGGCCCGGGGCGCCGTGGCCGTCATGCACGTAATCCCCACAACATCAAAATCCGCATCGGCGGGAACCTCTTCGATCTGTTCATCCACCAGCCGCACCTCCGATCCCTCAGGACACAGCTTGGCCACCGTCAGCAGCGAGAGCATCGAAAACCGAAACGTTCGGCCGTTAAAAAGCCGCCTTCTGCCGATCCGACGCCATTTTCCCGAAGCGGGAGAAATCAATAAAATCTTCATAGCACACCATCCGTTTTCTTTACTTGCTTTCAGTTCTTAAAACACACAAAAGATAAATAAACAATTCCCGTGCCAGCCCCGAAATATTTTCTCTATATGCTTATTATAGAATGCTTTATATCAAATAAAGCGGACCGGCGGCGAAAATGAGTTTGAATTGTATTGACATTAAAGGTATACATGCTTTACAATAAATGTATGATTTCCTTGACAGATCAGGATCGTGAATTCTTCTCGCTGGTCACGGATGCGACCTTCAGCAACCCCTTCAGCCCTCGGCGAAGAGAGATTGACCGAAAAATCACCGGCTTCGATGCCGCGGCCTCGCGGGCCCGGGTCCTCCAGGAAGAACACCGCCTCATCGAGGCCCAGATCCACAAACTCGACCACGGCCGGCCCTGCCGAATCGAGGATTTCCGCCCCCCGGACCGCGAACTAATGACCTATGTCTTCCTGTTCGTCGTCTTTCACCACTACGCCCCGGCCTTTGACGACCTGATCGCCCGCCAGATCCAGGCCGGCCAGCAACCCGTCCGCGTCCCCTTCGCGCGGGATGCCGTCGAGCAGTTGCTCATCCGGGGCTTTGAGGAGACCGACGCCCTGCGGGTCTTCGCGATGTTTTACCAGATCCGGCGGGCCTACTACCTCATCGACCGCCTCCTGATCGGCCCCAGCCCCTGCATGACCGAGCTGCGCATGAACCTGTGGAACAACATCTTCACACACGACATTCGCCAGTACGAACGCTGCCTGTGGGACAAGATGGAAGACTTCTCCACCCTGCTCGAAGGCCCCACCGGCAGCGGCAAAGGAGCCGCGGCCGCCGCTATCGGCCAATGCGGATTCATCCCCTTCGATCCCGAAAAGCAGGCCTTCGCCGTCTCCTTCACCCGCATGCTCGTCGAGGTCAACCTGGCCCAGTTCACCCCCGCCCTCATCGAATCCGAGCTTTTCGGCCACGCGCGCGGGGCCTTCACCGGAGCCGTCGCCGACTACGAAGGCGTCTTTGCGAGATGCCCCCGGCACGGCACCATCTTTCTCGATGAAATCAGCGAAGTGCGCCCCCATCTCCAGGTCAAGCTCCTGCGGGTCCTG
>JAHDQI010000152.1 GCA_018433925.1 Phycisphaerae bacterium | reverse complement strand
GCTTTCGCCCATTGCCCAATATTCGTTACTGCAGCCCTCCGTGGAGGTCCGGGCAGTGTCTCAGTCCCGATGTGGCGGGTCAACCTCTCAGTCCCGCTACCCGTCGTCGCCTTGGTGAGCCGTTACCTCACCAACAAGCTGATAGGAGATAGGCCGCTCCCAAACCGATAAATCTTTGGTCCCCAATCCTGCAACCAGGGACATCATCCGGTATTACCGCCCCTTTCGGTAGGAAGCAAGCTTCCGACGCTATTCCGAAGTTCGGGGTACGTTACCTATCTATTCCTCACCCTTTCGCCACTAACCGCTCTCTCGGTTACCCAATGAAACGGTCCGTTCGACTTGCATGTCTTAGCCACGCCGCCAGCGTTCGTTCTGAGCCAGGATCAAACTCTTCAATTTGTATCACTGACTTTCCGTTTCGCAAGAAACGGCTGTCATCTCTGGAATCAACTCAAAACTCGCTCACGCAACGAGAAACCGGTTGAATCCTGTAAATCATTGATTTACAAGGGTTTTCAACACACCAATAAATGGTTTTAAGGACCCCAGGCCTGATATCGTGAGTGGCCTGCGATCCCGCGATCTCGCTGCTTTTGGATGGTATCAACTGTTAACTTTTCAAAGAGCTCGATTTTTCCGGTCATTCCGGCTCGAACATAGCGTTTTTGCTCAATCCGAAACAATAAGCGGCCAAGCAATTCACTGTTCGTTCTCACTTGTCCGCTCCTATACTCCGAATAGTAGAATGTATCCACTAATCCAGGAGCCGTCAATCAAAAAAAATAAATTTTTTCGATTTTTTTCCAGTCGCTCTTAAAGATCGGGAAATATACTGTATTAATAAACACAATGCAACAGTTTTTGTTTCAAAAAATAAAAAAATGACGCCGCGGCCGCTTTCCCTGATTTATCCTTGTAAAACCGGAAAAAATCCGTCAAAATAGGGCATCTGACATCGAAAATTGACGATTTCCCGGAGAACAGTATGGTTTTTACAGAGCAGTTATCCGTTCGAACCCACGGCAATACCCATATTCTGGACATCACCGAAGACATCCAGGCCGCCGTCAAAAAATCAGAGCTGTCCAGTGGAATCGCAGCTCTTTTCAATGTCGGTTCCACGGCCGGGCTGACCACTATTGAATATGAGCCGGGTCTCGTAAACCATGATATGGAAACGGCTTTCGAAAAAATCGCTCCCCAAAACGGAACCTATGAACACGAAAAAACCTGGCACGATGACAACGGCCATGCCCATGTGCGGGCCTCTTTACTGGGACCTTCCCTGACAGTACCGTTTGTCGATGGCCGATTGACCCTCGGCACCTGGCAGCAAATCGTCCTGATTGACTTTGACACAAGGGATCGAAACCGAACGATAATCTGCCAAATCCTCGGAGAATAATACGGATCGCAAAAAACACGGAGAATACCCATGCAAAACGGAAACCCGTTGTTTGATTTCGCCCTCACCCAGAAGGCCACTGACATCCACATCTGCGCCGGGGCCCCCGTACTTCTGCGCATCGGAAAAAAACTCCTGCCCGCGACCGAAGAAAAGCTGACTCCTGAAAAAAGCCGTGAGCTGACCTATCAAGTGCTGAACGACGAACAAATTCAGCAATTTGAAAAGCAGTTGGATTATGACCTGATGATGGCTTACGGAAACGCTCGGTTTCGCATTAACATCGGCTTTTTCAACGGCTCTGTCGGCTCTACCATCCGCGTTCTCGAAGGCGATCCAAAAACCCCTGAACAGCTCCGTTTGCCCCCTGTCGTCAAAACCCTGGCCGAGAAACAAAAAGGCCTGATCCTCATTACCGGCAGTACCAGCCAGGGAAAAACCACCACCCTTTCGTCCATGATTGATCACATCAACGCCACCCAGAAAAAACACATTGTCACCATCGAAGACCCAATCGAATACATCCATACCAACAAAAAAGGAATCGTCCGCCAGCGGGAAATCGGCCGGGACACGCAATCTTTTTATACAGGTCTGCGCGCCGCCCTGCGGCAGGACCCGGATGTCATCGCCATCGGAGAAATGCGCGACTACGAAACCATCAAAATTGCCCTGACCGCCGCCGAGACCGGGATTCTCGTCCTCTCCACCCTGCACGTAATCTCCATCGATAAAATGATCGAACGGATGCTCAGTTACGCCCCTGAAGACGGCGAAAACATCATTCGTTTCCTCCTGGCCGAATCCCTCCAGGGGGTCATTCACCAGGAATTGATCCCCTCCCTTCAGGGCGGTCAGCGGGTCGCCTGCGAAATCATGACCATCACAACCGGGGCCAAAAACATCATCCGCCAGAAAGGCGGCTTTCACCTTCGCAATGTCATCCTGACCGGGAAAAAATTCGGCATGATCCCAATGGCCGACTCCATTCAGGACCTGCTGGACGAAAACGCAATCGCCCTCGAAACCGCCAAGCGAATCATGACCAGTTATGGCGGCTGAAAAGAATCCGGCCATTTCCCGATATGGCGACACCATAACTATTTTTTTACTGCGATTTGCTACTCAATGTAACATCTTCGGACGCCGTGCGTATTACAGGGCGGAACCGTTCCCGGAGAATAGAACAAAGTAAATTATAACTGTATCGAAAGGCCAGTGCCATGAACCGAATCCTGTCCTGTATTCTTTGTCTTTTGCCCCTCTCCGCCCTGACAGCGGCCCCACTCGATAAAACCCAAATCAGCGCAGATGCCAAATGGATGCTCCACCTGGACCTGAATGCCTTTCAACAATCCGCACTCGGCACACGGGCGATCGAGGCCATTCGCGCCGAACACGGTTCTCAAATCATCGCACTGGAGGAATTGATCGGCTCCAACCTGCTTCGCGATATCAACCATCTGACGCTCTATGGCCCGGACAGCGACGACAAAAAAGCGGTCCTCCTGGTCGCCGGCCGCTTTAATTCCGACAAACTGCTGGCCCTGCTGGCACTCAATAAAACTTATCAGAAGGTGCCCTTTGAAAACTATACCCTCCACGAATGGGTCGCCGAAGAGCACGGCAAAAATCAGGTCGGAGTCTTCGCACGCAAGGACTTGATCATCTTGTCCCAAACCCGCAGGCCTGTAGAGCAGGCACTCGAGGTATTGGACGGCATAAAACCATCTCTGGATCAAAAGGGCGGCATGGAGCACCTCCCCAAAGCCCCCGAACTGCCGATTATTCTGGCCGTCGCCGAAGATCTCAGCCATCACAATATTAACCATGCCCATGCCGCCATCCTGAAAAATACGGACGCGCTGGTTTTTTCAGCTTGTGAGTCCAATCAAAACTTTATGATGGATCTGGACCTTTGGACACAACAATCCCAGACCGCCGTTCAGATTGAACAGGCCCTGCTCGGCATGAAGGCCTTTGTTCTGCTCAATCAAAAAAATCAGCCCGCACTGGCCCGGCTGGTCCAGGCATTTCATATTTATTCAGATGAGACCCTGATCTCACTCCGCTTTCAGTATCCCTCCGAGGCCCTCTTCTCCATCCTCAGGGAATATCATATCCTGCACGAAGAAATACGAAGGGAGATCATGGAAAGCCGTAATCAGTCTGCGGATTCAAAAGGAGCCCAGTCCTGAAACAAACTCAAGGCAATCCGCTGTCTGATACTCAAATCAGCCGCTCCGCCGGGCAGACGGCATCCTGCACGGACGAGGAGTGGGTGCGACGAACCCTGCTGGGTGACCGGGGCTGTTTCGAACGAATTGTAACTCAATATTCCCCCCGCCTGCTTCGATTTATCGCCTGCCGGGTCCCTTATTCACAGGACGCCGAAGATATCTGCCAGGAGACGTTTCTAAAGGCCTATCAGGCCCTGCACACATTTGATCTTCGCTGCTCTTTCAAAACCTGGCTGTTTACTATCGCCTACCACGAAACCGTCTCCTTTCTGCGTAAAAAAAAGGTTCCGGCCTGCTCCTTTCTGCCGGAATTGGCGGACCGGCAGTCCTCCGACATGCCCGACCTTTTTACACCCGAGGAAATCTGGTCTGCAGCCCGATGCCTGGGTCCCGACTCCTACGCCCTGCTCCGCCTCAAATACAAAGAAGAACTCTCCATCAGCGAAATCGCCGCTGTCAGAGGGAAAAGCCGCCTGTACATCCGTGTGCTTCTGCACCGGGCCCGCAAAAAACTGGCAGCCCTTCTCCAGCCGGCCCTGGATGAAGACAATCCCGTTTGCCTTCACAACCAATCGCCAAAGGTTCCCTGTTCACTGCAAGGAGAATCCCATGTACTGTAAACTGATTCAGTGGCGTCTTTCGTGTCTGCTCGATACAGGGGCCAGACCCACCGGTCGTCTCCTTTACCACCTGCAAACCTGTCCGCGCTGCCGGAAACACTACCTGCACATGTGCCGGATCCACCACCTGCTGCTAACACAAGACCCGGCCGAGGCGGATAGGAATACGGCAACACTCTGCGGAAAAATCATCGCCGCCCTGCCCAAAAACATTGCGCCTCCGGCCGCGTTTGCCGGCCGAAAAAGGCTACCAATACGCATGACGGCAGCGGGACTGGCCGCTGCGATCCTGCTCGCTGCCGCCCTCTGGCAGCTCCGTCCTGTCCCGGCTCCCCCAACCTACGATGATTGGATCCGGCTCAGTCGCCTGATGAATGCAAAGATAGATTCAGTCGGTGGAAGATTCATAAATCCGTCACTTGAAAAAGAATGGGACAATGTCGCTCAAGATGTTCGAAAAACCGTTCGTTTCCTCGCCGGCTGCCTGCCCGATGCGGGGCAAAACCTCTCCCACACACCCGACTAAAGAAGCGGGGTCAGCGTGCGGACAACGGCTTCCCACAGATGCCGCACAAGCCCCGCTGGCTTGATCCCCTCCTCGCATCCGCCCACCATCATCTGAATCCACGTCTGGACGCTTTCAATCTCCGCCCGACTGTATACACACATCGCAATCTCATAATTAATCAGCAAACTGCGGTAATCCATATTGGCTGAACCGAGAATCGCCAGTTGATCATCAACCAATACGATTTTTGCATGCATCATGCCAGGCATGAAAAACAGCACTTTGGCCCCGGCCTGCTGAATTTCCCGCAGCGGCACCCCCCGCCCCCAGTCCGCCAGCGGATGATTTGAGCGGTCAGGCAGAAGAATCCGCACATCCACCCCGCGCCGGGCTGCCAGCACCAGCGCCTGCGTCAGCGAATCATCCGGTACAAAATAAGGCGTGACTACCCAAAAACGCTCCCGGGCGGCAAAAACCGCCGAGAGAATCGCATCATACAGCGCATCATTGGGTACATCCGGGCCGCTGGGAACCACCTGAACAATCGCCTGTCCGCTACCTTTTTCCCGCAGCCGTTCCGGCCGGATTTCCGGCAACCAATAACCCGATGCGAAATGCCAGTCATATCGGAACACCTGCGTATAATGACGCACTCCCGGCCCTTCCAGAACAAACGCCAGATCCCGCCAACGCCCCTCATACGGAACCGGCCCCATGTATTCCCGACCGATATTGGTCCCCCCGGACAATACCTTTTGTTCATCAACAACCACGATCTTGCGATGATTACGAAGATTCGTTCGGCCGCGAAAAGGACGATGAAGCACAGGCATAAAATGAGCGTATCGCCCGCCGGCTTCAACAAACGATCGCAAAAACCGGCCTCGCGTATGCAGACTCCCCACCCCATCCAGCAGCAGGCAAATCCGCACCCCGGCCCGCGCCTTTTCTGTCAACACCTCAAGAACCTCCACGCCCCGGCGGTCCTTACGGAAAACAAAGGTCGCCAGGTAGATCGACTCATGGGCCGAATGCAGCAGTTTCATTAACTGCAAATACGTTTCCTCCCCCGTTCGG
>JAHDQI010000212.1 GCA_018433925.1 Phycisphaerae bacterium | reverse complement strand
CGCAGGTCCGCCGCCGGCGCATCGGCCGCCGCATAAACCACCCGGCCGCACGGACACAACACCGCCGTATCGGCCCGGTTTTCGGCCTCCGGCGCGGTCGGCGCCGACCGGGCGGACGCGGTTTCCTGCACACGAACGGCCGGCTTCGGCTCTTCCGGCTCTTCCTGCCGGGCCCGCTTTTGGCGAACGCTCCAGGACTCCTCCCAGAATCGTTCCTCCGGCTGCCGGTCGCGAATCGCCTGCCACAGCGTCCGCTCATCCGGGTGCGGCCGGATACGGCCGACCTTCAGCAGCAAGCTCGCGTAAGCCAGCCCCGTCGAAAAGGCCAGCGGATGCACCAGGCAAGCCAAATACCAGCCCAGAAATAAACAAAACAGAAAATCAACAAACAGCCAAAACAAAATCAGCCAGTACCCCGCAATCGAAAACCCCGAAAACGGAGGAACCACAAAAAAACAGTCCACCGAATTTTCCGGATAGAAGACCAGGTACACCCCCGCGATTCCGCTGATAAACCAGCTCAAAAACCAGATTCCTTGCGCATCGGCCGCCCACGAAATCCCGGCAAACAAAACAAACAGGACAAACAGCCCAAGCACATAGCGAAAATTGCCGATCTTGCAGCAGACCGCCTTGCCCAGCGTCCAGAGCACAAGAAAACTGCCGAGCATAAAAAGAAGCAGGAGGAACGGCCCGAATTCAATGAACGAGAGGAATAGAAATCTGTTTATTTCCGGAAATGCTCCCTCCGCGGCCAGGTAAAAGGAGAAAATCACAAACGCCGGAAACGTCACATACGCCAGCCAGGGACGATATTCCGGAAAGACATCGCTCGAATACGGAAGAAACATACGCGGCTCCCGCTGTCTGCTTACCTCTGCGATTCAAAAACGGTCCTACGATTCACCCGAACCGTCCTTCTTCAAGATGCGATCCTTCATGTGCGTCGGATGGCTGGCGTTGTTGATGGCCGATTCATACGTAATCTCCCCCGCCTCGTACATATCAAAAAGCGAATCATCCATCGTATGCATGCCTCTTCGCCGCCCCGTCTGGATCACGCTGACCAGGTGGTGAAATTCATGTTCCCGGATATGCCGCTGCGCCGGGGCATCCACCAGCAGCAGTTCCGTGGCCAGCACGCGTTTTTTGCGGTCGGCCGAGGGAATCAGCCGCTGGGCCAGAACCGCCTTCAAGCTGTTGGCAAGCTGGGCGACGATCTGCGGCTGCTGGGCATCCGGAAAGATCGAGACAATCCGTTCGATCGTCTGAAATGTATTCGGCGTATGACAGGTCGCGATCACCAGATGCCCCGTTTCCGCCGCCGTCAGGGCCGTGGCCGTGGTATCCAGGTCGCGCATCTCCCCCACGCAGATGACATCCGGGTCCTGCCGCAGTACATGAATCAGGGCCTTGGCGAAGGTCCTGACGTCCGTGTGCAGTTCCTGCTGAATGATAATCGCTTTTTTCTGGGCGTGCACATACTCCACCGGATCCTCAATCGTGATGATCTTGCACCGCCGCTCGCTGTTGATCAGGTCAATCATATAATTCAGCGTGGTCGTCTTGCCGCTGCCGGTCGGCCCGGTAATCAAAAGCAGCCCGCTGGCAATCCGCGTCAGGTCCTCGATCTGCACAGGAAGACGCAGCTCCGAACGGGCCTTGATCTCATCCATCACCGGCCGCAGCGCCATTTCCGGATTGCCCGCCTGGTAATAAATCGACACCCGGAACCGGCCCAGGCTCTCATGAAAAACGCTGCAGCAGAGCATCCACTCCTGCTCAAAAACCCGAATCTGCTCGTCCTGCAGCAAACTGTAGCACATCCGCTTGCTGTCCTCGCGCGACAGCGGCGGCGCATCGGCCAGCACGATCTCTCCGTTGATCCGAAACAGCGGCGGCAGCCCGGCGACAATATGAATATCCGAAGCGCTGGCACGCCGCGCCAGGGCAAGAATCCGCTGCATTTCCGATGTAATGGGCATCCGTCACCTCGCAAAAAACCGCCGCCAGGCCCTCTTCAAAGGGCCCGTTCGTTTCAGTCGATCCAGTTCCGCCGCCGCCGGCCGCCAGTTCGGCCGAAGACGCAGCGCCTCCTCCAGGGCCGCTTTCGCTTCCGAAAACCCCAGGTGAGCCTGGCACCGCCCCAGTTCATACCACGCCAGCGCCGATTTCGGCCACACGCGAACCGTCTTCTCCAGCAGCTCAAGGGCCGCCGAATAATGCCCATACCGAACATCAATCCGGCCCGCCTCCAAACGAATCAGATTCACCGCCTCCCCGGCCTCGAGCAGGGCCTTGCTCAGGCACTCCTGCCCGATCCGGCTTTTCCGCTCCATCAGCACCTCCGCCCGCGCCAGCCAGACCCACGGGCCGGCATTCTCCTGCGAAATCGAAAAATCCGAAAAGCCCATCGCCTTCTCCGGCTTGGCATCCCGCAGGCAGGCCGCGGCCTTGGCCGCGATCAGCTCCGGATGATTCGGAAACGCCTCCATCGCCTTATCGGCCCAGATCACCGCCTCGGGATATTCGCCCAGCTCGATCAGCATCCGAATCTGCCCGGCCCACGCCTCCAGAAACACGCTGTTGCGCTCCAGCGCCCGCGAATAGCTCCGCAGCGCCTGCTCAAAATCCCCGGCCAGGTAACAGCCCATCGCCTCCCGGTAAAAGTACATCGCGTCCCGCACCGGTTCACCCGGAGTCGATTTCCGCGGCCGTTTGCCTCCCGCGTCTTCAAATTCCAAACTCGAAAAACGATTCATTCGTCCGTCCTGATCAATCCGCGCCTCCACAGCGGCCACCAGCGATAAACCGCCCGGCCTTCAATCCGGCGGCTCGAAAGGATACACGCCTGGGCCGCCAGTTGCGCATTATACCCGGTTCCCATGTATTCCGCACTGACAAAATACGAATCGGCCGGCACTTCCGCCGACAATTCCAGATTTAAAAGCCATTGCGGAACCGGGTACAATTCCTGATCAAGCGGACTTTGATTGACCCAAAAAACGCCCTCTTTTATCTCCACAACCTCCCCGCCAAGCCCGACAATCTGCACATACCCAAAATACCGGCTCGGAAAAAAGGGATTTTCCCAGCCCCCGATTTGTCTGAGATTCGCATAAACCACAGCGCCCCGCGGATGATTGGGGTCCCCCGGCAGCGTGCGGCGTCCGAGCAGATAATCGCCGATCTCAATCTGCCGCGCGGGCACCGAGACAATCGCATACCCCGGCTGCACCTGGCCAAAAAGCAGCCCGGCCGTGCGCGTGTACACAAAATAGTACAGCCCCAGCGCCAGCAGAAAGACCACGATCCGCATCGCCAGTGTATCATGGCCCCGCAAAAAACTGCTGTGCAGCGCCACCCACACATGCGCCGCCAGCGCCAGTCCCAAAAACAGATACCCCAAAAACCCGCCGAACAGAAACACCGACAATATCAAAAACACCGCCCAGGCCGCGATCCACCAGCCGACGCTCTTCCACCGACGCTGAATCCAGTGGGCCAGCCCCGGCACAAGCGACAAAAGCACCCCGAAAAAAACCACCGAAGAAACCAGCGCCAGCCACGTCGGAATCCGGATCACCTGCAGCGGGGCCAGGATCCCGCTTTTTCGCGCCCCCCTGGCCAGCCCCCGAAACGGCCGCTGCCAGCGCGGCATCCGCGGCGGGGCCACCTCAACCGGCCCTTCCGGCGCCGTCAGCAGCGAACCGCACCGCATGCAGCTTGTCAGCCCCGGCATATTCTCAAATTTACACCGCCGGCACTGCATCCCGATTACTGCCCCCGGCCCAGTTCCTGATGCAGATCAATCCGCGCCTTGGTCTCCGGCTCGTAATACTCGCTCGTAAGCTGCCGTTCCTTGACCTGGCCGATGGCCTTGGCCAGCCACTCGGCATACGCCATGCAGGCCTTGCCTTTGACCCCTTTGACATGCACCCGCACCTCGCCGGTTTTCGAAATCGTTATTTCAAGATCATGTTGTGCCATACGTTAATCCACCCAGCGCCGAACATGCAGCCGGATCGTACCGTCTTCGGCCACGTCTTCATGCACCATCTGAAACTCTTTGTTCTTCAGTTCACTGACCGTGCGATGATAGGCGTATGACTGAACCAGTTTCTGCGAAAACGCCTCGGCCATCTGCTTCAGTTCCTGCTTGCTGTGTCCCTTGCCCTCGGCACAGACGCGGCACTGGCCCCGCTCATCCCGCCGCACCCGAATCGTCATCTCGCCTTGGGTCAGCACCAGCTCTTTGCCCAGCGCCATGCCCTGGGCCAGCACCTCGCTGTTTTCCAATTCCACCTCGGCCTGGTTTTCCGCCTCCACGGCCTCCTCGCTGCGAAGTTCCTCCCGCACCGACAGGCCCAGCCCCGCGGCCGCGGCCGCCACCGCCGCCGTAATCGCCGGCCAGCTCGCGATCACAATCGGCGTCAGAACAATGACCGTACTCATGGCACAATCCCTCCCGTCACTTTAAAGTTCCAGTTGTCGTTTTTCCGTATCGGGCTCTTTGAGCAGTTCCGGGCTGGTCGCCAGCCGGGCGCGGCCCCGCGCCCAGTCCCGCAGGCCGTCCATGTCCTCGCTCATTGTCTTCGACAGCGGCACCGTCTGCTCAATGCTCCGGAGCAGGTACTCCGTCGTCATCTTCTTTTTCTCATAAAAGACATTAAACATGGCGCTGACCACCACTTCCTCGATCTCCGCCCCGCTGAATCCGTTTGAGGCCAGGGCCAGCTTCTCCAGCGCCAGCTCATTGGCCGCCAGCTTCCGCTTGGCCAGGTGTACCTTAAAAATCTCCTTCCGTTCCATCGTCGAAGGCAGGTCCACAAAAAAGATCTCGTCAAACCGCCCCTTTCGAAGCAGCTCCGGCGGCAGCGCCTGCACATCGTTGGCCGTGGCCACCACGAACACCGGCTGGGTCTTCTCCGACATCCACGTCAAAAACGTCCCGAACACCCGGGCGCTGGTTCCCCCGTCCGTGCTGGCCCCGCTCGAACGTGAACCGCGAAAGGCCTTGTCAATCTCATCGAGCCACAGGATCACCGGCGAGACCGACTCGGCCACCTGGATCGCCCGGCGGATATTCTGCTCCGAGGAGCCCACCAGGCTGCCGAAGACGCGCCCCACGTCAAACCGAAGCAGCGGCAGCTTCCAGACGTTACTGATCGCCTTGGCCATCAAGCTCTTGCCGCAGCCCTGCACCCCCAGCAGCAGCACCCCCTTCGGAGCCGGCAGCCCGAACGCGCGGGCCGAATCCGTAAACGCCAGCCCCCGGCGGCGCAGCCAGTCCTTCAGGGCATCCAGCCCGCCGACGGAATGGATGTCTTCTTCCGAATCATAGTATTCAAGCAGGCCGCTTTTGCGGATGATCTGCTTTTTCTCGCCATGAATCACGTCCACGCTGTCCGCATCGAGCGACCGGTTTTGTACCAGCGTCTTGGCCAGCACGTTTTCGGCCTCCGCCAGCGTCAGCCCCAGCATCGCGTGAATCAGCCGCTCCCGCACCGCGTCCGTCAGCGAAACCTTCAGCTTCGGATTGTCCTTGATCTCCCCGATAATCCGGTCCAGCAGTTTGCTGAAATCCGCCTCCGCCGGCAGATGATAATCGATGATGCTCAAATCCTTTTCCAGTTCCGGCTGCAATTGAAACATCGGGCTGACGATCACAATCGTCTTAAACGTGTTCTTCAGCGACTCGGCAATCTCCCGAAGACGACGGACCACCGACATATTCTGCCCCTTCAGGAACGGGTGAAAATCCTTAAAGACGTACAGCGCCGGCTCCACATGCTCAATCACCGTATCCAGCGCCACCAGCGGGTCCTGCGAGGCCGTATCCCGCTGCTTCTGCGACTGGATCGAGGTGCCCCCCGGCACCAGTCCCATCGTCACCGACCACTCGAACACTTTCTTGTTCAGCCGCTCGGCAATCTGGTTGACCTCCCGCAGCACCCGCTGCTCTTCCCAACTGACCACATAGATCAGCGGATACCGCGCCCGAATCAAAACTTCCAGTTCACTTTGCCGGCGGGCCTGCTGGGCCGTCTTCGGAACAGCCGCTCGGGCCGGAGGTGTCTTGTTTTCCGTCATGGTTTTTCCTTTTCTCGGTTGCGTTCTTCTCATCCGGGCGGTCCGCGGCCAGATCCTGGGCCAGTTTCAGCAGCGCCGCGTCAGGCGCTACCAGTGCAATCCGGCCGTCCGGCAAAATCCGAATTTCCTGTTCCCCTTTTTTTCGTTTTCGCGCCATGTCATCATGATATCAGGTTCAGCCCCAGCCCGGCGGCCCTTTCCAGCACGCATTCCTTTTCCGCCTGCGTAAGATACCCCGCCGGCCCGGGCCGCCCGTCCGCAGGCGGCATATAATCCCATCGCAAGCTGACCTTGATCTCCGGCAGCGCCGCGGCCAGCCACTCCAGCACCGGAAAGCAGCAGCACTCCAGGTGCCCCGGCAGTACCAAATGCCGCACAATAACCTCCGTCTGCCGGGCCGCCTCCTTCACTCTCTGCCCGGCCACCGAAAAATAATCCGACGCCCCCAGGAGATCCCGGCCGCATTCGGCGCTGCCGCTCTTGACATCGGCCAGAAAAATGTCCACCAGCCCCTCCAGCGCCTCGGTCACCGGCGCCGAATAATACATATTCGAATTCCAAACAACCGTCGTCCGCCAATCGATCCGCTCCAGCAGGTCCAGAATCCCGTACAGATTCACCGCCGGCTCGCCGCCCAGCAGGTTCAGGTTCCGGGCCCCGTGTTTGCGGCGCTCAGCCACCCGCCGGGCCAGGTCGTCCAAAGCAATCGCCTCCTCGACCTCCATAGGCAGCTCATTCCACTCGGCCACACTGCAATAGGTACACCGCAGGTTGCACCCGGAAAAATATACCTGGTGGCTGGGACTCAGCTCCCGCTCCTCATGCGGGTGAAGCATCTCCCGAAAACACCGGGCGCATCCGTCCAGCCCGCAAAAGCCCACCTGCCCGGCAAACCGGTTGACCCCGCAGGAACGCGGACAAAGAACACAGGAAGTCATTAACTTTTCAACAAAGAGCTTCCGTGCCCCAATCTGCTCCCACGCTTCGCGCTGCATATCAGTCCAGGTCCACAAAGCCCCGGGGACCGCTGCGGCTTCTTACTCGGCCCCCGCTTCCTGCAAATTCCTCGAAAATCTTCTTTCGAAGTTTCATAAAGAGATACGCCAAACCGGCGCCGCCCACCCACACCCAGACGAGAGGGGTTTGAATTCCCAAAACAATTCCGGCACCGATAAAAAGCCAGGAAACATATTGAGCTTTAATCACACTCAGATAAAGATAAAATTTTTGATCCCAAAAAACCATTCCGAATGCGGCCATCTGTGCGAAGGCAAACGATCCGGCCCCGATTCCCGGTGCATTCAAACCAAAAAGAACATTTACCAGCAGCCACAGAAGTCCGCAATTAAGAATCACCGTCAGCCACAGGAGAAAATAAGACCCGGTCTTTATTTCTCGCTCCAGGGCGCTGCCGAAAAATAACAGCACAATACAATCTATTATTAAATTCCACCAGCAACTCTCCAGAAATCCGTGCGTCACCAACTGCCAGATTTTTCCTTCCAGAAAGCAGGCCCTCGAAATCGCCAGGTTGTTAATCGTAAATTCCGGGGCATGATGGATCAGCGCAAAACCGAGGATCTCAAGAATTAAAAAAGTAGTCATCCAGGGCGTAAATATTTTTGACGGCGCAGGCAGTTCAACTTGCATTCGCTGCTGAAATTCGCTCATAATCGTCGCTCCCTGATTCCCAAAAACCCTTTCCTGTAGTCCGGACTTGTCAAGTATAGAAGATTCCCGCACAAGGATCAATCCATATCTATAGACAAAACGGAGGACATATTGTTGACTGAATTCCTGAAAAAAAGCAAAAAACACCCTTTTGCCCCCTGCCATCACAGCACTGCCTGCAATCGGGACTAAAAAAAAGGCGGTCCGAAGACCGCCCTTGTAAAAATTCGTCGAAACGGCAATTCCGCCGCTACTTATTCGCCGACCAGCCGCCCAGCAGCCCGAATTTACGGAACAGCGACTTGGTCTTTTCGTCCGTCTGCGGCTCGGCCGGCGCCGGGGTCTGGGGAGCGGCCGTGCCGGCCGCAAAGGGAGCCGGGGCCGCCTCAGGAGCCGGTTTCAGCGGAGCCGACAGGTTCTGAAAACCCCGCATCTCCTGCTCTTCCAGAAACTGCCGAACGGCGTCGCGGGTCTGCCGGTCAGAGGCCGGCTTGGTAATCCACGAAACCTCCGGCTCCTCGCTTTTCCCGGCGGTCGGCTTGGCTTCGGTCTGTCCCGGCCCGTTTTTCTGTTCCCGAAGCAGCCGAATCGTTTCATGCGCCCGCCGCAGGTTTTCCGTCTGCTCAAGAAGCTGATTGCGCAACGCGGCCGTCCGGCAATCCGAATCGCCCGCCGCCGCAGGCGCCGTCTTTGAAATTATCACCGTCTCGTCATCAAGCTGATTGGCCGGCTCGGCAGGCCCGGCGGGCGACTTCGGGGTCGGCCGGCTCGGTTTGGCCGGCTCGGCCGGGCGAATCTGAGGCACCTGCCAGATCCCCTCCGATTTACGGCTGAGCAGTTGAAGCTCGCGGGCAAACTCCACGTGCCGACTTAATTGCTGCTGGGCCGCGGCCAGGTCTTCCGACTGCTGCGCCAGCGTCTGCTCCATCGATTCAATATACCGCTGGGCCTTCTGCAACTGGCCGCGGGTTTCCGCAAGCTGACCGGCCGAAATCTCCAACTGGGCGATCTGCTTCTGCATCGACTCATTTTCCTCCGCCTGCCGGGCCAGCCGCGACTCGGTCTCGGCCAGACGCTCCTCCGTCCGGCTCAGCGACTCCCGCAGGTGATTGTTCTCTTCATGGGCCTGGCGGCTGAGCCGCTCAAATTCGCTGGCCTGGTTCGAAACCTCCGCAAGACGCGTCTGAAGCGATTCAATCGCCTCCTCCCGCCGGCGGCACTGTTTCTCCAGGTCCTGCCGCTGCAGTTCCATTTCCTTGCAAAGCTGCTGATGCTCATGCCGCTGCCGCTCAATGGTCTGCCCGTGGGTCTCGATCTGACGAAGCAGATGTTCCTCCTGCTGCTGAAGCTGTTCCAGCAGGTCGTTTTTCTGTTCCAGCTTGTCCTGAAGCTGCTCCTGCCGCTGGCGATTGTCCTGCTCAACAGCCGCGGCCCGTTCCAACTGGCGGCACTTCTCCTCCAGCCGAAACCGCACATCCTCCAGCTCCGCGGCCAGCCGATGAGAGCTCTCCTCAACGGCCAGGTATCGCGTCTCATATTCCTCCAGCGCGGTAAGCTGCTTGCGAAGGGCCACCTTCTCTTCCAGCACCTGCTGAAAACAGGTCCGCAGATCATCCAGCTCACCCTGCAATTGTGCAACCTGCTGTTCAGCACGCCGCCCGGTTCGATCCTGGGCTTCCAGCTTCTGCTCGGCTTCCCGCAGCGCCCGGCGGGCCGTCTCAACCTCCTGCTCACGACGCAGCCCCTCCTGCTGAAGGGCCGCCACATACGAGCGGCTTTCTTCCGCCTCCTGAACGGCCTTCTCCGATGAAACGGCCTGTTCCTTCATCCGGTCCTGAAGCGTTTGATTCTCGCCTTCCAGGCGCAGCCGTATCTGCTCAAGCTCGGCCAGTCTGGCCGACAGCGTACGGCATTCCGTCTGGTTTTCCTGCCGGTCCGTTTCGAGCGACACCCGCTGCCGGTCAAATTCCTCCTGTCGGCTCCGCAGCGTCTCTTCCAACTGCCGAATCCGCACGCGGCTTTCCTCCAGTTCCCCGCCCAGCCGGTCAATATTTTTCTGCCGCTCGGCCGCCAGGTCTTTTTGTCCCTGCAAATGATGAATCGTCTGCTCGGCCTCATGCAGTTGCTGGCGCACGGCCGCCAGATCCGCCGCCTGCCGATCCTGCGTACTGCTGAGCACCTCCTCCTGCATCCGAATCTTCTCGCGGGCCTGCTCGAGTTCACGCTCCATCCGCTCGATCTGCTCGCGCTGACGCACGGCCGTCTCCCGCTCAGCCCGCAACCGCTCCATCTCCTGCGCTGTCTGCCCGCTTTGACTCCGCAGGGCCTCCAGTTCCTCAGCCGCCGCCGACATCCGACGATGCAGCTCCGTATATTCCTTCTTCACGCGGCTGTGCGCCGCCTGCATATCCTCCAGTTCCAGCGAAACCTGGTCACGCTGCTCGGCGATCTTCTGAAACAGCCGCTCCTTCTCTTCCAGCTTCTCCCGCAGCATCGTCCGTTCCTGGTCATATTCACCCTGCCCCTGGCGCAGCATCTGCTCAAGCTGCCGCTGCGAATCCCGGCTGCGTTCCAGCTCTTCCTGAAGCCGGGCCAGCGCGTTCTGTTGGCCGGCCGCCGCCGCGTGCAGTCCCCGCAGTTCGGCTAGTTCCTGATCGCTGACTTCCTTCTGCACCCGCAGCACATCCAACTGCCCCGCCGTCTCGGCAAGCTGAGACTGCAACTCATGGTGCGCGCGCTCCATCTGCTGCCGGGTCTGCTCGGCTTCCTGCATCTGCCCCGTAAACTGCTCACACTGCTGTATGAGCTGCTCGATCCGGGCATCTCTTTCACGCAGGACCGCTTCCAGATCGCTCCTGCGGCGGTCCGCTTCCGTTTGATGCGTCTGCGCGGCCTGTTCAAACTGCTCAATGCGGGCCTGGGCTTCCTGCAAGTGCCCGGCAGCCAGTTCATGCTCACGCCCAAGCTGCTCCAGCCGCGTGTCTTTCTCCCGCAGCAACGCCTCCAGCTCATCCGTATGCCGGTCGGTTTCCATCTGCTGCGTGCGGGCCGTCTCTTCCAGCAGCCCGATCCGCGCGCGGGCCTCTTCCAGTTCCTGACGCAAGCCCGTGACCGTCTCCGAAAGCCCGGCGCTGTCGGCCAGCCGGCCGCCAAGCTGTTCAAGCTCCCGGTCGGCCTGCGACTTGCCCTCCCGCAGGGCCTCCAGGTCCCGTGAAAGCTGCGCAATATAGGCATCCTGCGAAGCGCACGTCTCGGAGAGATTCTGCTTCTGGACCTCAAGCATTCCCACCTTGCGGTCCACCTGCCGCAGGCGTTTTTCAAGCAGGGCTGTGCGGCTGTCGGACTCCTCGGCCGTCGCCGTCGGCGGCCCCGACATCCAGTCCATCGCTTCCCGAACCCGGCTCTTTTTGGTCATCAGATCTTTTGTATCCATGCCACTGCCCTCACAACAAACAGGTTTTCCGGGCCGGTCTTTCCGCCGGCCGGACGGTCGCTTCACACATTGACAATAGAGTATGTTTCGCCGTTTGATTCGCTGAAACATTAATCCTTTGGGAGAATTTTTTTGGGGCGTCCGATAACTGCGCAATCCACGTCCGATAAGCATAACGTATGATAAATAAGGAGGTTATAAATCTGGAACCGGCCGGCGGCGGCGGTATCAATAAGGACCCGGCCGCGAGCGCGGTCAGGCGGGCCGCGCGGGGGCGATCAGTTGTTTTCGGGGGGGCTTGCCGGGATGGTCATGTCGCGGGTGGATGTTGTTTCGGCGGTCGGGAAATCGTCGGGCACTTCGGTCCGCATGACCTTGCCGGTGGCGGCCCATTCGGTGCCGCGCTGTAGGGTGGTGATAAAGCCCACGCAGGAGATGGACCGGACATCGTGGCCCATGGTGGTATGGAAGATTCGGCCGTCGCCCCAGGTGACGGTAAACAGGCAGATCTCATCGCGGCCGGTGCCCTTCTGGTCGGGGCTTTGCCGGCCGGTGGCCAGCACGTGCATGTTTTGGCCCGGGCCGCGCATCTTGCTGTAGAGTTCGTCGCAGCAGTGCAGCCAGACCGTCGGCAGGCCCTTCATAATCGGATGGTCCGGGTCGCGCACGGTCACCGGCCAGTCGGCGTTGGCGCCGTGGTAGCCGCCGGGGCCGGGGCTCTCGTCGTATTTGATCTTGCCGTCGTCCCACCAGATCATCGGGCCGCTCTGTTCATCCCGGCCGCCCCAGCCGCCGAAGCCGATCATCTCGTTCCAGGCGGGCCAGTCGGGAAAGGCATTATCGGCGGCGTGGATGACCACCAGCCCCCCCCCGTCCCGCATGTACTGCTCGAAGGCGTCCATCGTCTTCTGCGGCCACGGGTCGCCTTCGTAATTGGCCACGATCACATCATAATCGGAAAACGCCGGACAAAAATCGTCATTGGGCCGGCCCCGCTCAGGCGAGGTGACCACCTCCACATCAAACCGCCCGGCCGAGGCGAGAATGGCCGCAAAGACCGGCGACGTTTCGGCCCATTTATGGCCGTCATAGATCATCTGCCCATCCAGCAGCATCACCCTGATCTTCTCGCCTGGCTGTGACATGGCTTGATCCCCCTCCCCGACCCCGCAGGCCGCGGGAAACAGTATTGAAAGCAGTAATAACCCTGTCCCGATCCGATGATTCATCTGGCCACCTCATTTATTTGTAAATCCTTTCTGTGACAGATACTTCGGGAGGTATTATACACTGCCCCCTGTAAGAATGCCAGAGGGAAGGAAAACTCTATATTATCTCACATTGCCCGAAGTAAACAACTCAAGTCCGTTTCCAGCGCACAGCCAAACCGCCAAGGGCGAACAATAAAACCGTGCAGGGTTCAGGGACAGCCTTAAAAGTCGAGCCAATCACAGTACGATCATCAAAGATTAAAACACCTCCGGCTGTTACAACCTGAGGACTGTAATTCCACTGGAAAAGTTTTCCCGTTCCACTGAGCGGACCTATCGGGGTCAGCATCTCCCAGGTAGTAAATTCCACTCGGCGTGGACCGTAAAATAAATCATGCCCGCCGAGGCCGCCCCGGCTGAAACCGATCATCCCCCATGACTGATTCACAAACGTACGGGTTTGTGACAAAAAATCGAATTCGCCCAGGCCGTCAATTAAGATGGATGCTGAAAGGTGGTCGATAAACCATCCATTATCGTAAGCTGTCCGTTCATCGGTGTCTGCAATCGCCGTAATTACGAAGTTGGAATCTGGAAATGGTACTCCATCCATTGTACCGTCCCCATGGCCTGTATACGTAAATGAAATGATGCTCCCCTGCGCTACCGTTGTTAAGAAAACCAGGACAATAATAAGGGTTAGTAACAGTGTTGTTCTTTTCATCTTTCTTTCCTCCAATCCTAATGGCCGTTTTCCCTTCCACGAAAACGGCATCATTATATCTTCCCATCCTCCGTCAAGTCAAGATAAATCCAATATACTTTCTCCTGAATCATAAAAATGGAAAATACCCCCACCCTCTCTGCCCTGAGTAGCGCCGAAGGGCCTGCTTGTATTCTTTTATTTTACCCCTTCATATCAGTAAATAATCCGTGTTAATCCGTGGTTAATTTTAGACCCTTCTTGTCCACATCAAACAATTTGTGCAACGCCTTGAAAACAAAAATCCCGATTTTTAAAAAATTATTATTCCTTTTAATTAAAGCACTTACAATTTTTTCATGTCCTCCAAAACCCGAATTTTCGAACAGTTTGTGCAACACCGCCCCCAGTGCGGAGAGGCAAACAATTCTCTCTGTTAAAATGGGCAACCATGTCCCGGACATCAGCAAGGAGTCAGGAGTCCGAAGCGTAAACGCCTGAATGGAAATTGCCGGACACTGAAAGCCGGCCAAAAACACGAAAGGAGCGAACAATGATTATGCCCAAAAACCCGATACCAGCAAACCGCTGGCAGATTGCCGAGCCGACGAATTCTACAGAACGTTCTATGCCCCCCCACAGCCGAAAACGGCCTATCCGGCCCCAAAAAGCAAAGCCGCAGAAGGAAAAATCCAAATCCCGTCTCACCCGCAGGCAAAAACAATTTCTCAATGCCATTAGCGAACAGAGCCGCTACCGGCTGGATCATGCCTTGTATACGGCCAATGTCAAACGCTGGCTGTTCGAGCGATGGCTGGGCGATCCGCTGTTCCTCAAGGCCCTCCACCGGCGCATCCTCGGCCTCGAACTCAACCACTATATGTTCCTCCACTACTGCCAGCCCGTCGCGGCCGACCGGCTGCTCACGCTCATGCACTGCAACAGGAGCGATGTCGTCCAGAAGGCATGCGCCAACCTCTTCCACATGGTCAAGCACGGCCGCCGCCTCGAAAAAGAATATCTGCCGGACCAGACGCCCTCCCTGGACCCGGCGCCCGATCCCTGTTTTGTGACCAATGAAATCAAATACAGCCGGCCCGATGAGGAATTTATCGAAAAATACGAACATCGCATGTTGCCGGAAATCCCCAATCCACAGGATTACTACTAAGCCCATGCGATCAGGCAGGCAAACAGTTTGTGGCCGGAAGTGCTCAAAAGAAAACAGACGGCCGGTCGCCGCCGAGCCGGGGAACAGGCCGTTTGCGTCCGGACTTGCGGTTCAGATGCAACATCACGATGACCCTCATTCGAATGCGAAATATAAGATTTATAAAGCCGGCAAAACACGTTGGTTTCCTTTTTGCCGGATGTCGTTTCTATGTCGTTTGTATGTCGTTTCT
>JAHDQI010000313.1 GCA_018433925.1 Phycisphaerae bacterium | reverse complement strand
TGGCGGCGATTGTCTTCGTTTTTCTGGCGTGCTTTTATCTGCCGGTCGGGTGGAAACGGTTTGACAATGCCGTGATGGAATCGCTGCACCTGGTCAAGTGGTATGCCCGCGAACATGTGCTGCTGTGCCTGGTTCCCGCGTTTTTCATTGCCGGGGCCATTTCGGTTTTTGTCAGCCAGGCCGCGGTGATGAAATACCTGGGCGCCAAGGCCAATAAAATGCTGGCTTATGGGGTTGCCTCGGTGTCCGGAACGATCCTGGCGGTTTGCTCGTGCACGATACTGCCGCTGTTTGCGGGCATCTACCGCATGGGAGCGGGGCTGGGTCCGGCGACGGCGTTTTTGTATTCCGGGCCCGCGATCAATGTGCTGGCGATTATTTTGACGGCCCGGATTCTCGGCATGGAACTGGGTATCGCGCGGGCGGTCGGGGCGATTGTCTTTAGCGTAATCATCGGGTTGTCGATGCACTTTATTTATCGCAAAGAAGAACTGGAAAAGGCCAACGGCCAGATGGACATGCCGGAGCCGGAGGTCACGCGGCCGCTGTGGCAGAATGCCTTGTTTTTCGCGGTTATGATTGGCGTGCTGGTCTTTGCCAACTGGGGAGCATCGCAGCAGGAGTCGGGTCTTTGGTATCGTATTCATTCGGCCAAGTGGATTGTGACGGGCGCATTTTCGGTTGCGCTGGGCGTGATTTTGGTGCTCTGGTTCGGCATTCCGTGGTGGAAAATCGCCGTCGCGGCGATCCCCACGGCGAGTCTGGCGCTGGCGCTGCCGATGGAAGGAATGAGGGTCATGATCCCGTTTACGGCGGGCGTGATCGGCCTTTCGTGGGCTACCAGTACGACAAAAGGCGAGCCCGAGGAGTGGTTCGGTTCGACCTGGACATTCGCCAAGCAGATCCTGCCGCTGCTGTTCTTCGGCGTCATTGTGGCAGGCGCCCTGCTGGGCAGGCCGGGCAATGAGGGCTTGATCCCATCCGAATGGGTAGCGCGGGCCGTCGGCGGCAATTCTTTATGGGCCAATCTGTTCGCCTCGGTGGCCGGGGCGTTTATGTACTTTGCGACGCTGACGGAAGTGCCGATTTTGCAGGGATTGATCGGCGCGGGGATGGGCAAAGGCCCCGCCCTGGCGCTGCTGCTGGCCGGCCCGGCCCTGTCGCTGCCGAATATGCTCGTGATTCGCTCGGTCATGGGCACGCAGAAAACGATAGTCTTTGTCCTGCTGGTTGTTGTGATGGCCACGATTAGCGGAATGATTTTCGGAGTCTTTTTTTAAGAGGAGAACTTATGAAGAAGATACAGATTTTAGGGACCGGCTGTCCCAAGTGCAAAAAGCTGGCCGAACACGCCGAGGCGGCCGCCGGCCAACTGGGGATCGAATACGAGATCGAAAAAATCACGCAGATCAACGACATCATGAAAATGGGCGTGATGATGACCCCGGCCCTGGCGATTGACGGGCAGGTGGTCTCCAGCGGAAAGGTGCTGTCGGCAGAGGAAATTAAATCCTTCATTCAGTAGAAAAGGGGACATTGATGAAAACCAAACCTATCCTAACCGTGATTCTTCTGCTTTTTGTTGTCGGCAGCGTCGCGTACATGATCACGCAGGAACGGCAGGCGCCCGAACCGTCGGCGTCGCCGGGTTTATCGCAGGCCCCCTCCGGAGACCCTCCGGCCGCGGACGCGACTGCGCCCGCCCGGCAGATCTTTGTGTATTACTTTCACGGGGATGTCCGCTGTCCGACCTGTCACAAGCTGGAAAATTATGCCCGTCAGGCGGTTCAGTCCGGTTTTTCCGAAGAGATGCAGTCCGGCCTGATCGTCTGGAAAGAGGTCAATGTGGACCGGGCGGAGAATGCCCATTTCATTGGGGATTATCAACTGGTCACCAAAGCCGTGATTCTCTCTGAGGTTGCCGAAGGCCGGGAGATTCGCTGGAAAAATCTGGACCAGATATGGAACCTCGTGGGCGATCAGGAGGCGTATATCAAGTACATCCAAACCCATCTGCAAACGTTTCTTGAGGAAGCGTCGTCATGATGGTGCCGCTGACTACCGTTGGGGCTGTTCTGTGGCTGGGAATTCTGACGTCGATCAGCCCCTGTCCGATGGCGACCAATATCGCGGCGATATCCTTCATCGGCCGCCGGGTGGATCGGCCGGGGTATGTCCTGCTGACCGGCCTGCTGTATACGGCCGGGCGCTGCCTGGCGTATGTCCTGCTTGGGGTGCTGCTGGCCGGCAGTCTGCTCTCGGCGCCGGGAGTCTCTCACTGGCTGGGTAAATACATGTACCGGCTGCTGGGGCCGATCCTGATCCTGACGGCCATGATCCTGCTGGGCCTGATTTCGCTGCCGTCCGGCGGCGGCCGCATCGGCCAGTGGGCCCAGCAGCGGGCGGAAAAATTCGGCCTGGGCGGGGCCTTTGTGCTGGGGTTTTTGTTTGCCCTGTCCTTTTGTCCCGTTTCGGCGGCCCTGTTTTTCGGCTCGCTGATCCCGATCACGGTCGAACAGGGCTCGGCGGTTCTGCTGCCGCTTGTCTACGGGGTCGGCACGGCCCTGCCGGTGCTGGTCTTCGCGTTTCTGATTGCCCTCGGGGCCAATCAACTGGCCCGGGCTTTTGATAAGATTACCCGTTTTGAATTATGGGCGCGCCGGATCACCGGGGCTGTCTTCCTGCTGATCGGTTTGTTTTTTACCCTGTTTTATACAATCGGAATCAATCGCTAAAGCGGAACTCTCATTGAGGAGGTCATTATGGATCGAAGAAACTTTTTGGCCGGAAGTGTCATGGCCGGGGGAGCCGGCGCCCTGGGAGCCGTCGAAGCGGCCCGAGCCGCCGCCGGAGCCGAAGAAAAAATCCGAATCGTCGGGATCAGTTGCAGCCCGCGCAAGGCAAAAACCACGGCCGCAGCGGTCCGGACCGCGCTGGAGGCGGCCGCGGCCGTTTCGGCCCGCATCGAGCCGCAATTGATCGACCTGGGAGGGACGACGATCGGCGGCTGGCAGGGCGGGGCGACCCCGGACAGCCCGCAGGAAATCATGGACGATTTTCCGAGCGAAGTGGAACCCTACCTCGAAACGCCCGGACTGGGCGGTCTGATCCTCGGATCCCCGGTGTATTTCCGCTCCATGAGTGCCCTGTGCAAGGCGGTGCTCGAGCGCATGTATGTCCTGCGAAAGCCCAAATTTTATCTGGCGGACATCCCGCTGGGCGTAGTCGCCGTCGGCTCTTTTCGAAACGGCGGCCAGGAACTGGTCATCGAGCAGATTCAGGCGGCCATGCTCTGCCAGGAAGTCATGGTGGTCGGCGGCAAACCCAAGGCCCACCAGGGCGCCACGCTGGTCAACGCCTACAATGATGACATCACCCAAGACGAATTGGGCATGCAGACGGCCAAGCTGTTGGGCATGCGGGTGGCGGAGGCCGCGCTGAAAGTACGAAAACCGTAAAGGACAGCCGTTATGAACGCGGAGAAAAAAAAGAAAAAAGTATTGTTTCTTTGTACGGGCAACTCCTGCCGCAGCCAGATGGCCGAGGGGTGGGCGCGGCATCTGAAGGGAGATTGCATTGAGCCGTATTCGGCCGGCATCGAAACCCACGGCCTCAATCCCATCGCCGTCAAAGTCATGGCCGAGGCGGGCGTGGATATCAGCAACCATCAGTCTAAACATCTAAAGGAAGTCCAAGACATCCCGTTTGATTATGTCATCACCGTCTGCGACAATGCCCGCCAGAGCTGTCCGAGGTTTCCCGGCAAGGCGAGGATCCTGCACGTGAGTTTTGAAGACCCGCCCCGCCTGGCCAAAGAAGCCGCAAGTCAGGAAGAGGCCCTGAATTGTTATCGCCGAGTTCGTGACCAGATTAGAGCATTTGTCGAAACAATACCGACCCTTTTAACAGACTTAAAATCAAGAGGACCTCGATGAGTAACAGCGATGCTGCAGAATCAAAGGAAAAAATAAGGGACACGGTTCGGCAGGGATATACGGATATTGCCAAGGGCAAATCCGGAGGCTGCTGCGGTTCGTCGGCGCCGGATAAGCTGGCCGAGGGAATCGGCTACAGCCCGGAAGAACTGGAGATCCTGCCCGAGGGGGCCAACATGGGGCTTTCCTGCGGGAACCCGACGGCGCTGGCCGAGCTCAGGCCGGGGCAGGTCGTTTTGGACCTGGGCAGCGGCGGCGGATTTGATGTCTTTATCGCCGCCCGCAAAGTCGGCCCGACCGGCCGGGCCATCGGCGTGGATATGACCCCGGACATGCTCAGCAAGGCCAGGGCGGGGATCGCGAAATTCACGGAAAAGACCGGGCTTGCCAACGTGGAGTTTCGACTGGGCGAAATCGAGCATCTGCCGGTCGCCGACCGCAGCGTCGATGTAGTCATCTCCAACTGCGTCATCAATCTGTCGCCGGATAAGCCGCAGGTCTGGAAGGAAATTGCCCGCGTGCTCAAACCCGGCGGCAAGGCCTGTGTGTCCGATCTGGCTTTGAAAAAACAGCTGCCTGAAGCGGTCTTCCGGTCGGCCGCGGCCCTGGTAAGTTGTGTCGCAGGCGCGGTTCTCATTGAGGATACGATCCAAATGGCAAAACAGACGGGTTTGCGCGATATTCAGGTCGACGAGAAAGCATACAGTATCGATGTCATGGCCGATTGCAACGATCCTCTCTACCGACAGGTGAAGGACTCCCTGCCGACGGGGGCAAAACTCGGCGATTATGTGATTAGTGTGAATATTACGGCATTTAAAAAATAACCGGCGACAAGGAAATAAAGAATGTCGACTCCCAAAAATGAACCGGGACAGGAAAAAAAATTAAATGTCTTTGAGCGGTATCTGACTATTTGGGTTATCCTGTGCATTATCGGCGGCATCGTCCTGGGCAAAGTCGCCCCCGGTGCGGCCGAGGCGCTCGACCGAATGGCCCTCTATGTCAACGGGGCGCCGGTGGTTTCCATACCCATCGCCATTGCGCTTTTCTTCATGATGTATCCCATTATGGTCAAGATCGACTTTGCCGAGGTCGTTAAGGCGGGCAAAAGCCCCAAACCGGTATTGCTGACCTTGGTTGTCAACTGGGCCGTCAAGCCGTTCACGATGTTCGCCATCGCGTGGTTTTTCCTCGGCGTGGTCTTTCGCGGACTGATCCCCGGCACCGAGATCGTCAAGGACGGCACGGAGGTCGAACTGTTCCGCTCGTATATCTCCGGGGCGATCCTGCTGGGCATTGCGCCCTGCACGGCGATGGTGCTGATGTGGGGCTATCTGGCCAGGGGCAACCAGGGCCATACGCTGGTAATGGTTGCGATCAACTCGCTGACGATGCTGGTTCTCTACGGGGTGCTCGGCGGCTGGCTGCTGGGCGTTAACAAAATGCCCGTGCCCTGGCAGGCCCTGCTGCTGTCGATTGCGATTTATGTGGCGCTGCCGCTGGCGGCCGGTTATTTCACCCGAAAATGGATCATTGCACACAAGGGCATCGATTGGTTTCAGGCGAAGTTTCTGCATATGCTGACGCCGGTTTCGATCCTGGCGCTGCTGGGCACGCTGGTGCTGCTGTTTTCGTTCAAGGGCGAGACGATTTTGTCCAATCCGCTGACGATCCTCTGGATTGCCGTCCCGCTGTTCATCCAGACGGTGCTGATCTTTGCCGTCACGTATGCGCTTGCGAAAATGCTGAAGTTTTCTTATGAAGACGCCGCGCCCTCGGCGATGATCGGGGCCAGCAATCATTTTGAGGTGGCCATCGCCACGGCCACCCTGCTTTTTGGCTTGTCATCGGGCGCCGCATTGGCTACCGTTGTGGGGGTTCTGATCGAAGTGCCGGTGATGCTGATGCTCGTAAAAGTATGCTTGAGAACAAAACACTGGTTTGGCGGCGCTGCGCCGGCGGCGGCCTGAACCATACAAAAGCCGAGCCGTATCATGCAAAAAAACAAACGGATTTGGGGGGTGGGTCTGGCGGTGCTGGGCGGCAAGCTGCATCTACTGCCGGCGAATGCTGCCCGTGCTGACCGAACTGGCCGTCGATGAGTCGGCCGGGTTTGCCGTGGCCCTCGTCTCGCTGGACACCCAGCCCGAGGCCCGGGAAAAATACGGCGTGCAGGCGA
>JAHDQI010000239.1 GCA_018433925.1 Phycisphaerae bacterium | reverse complement strand
GTATCGTCATACCCAAAGAAACTGGTTGTTACAGTATCCCCATCCGTCAGACCTTCAATGAAAGCCAGATAGGCCTGTGGTGTTCCGGAATGGGGGGCTTCCGTAAGTTGTAAATACCTGCTTCCGCTGTGTGCGCCCGGCGTACTGCCGTCCACATTTTGAGCAGAAATATTAGTTCCATAAACACCTAATACTGTTCCTCCGTCTTCCCATCCGTAGCTGGCTGATATTGCAGCACTTGCCGAAACCGCTGTCATTAAAACCGCTGTCAAAATTGCCATTGCTTTCATCTTTCCAACCTCCAAAAAAAGTTCCCTACATTTCCATTAAAACACCCGTCGTTAATGTCCTGCACAATTGCTCGTCTGTCAAGCAAAAAACAGGATAGCAACCATTTGTTAGGCAAATATTAGAGGATTGTTAGGGTCCTGCGATTTTCACAAAAAAAACGGTGATACCGGTCTTTTTGTATTCAGTATTTCCTTTACTTGCCTAAGAGTATAACATCGCAGGGGTTAACACCGCAGAGAATCGCCTGCCCGGCCGACAATTCAGCCGCCTCCGCCGAAAACGCCGAAACCGTCCACAGCATACCCTGCCCAATCTGAACCTCCACCTGGCTCATGTCGCCGTAATAAGTGACCCGTTGAACCGTTGCGGGAATCTGGTTGGCCGGGCTGGCATCCAGAAATCCCTCTTTTTTGCGGATTTGAATCTTCTCCGGCCGAATACAGCATTTGACCTCGGCCCCGGCAGCATCCGAACTTTTCATCTCCGAAACCAGCATCCCCACGGGGGTTTTTATTTTCACAGGCGAGGTTTGCAACAGATTTCCTGTGAGAAAATTGGCTTCCCCGATAAAATCGGCCACAAACTCATTCCGCGGCACCCGGTACACCTGATCCGGCGGGCCGATCTGCACAATCCGGCCCGCATTCAGCACGGCAATCCGGTCGGCCATCGAAAGGGCCTCCTTTTGGTCATGCGTCACGTAAATCGCGGTCGTCTCAGTACTTTTGACCAGCCGCCGCAGTTCGATCCGCATCTTGGCCCGCAGCCGCGCATCAAGATTGCTCAACGGCTCATCCAGCAGCAGGCACTGCGGCCCGGCCGCCAGCGCACGGGCCAGCGCCACCCGCTGCTGCTGCCCCCCGGAAAGCTGATTGGGCTTTCGCCGGGCATATTCTTCCATGCGCACCACCGCCAGTTTTTCTTCCGCAATCTGACGCCTCCGGCCCGCCTCCACCCCCTGCATCTGCGGCCCGAATTCAACATTCTGACCCACCGTCAAATGCGGCCACAACGCGTAATTCTGAAACACCATCGCCGTGTTCCGTTTCTCCGGGGGAAGGGTTGTCACATCTTTGCCCCCGAACCAAATCCGCCCGGCCGACGGCTCAAGCATCCCCGCGATAATCCGAAGCAGCGTCGTCTTGCCGCACCCGCTGGGACCCAGCAAAAAGAAAAATTCACCCGGCTCAATCGTCAGATCAATATCCTGCAGCACCGCCGTGCTTTTGCGGCCCTGCCGATAGGTTTTCGCAATGTTCTCTATCCTGACTTCGATCATAAGATTCTCAGTCCCTCTGAAAGTGTTTTTATGCCCTGAACACGGCGCCCAGCCGCTTGCCCAGCAGAATCGCCGCCGTACCCAGTGAGCCGCCCAGCACCAGCATTCCCAAAAGACCCAGCGAGGCGGCGATATTATTGGCGTCCACGTTGGCCGAGTTGGCCTGCGTATAAATTTCCTTGGTGATCGGATAATGTTCACGCAACTGCGCCAGCACCAGCGAATCGCTGACCTCCAGCATCGCGAATGAAAACGTCAGCAGGCCCGCCGCGATGATGTTGGCCGCGATCAGCGGAACCGTAATCTTCCGAATCGCCGTCCCCGGCCCGGACCCAAGATTTCGCGCCGCCTGCTCCAGCGATTCGGGAATCTGCTGCAGCCCGGCCGTAACCCCGCGAACCACAAACGGTATCCGCCGAATCGAATAGGCAATCACCAAAATCAGCAGCGGGTTGCGCAGCGGGCCGATCGCCTCCAGGGTCGAGCCCGGAACCGTCATCGCAATATAGCCGGCGGCCAAAATCACCCCCGGCACTGCCAGCGGAAGCATCAGGATTAAATCCAGCACGCGAGAGCCCCACAATCGCCGCCGCACAATAATCCAGGCCGCCGCCGAACCAAGCACAATATCCACCCCCGTTGAGAGGCCCGCGTACAGCAGACTGTTCAAAACCGAGCGCCGCGTATCCGGCTGCTGCAGCGCAAAGAGCACATGCCGCAGGGTAAACGACTCCGGAAGAATGGTCTTGATCCACGGGCCCGATACCGCCGTCAGGATCACCCCGATATGAGGCAGGGCCGCGATCAAAATCACCCCCCCGAAAAACAGCCAGACAAAAAAGGTGCCGACCGGCCCCAGTTTGGTCCCCATCGAGGCCGTGCTGGCCTTTGCCGAATCCATCCGGATTGCCCGCCCGAAAACCATCTTACCCAGCGTATAAAACAAAATCGACAGCGTCAGCATCACCAGCACCAGACTGTACGTCCGCCCCGAGACATCCGCCCGCGCCAGCTCCTTAAAGATCTTCACCGACGCCAGCTCTTCATACCCGACAATCAGCGGCGTACCAATATCCGTAAACGACCAGATAAACACAATCGATCCGCCCGCGAACATCCCCGGCCGAAGCAGCGGCAGCGTAATCCGGCGAAACGTCGTCAGCCCCGAAGCCCCCAGGTTCCGGGCCGCCTGTCCGTAAGCCGGATCCAAATTGGCCAGGGCCGCCGTCAGGTTCAGATACAAAATCGGAAACAGGTTCAGCGTCTGCAGCACCGAGACAATCAAAAAGCCCGACCCCAGCCAGTCCGGCGGCAGCCCCGTTGACAAATCCAGCACCCCCAGACGCTCCAGCACAATATTCAGAATCCCGAACTGACCGAGATACCGCTTGATCGACAGCGCCCCCACAAACGGCGGCAGAATCAGCGGGATCAGCACGAGCATGCTCAAGATCCCCTGGCCCCGGAACCGGTACCGAGCGCTGAGAATCGCCATCGGAAACGAAACGACAAGCACCAGCCCCGTGGTCAGGCAGGCCAGCAGAAAACTGTTCAATAACTGCCCCATCAGGATGCGGTTGGAAAACAGACGCCCCAGCCAGTAGAAGCTGAACTGCCCGTCAAACGAAAGGCCCGTTTTGACCGCCAGCACAAGCGGATAAAAAAAGAAAAGACCCAAAAAGAGGAACAGGAAAATCTCCACGACGTACAGCGCGTCGATTTTCCGGGCCATCCTTCTGAAAAAGGAATTCTCTGCGGGAACCGGATCCATGGGTCCTTTACTGAATCTGCCTGTACTGGGACCGGAAGAACGCGGTCCATTCCGTTGTAATTCGTTCCCCGTCGGCCGGGTCTTTCAGCCGCTCGGCAATCTCGTAAATCTCCTCCACCGTATCCATATTCTCCGGCAGCCGCGTCAGCATCGCCACCAGCGCC
>JAHDQI010000176.1 GCA_018433925.1 Phycisphaerae bacterium | reverse complement strand
GGCCGCCCGGCCCCAGCAAAAAAAACCGAAAAATAAACCCCCATTTTGGAGGAAAGAATTATGAAAACAATAAGTAAGAGAATTATGATGATGATCTGTTTGGTGATCGGGTCAGCGCAAGCCGCCTTCACCATCGATGGAACGATAAGTCCTGACGAATGGGATGATTACTTCTGGTTCACTGATAATTCAAAGGGACCGGGAACCGGCTACGTGGATAATGAACTGCCGATCTTCCATGGTTATCTCTCATTTGATACAACCAATCTGTATATGGCTTTTCGAGTTGAGGATCCCACAATCGATACAAACAGGGATTTTCTCTATGTAACCTTTGATACGCCTTCGGCAGGAGTTTTTAATAATCCCGTGGATGCGTTATACTGGGGCAGTATCCCGACAAATCGTTCGTTCTTCGGCGAAGCTTATCTTACCAGCAATGATTTCCCATGGGATGTAAGTCAGCGATCAAGCACCTGGGGCACAGATGGCGGAGTACAGACGGGCTATAACATCACCTCTACGCATCGTGACTACGAAATGCTGATCCCTTTGGCAGCGTTAAATGCAGGATGGGGTGATACGATTGGCATCAAGATCCAGGCACGAAGTGGTCAATATACATCTGAGACAGATCCACAGATGACGAATTTTTATCCTGACATGCCGGACGGAATAACATCGGTACGTGCGGATACGCGAGTAGAGTACCCGGACAACTTCGCACATATCACCATCGTTCCCGAACCGGCGACGATGGCCCTGCTGGCCCTCGGCGGCCTGCTGCTGCGGAAACGGAAATAAAAACACTATGGGGCCGGCCGAAGATCACTGGCCGATGTTGGGCCGGTCCCCTCTTTGAAAAACCGGAAGGCTTTATTCTGTATCAAACCTTGGCGGCCGGGGAAAGGAAATCCGTCAGAAAATCGGCCAATACGTGAACCAAACGGCACACCCTGAAAACAGCAGAACGCATTGACCCGTGATCCATCCTTCGTACGACTCCGATGTAAAAAAATGAAACTCAAAACAGTATGTTTCGGAGGAAAGTACAATGAAACGGTTCATAATAATTTATTCAGTGGCCGGGATCCTGCTTGCAGCGGGTCCGGCAACCGCCGCGTTTTACTATGTTGAATTGGGGGCAACCGATACCTATTCCATCGATGGGGGCGACCCCGTTACCATTACAGGAAGCACCGCCATCACCCTGGCCAATTGGGGCGAGTGGGAACCCGATCCCTGGAACTACGGCAACTACGGCGGCTTCGGCAATACGACCCCACTGGGGGACAATTATGTATCCCCCACAACCGCCACGGCGGACCATGAATGCCGCATGGTCTGGGGCAAAGACGACAGCGGTGATACCACCGATTATGCCGATGTTATTTTTCCGCTGGCTGTCAGCTCCGTGACCCTCCGGCACCTCAACGGCGGCTCCAATGACAGCTTTAGTGTGTATGTCGGCGACGGCTCAGAAGAAGGATGGGTATTGTGGGGCAGCTATGACGCCACTGCAGCCAGCAAGACGTATACAGAGGAATGGTTTGAAACCACCTTTACCGGCACGGCGGGAACGGTAGTGCGGATCGACTGCACCGCGGCGGCCGGCCCTTATAAATCCGGCTGGGGTCAGTTGGGCATCGACCGGATCACCGCCGTTCCCGAGCCGGCCACGCTGCTGCTGCTGGGCCTGGGCGGACTCTTATTACCAAAAATCAAACGCGTGTAAAACCCTATACTCTTTCGGAGAGCCGGCGTCCGGATCACTGGCCGACAGAGGGGGCCGGCTCCCTTTTGAAATCTCACACGACCAGAGAAAGGAAAATCGTCAGAAATCGGCCGCTGGCCGGGCTCATAGCATGAGGCAGGATCCTCGCCGATCGGCAGCGGCCAACAACACGTGCGACTCCGATGAGAAAAGTGAAACGGTTGAAACCAAAACTTTCAATTTCGGAGGAAAGTACAATGAAACCTTTGGTATTCATGTGTTTATGTTCGGCCGTATTTTCCGCCGCGGCCTATGCGATTGATTATACCGTTGAATTCGGTCAAACGGACACGATCAGCGCCGGCGTGACCCTGAGCGGCTGGGGCCAGGCCGAGCCGGGCGGCGGCGCCGAAGGCAGAGCGGTCGGCAACTATGGCGGATTCGGCACAACCACCGACAACTATGTCGCCCCCACGACCGCGACCAGCGATTACGAATGCCGCATGGTCTGGGGCCACAGCACCAGCGGCGATACCACCGATTATGCCGATGTTACGTTTCCGCTGGCGATCCACTCCGTGACCTTGCGGCACCTCAACGGCGACTCCAATGACAGCTTCAATGTGTATGTCGGCGACGGATCGGACGAAGGTTGGGTATTGTGGGACAGCTATGACGCCTTGGCAGCGACGAAAACCTACGGCGAACAATGGTTTGAGACGACCTTTACCGGCGCGCCCGGCACGGTATTGCGGATTGACTGTACCGCCGCGGCCGGCTCCTATTGGTCCGATTACGGCCAACTGGCAATCGACCGCCTCTCGGCAACGGCATCATGCCCGTTTCGATACGCCGTTGAATTCGCAGACACCGATACCCTGAGCCCAGGGGTCACGCTGGGCGACGACTGGGGACAGGCCGAACCAAGCACCAGCGGCGGAAACTACGGCGGATTCGGGTATGATCCCGAAGAAGACCAGTATGAAGCCCCCGCCTCCGCCACGGACGATTACCAGTGCCGTATGGTCTGGGGCAGCGAGGCCACAGGCGACGACAACCAGGCCACCGTTTATTTCCCCCTGGCGATCAACTCGGTAACCATCCGCCACCTGAACGGCTATTCGGACGACAGCTTTGAGGTCTTCGCCGGGGACGGCTCCGAGGAGGGGTGGGTTTCCTGGGGCAGCTATGATGCCGCCGCGGCCGCCAAGACGTGGAATGAGCAGTGGTTTGAGACGACCTTTACCGGCACGCCGGGGACGGCGCTGCGCATTGTCTGCACCGGAGAGCAGGGCCCTGTGTACTGGTCCACCTACGGGCAGTTAGCCATCGATCGACTCTGGGCCTGCGCTCCAACGTGCCCGTACACCCTGCTCGGAGACCTGAACTGTGACTGCCGGGTCGATCTGAACGACCTGGCCTTACTGTCTCGGAACTGGCTGATCAATTGTGCGGCGGATCCGACGAACCCGGCCTGCGTTGACTGCGTCCTGGACCCGTCCAATCCGGCCTGTTGCGGCTGCGAGAAATGCGGAGACGATTAATGCTGAACCCCTGATCGGAAGCGGCCTTGGGCCAAAAGGGATGCCGGCAAAGCCGGGTCCGCCCGAACAACCGCCCGGAAGGGGACAATCAGCAGAAGTCAGTAAGCCAATAAAGGGGCCGGCTGAAAATCACTGGCCGATTTTGGGCCGGCCCCTCTTGGCGTGATCCGGCGCCGTTTTCTGCACAGCGGCCGGAGAAAAAAAGCCGTCAGGAAATCGGCCCATACGTGAAACAACCGGATTGCATAGAACAAGCAGAATGGATTGATCCGTGACCGGCACCCTGAACCGCTCCGATGAGAAATGAAAAAAGAGTGGAACGAAAACGTTCCGTTTCGGAGGGCAGTAAAATGAAAAAAACAACGATTTTTCTTTCCTGTGTTGTACTGATCCTGTGGGCAGGACAGCCAGCAGGGTTGGCAGAAACACGGGTCAGTGTGAATTTGAACGACATTGATTCCGGCACCACCAGCCCGGCGGGCAACTACCGCTGGATGGATACAGCCGACCAGGTGTATGCCGGTTCGTATCAGACCGGTTACAATTACACACAGGCGAGCGTTTCCGTGCAGTATTACACCAATGCCACGATCTTTCACGGAACCCTGACGGCGTCCAATCTCAAGCCGAATTTTACCTACCAGCTCAAACTGCTCGGAAACCCGGATCTGTATCCGGAAGCCAACGAAAAGATCGGCCTGACCGGTCGGTGGTGGCAGGAAGAGTGGAAATTTGACTCGACCTACGGCTTCATATGGATGGACGGCCAGAATCTGAACAATAAAGGCAGCGTGATATGGCCGGAGCTGAATCCGAATGACGTGGTGTATTTTGAGCGCCGCGATGTTGTGGACCTGTCCAGCCCGACGGGAAAAAATTACCGCTTTACCGCCTATCGATGCATCGATTACTTTATTACCGACGAAGCAGGAAATGCGACGCTCGAATTCGAGGCCGACAGCAGTTATCATGTGGTGTTCAAGACCAGCCAGCGCAGCCATACCGCCAGTGACGGCCCCGTGAAAACAGCCACGTTTGATGCGGATGTCTCTTCGCCGGCGTATGATGTGGATTACGAACAGGCCACGGTCGGCGTTTTTGGGGAATGGGAGCGCCTTCCGGCAGGAGGCATTTTTCTGGCCCCCGGCACGTATTCGTGCGAAATCATGCTGACGGAAGAATCGTTTCACGGCAGCGGTCTTGCCGGCGGCTGGGCGGCGGCCATGGCCGGGGAGATCAATTTTACCATTCTGGAAGAGCCGGAAGAGTGCTCTTTCATCCTGGCCGGAGACATGAACGATGACTGCCGCTTTGACTTGAGCGACGTTGCCTGGATGGCCCAAAACTGGCTGCTCGATTGCAACCAGGACCCGTCAAACCCGGCCTGTGTTCCCAAACAGGAATAGGCGTCTCCCTGAAATAGTCGCCGCGGCCGGGGGTACTGTAAACGTTGTTGTAAGGCGAAACAAGAACCTTTCAGAACAAGAAAAGGGATGGCGAGAAGGCCGCTACTCCCTTTTTTGCGCAAATTCATCTCTTGGACATGTAAAAGGTGAAAAGGTGAAACTTCTTGACATTCTTCGGCCGCCGGGTATAATAGGTCCATCACACTTGTAATCCCCCCAAAAAGGAGAGAGCGGAGCAGAAAAGAAGTGCTTGAAAAAAAGGAGACAAAATGAAAAGCTGCATTCTTTCTGGATTCTTCGCCATTCTGATCGGCAGCACTTCATTGGCTATCGACTACTACGACCTGCATGACGGCGGACATTATGTCATCGATTACAACGTGGAGGAACGGACGGGTATCTCCTGGATGCGGGTGGATTATGCCTCCCCGGGTGTCGGCACTACGGTTGATTTTATCGAAGGCGGCTGGACCAATGGAATGGAGGCGTATCACGACAGCATTCTCAATGTTTACGAAGGAGTTGTCTCGGACACCTTATTCACTTATGACAATACTCAAGTAACCGTTACGGGAGGCTGGGTAAGTTCTGTCTTCGCAGGAGGCCGGAGTGTCATTCGACAGGAAGGCGGGCGAATCGTCACACTGACGGCGGGTTTTGACTCGTGGTCAGACCAATGCAATGTCGTAATCGATAAACAGGCGATCCTTGACAATCTCCAAATGGGAGGCAGCGAACTTTCGAAAGCGGTCATTTATGGGGGAACCATAGGAGATGTAAGTGCCTTCTGGGATAGTGTCATCGATATCAGAGGAGGCACGCTTTCAGGAACGATCACTTCGGGCATTCTTGGAAACAGTTATGTCGACCAGAGTCGGATCCGACTTGCCGGAACCGATTTCTGGGTCAACGGAACCGCCGTGGGTCCGGGCCAGTATTTGAGTGCTTACGCCGTTGAAGGATTGAGTCCATACGGTTTTCCCTGTTTAACCGGCACAATGACAGGGATCCTGGCGGACGGAAATATACTTAACAGTACCTTTTATATCGCGGATGAAGCGGATATTTTGATCATTCCCGAGCCGACATCGTTCGTACTTTTGGCGCTTGGCGCCCTGTTCATCCAAAAACGAAATCAACTTTCTTAGGGGCATTAAAACCAAGAAAGAAACCGTTTTTACTGTTTCTGAGCACAGCCGCATCTCCGGATAAGTCATCTCTGATATTTTTAAGATAAATTCCCAAAAACCCTGTAACATATCTGCCGCAACAGGTATTTACTTTACGGAACCGGAAGCCAAAAACCGCTGAAAACGCCGCCAGAGAAGCAATAAAGGCTCCCAAGGCGGAATAATCGTGATTTTATCGGAACAATCTGGTACAATCTGTGAATATGG
>JAHDQI010000093.1 GCA_018433925.1 Phycisphaerae bacterium | reverse complement strand
CGGGGGAGGGGGTTTTAAAAATCAGTTTCCGCCAAAGGCGGTTTCCTCATTTCTTTTCTCTCGGCAGCATTAAATCGCGGAAAAACTCGGAAAAAACAGGAACAAAAGCGGCAATTTTTGGACAAAAAACGGACAAAACAGAACAAAGAGCGGACAAAAAGGAAAAGCAACGGACAAACTTGGCATCAGGAAAAATACCTACAAAACCGCGTTTATGGCATAAAAAACCGCGAAAATGAAGAAAAATCCCTTGGTTTTCAAATATCAGAGATCATTCGTTTTCTTTTTTACTATCTGCGAAGCATATCTCTTTTGCGTTCTTCGTTTCCGTCTCCGGCGTACAAATGTTCTTTTTTGGAAAACATTTGAAAAAAGAATGACCATAAGTGGACAGGACATATCTCGATAGAGGGGAAATAAAAAAATCTAAAAAAAATGTTGAGCTTGCATATGAAATTTTGTAAGCTCTGGGGCTTTAATCAAATAAGTAAACTCTGGTTTTTAGAAAGGAGATCTGACAATGCCGGCAAAAGTTGATCAGGAAACCTGTACGGGTTGCGGCGCATGTGTGGATGCCTGTCCGAGTGAAGCCATCGAAATGGTGGATGGAAAGGCAGTCGTAGATGCGGATAAGTGCGTTGACTGCGGCGTCTGCGTGGACGAATGTCCGGTAGAAGCCATCAGCATGGAGTAATCTTTCAGAATCTCAGTGGCCCCATCGTCTAGGCAGGCCTAGGACACCGGGTTTTCAACCCGGCAACAGGGGTTCGAATCCCCTTGGGGCTACTTTTCTGAGGACGTTGAGACTTTCTCGGCGTCCTCTCTTTATTGGCTAACCAGAGGAGGCGGATGATGTAAACCTGTTTTGGATGGCTTTCAGCAGGTACGTTTTGTCGAGGCGGGGTGTTTTTTGAAGATCAAACCAGAGTCCTGGAGGGTTGGTTTTGTAAAGAAACAGGGAAAGCAAGGCAACATTTTCCGCCATCGTTTCACAAAACAATCGGTTTGTTCGCGGCCGATCCGACAGGAAATCTGTGAGATTTTGAATAGAGGAAAGTGAGAAGTTGGGTAGTTTATCTATTCTTTCCGCGGAGATCAGGTAGGCACAAAATCGGGGACTTTTGCGTCGGAGATCCTCGGCCGTATAGGCATTTATTCCGCGGTCAATATGCAGTATTTTCAACGTATCCAGCCGGCGAGTCCATCGATAAGGGGCCGTCTGAAGCTTTGCGACCTGATCCAGGTTGTTCTTGACGAGTTGGGCTTGTTCAAACTGCATCTTCGCGGACAAATCATGCATTTGGCTGGTCAGATTTTCCTGAATTTTCCGGATGGGTCCTGACGCGTCCTGCAAGGCCCGGCCGACGGTTCGGCGATACGGCTCTTTGTCCCCAGGGGAAAGACAGGGTCCCGGGCAAAGGCCCATTTGGTAATAAGAGCATTGTTCTCCGCGTCCGCTGAGTGCAAGGGGGCGGTTACGGCAGAGGCCAAACAGATCGTTGAAACATCGGGCAAAGAAAACCGCGGCCTTGCGGCTCGGAAAGGGACCGTAATAGACAGCCGATGAATCGCTTCCGGGATGGTCTGACGGGGAAAATGCGGCCCACTGCTCTTCGGGATCAAGGCGAACACAATGGGCAGGGGGCAGTGCAATCAGAAGGTCGGCTTTTTGAGGAAATAACAATCTTGTCAGGCGGTTATACAGCCAGGTGGCATGAAAATCACAGCTTACCGGTGTAAAGAAGGCACAGGAAGCAATCGGCCGTAAATCCGCTTTTCGCAGCGGCTCCTCCGTTTTGGGATCAGCTAATCTGGCCTGGGCTGTACGCCGGATATTCGAGGCGGTCAGTAATTGGATGGGAACGTTGTCGCTGTCGGCGAAAAGAATCATCCCCCGTGCCGGGGGAAGCGGCCGAAGTGCGTTTTCCGAGGGAATCAACTCTAAAGAACTTTCAAAAAGTTCTTCGAGAGGGGGGCGCATTTATACCCTCATACCACTGATTACCGTATCAAATGCCATTTTGTCGTTTACAACTCCCTGCACAGTGGCGGAGAATTGGCGGCTTCGAACCTTGTCGATGTGACCGAGCAGATATAAGCGATCTCCGGGGACAACGGTTTCTCTGAATTTGGTACTTTCAATTCCTGAGAAACCGATAAAACCGGTAAGGCCGTATATTTTTTTCATAAAAAAACTGCAAAGTTGTGCGGCCGACTCGACCATGATTACCCCCGGCATAATGGGGCGACCGGGGATATGGCCCCGAATCCAAAATTCATGGTCGGTGATATCCTTAAATCCAAGACACATCATTTGGTCCAGATCGTGCCAAATGATACCATCGAGTTGGGACATTTCAAATGCCTGTGGATTGACCTGCCCAATGGTTGATCTGTCAAAGACGACCGTACTGAGATCGAGGTCTTTGTACTGAAACAATAAATTTGGAGGCATAAAATCCCTTTATTGCCAGGATTCCCTACAAGCTCCTCCGAAAACGAGAGTGAGCGACAGAAAAAAATAAGTCCAAAAAATATCCTTAATCTTCTACGCGAAGTTCAAGAACCTTATTTCGAACCGACTGCGCGGCTTGTTTTATGGCCTGCATTTGTTTGCGTACTCTTGTTCCGGCTGCCTTGTTTCCCCCCTCGGCCTTGTTGATATCCGCTTCGATTTCAGCCACCAGCGCCTTCAGATCTTCATATTCCTGCATTAAAGAACCTCCTAAGTAGATGGTTAATGTCTTTATTTAGTTCGATGCCAAAGTTTATCAATCCGCTGTTCAAATGTCAAAGTATTTTGCAAAAAATCAAGTTTTTGCGATTTGGGATAAAATGCAACGATTATCCGAATAATCTCTTTGTCAGGGCGGCGATCCGCTGGCCTCTTCGTGCGCATTGTTCGAGCACTCGCTGGTCGGGCTTGCCGATAGATACGGGTCCGTAATGGTCTCCCTGGGGATCTCCCTGAATAATCATGCCGTGAATCAGCAGCATGTTATTGATTTCGCAGATGGTGGTTTCATTGCCGCCGCCGATGTTGGCGGAACTGCTGAAGGCACCGCCGATTTTGCCGTCGAGTTTTCCGTGTTTACTGACGGTTTCATCGAATAACTGGGCAATCGGGGCAGCGGCTCGGCCGTAGTAGGTGGGCGACCCGACGAGGATGGCGTCCGCTTTCAGCAAATCCTCAATGCGGACCTCTGAAACGCTCTTGCAGGCGGTTGAGAGGCCGGTTTCATTCATGGCGTCAGCGATTGCCTTGGCCATTGTTTTTGTATTTCCGCTGCGTGAATAAAAAAGTACCAATCCGCTGGCCATATTTGCGTCCTTTCCAATTTTCCTTCTATTTCTCTAAAGAATGCACATTTTTACGAAAATGGGCCGGGGTTTCAACAGTAAAAAAGTCCGGGGCAATGGTTTTATTGATTTGGGGGTTGTGCCATTCCAACTCGTAAATATCTCCCTGTACTGAAATCGCGATGAGCCGTTCCGGAAGCCAGGTGCGAGGGCTTACCCAGACTTCGATTTCGGTATAATCCTCTTTGTACATGGAATCCTCACGGACATTCAGGGAAAGGTGATACGGCTGGTTTGGATCCTTTTCGGAAGCTTCGAGAGAGATTTCAAACTCTTTTTCAAGTTTTTTGGGGTCCGTAAAGCCGACCATGGGGAAGTTATGGCTGATGAATTCAAAGACCCCTACGGGCTGGTCGGCCGGGGCTTTCTGGTAGAGGTCTATGGTTTCCATCTCGGTATCAATTTTCGTAAGCCACACTCCGTCGAAGAGGTAATGTTCGGGCCGCAGTTGCGGATCCTCATCATCCTGCTGAACTGTATTGAAGGATATCCGCAGCAGAGATTTCTGATCTTTTTTGGAGTAATAAAGAATTCCCTTTCTCAGGGTTCTGGCATCCAGCAGTTCAGGGTCCTGAATAAACAGATACTGCACATCGGCCTGTAGTGAATTCAGTGAGGCCACGGAATGGGCCATTTTGTTAAGAATCTGATCGAGTGATTCGGCGGGGCTTTCGGCTCCGTCGGCAGGTTTGGTCGAATTCGGTTTTTGGCAGCAGGAAGATGCCAGGCAGGGCAGATTCGAGTGTCCGGTTGCAACCAAAGCTGTCCCAATCAGAATTTTCGCGAAGATATGTTTCATGTCTGATTTCCTTATTTTTTCTGTTGCAGATTGTCGATGATTTGCAGGACTTCGTCAAGATGAGAAATGCAAAAATCGGCATGGTTTGCGAAGCGGTCCGCATCGGGCCTATTTTTCAGGAGTACGGCGAGTGCTCCTGCATTTCGAGCGGCCAGCAGGTCATGCAGATAATCGCCGACAAGGAGTGTGTTGGCCGGCGCGGCACGGAATTGTCTGCAGAGTTCAAGAACGCCGAACCGGTCGGGCTTGGCCGGGCCGTCTTCCCGTGTGATAATTCCGTCAAAAGACAGTCGGTGTTTTTGGAGGACGAAATCGGTACAGATTCGGCTGTTTCGGGTGAGGATGCCGACAGGAATCCCCCGGTTTCGGAGGTTTGTCAGTAGCGTTTGGGCTCCGGGATTGAGCGTGGAGTTGCGGGCGGCGAAGTCTTCATGCCGGCAGAGGATTTGCCTGGCGCGGTTCGCTGCCTGCGGCTGTAGCGATGCAATGGCTTCAAGGACGGAGGGGCAGTCTGCGGGCAGACCGATTTGTCGGCGAATCTGTGAAAAGTCAAGCAACGGTTCGGTGATGGTTCCATCCAGATCAAAAAGTACAGCGCCGATTCGCATGGATAATCCGGGGCCTTATTCCTTTCTGAGCAGTTCTATCAGATATTGCCCGGCTTTGGACCGGGTTTTGTCTTTGCGTACGATGATGCCGGTGGGCCGGAAAAAGGATTCGTTGGAAAACTCAACCGCCTTGAGCGTGCCGTTAGCCAACTCGGCACGGAGCGTAGGGGCCGGCAGGATACTGATTCCGGAGTTGATCTCAACCGCTCTTTTGATGGTCTCTGTATTGTCGAATTCCATGGCGGTTCGCACCGTGACCTGATAGCGATTGAGGATTTCATCGATGTGCTTTCGGGTCGGGACCCCTTCATCGAAGGCGATGAATTTTTCGCCCTGCAAATGATGAATATCCACTTGGCTTTCATGAGCCAGCGGATGGGAGGGGCTGCATACGAGAACGAGGGGTTCGTTTTCAAAGGGGTAACTTTCGATGTTTCTATCCCTTTTTGGAACGGCCACCACCCCGATATCGATGATGCCGCGAAGCAGTTTTTCATAAATATCCTTGGCGTCATAATATTCCACCGAGAGATTGACATCGGGATAGATCGACATGAATTTCTGGATGTAGGGCTGAAGGGTATGCATACCGATGCTGAAGATGGCGGCCAGATGGATACGGGTGCTTGACTGTTTGAGGGTGGCCAGTTCACTGCTGACCTGGTTATAACGATCAAGGATGTCTTTGGAGGCCTGATAGAAAACCTGTCCGGCCGCAGTCAGTTCGATGGGTCTCTTCCTGCGGTTGATAAGCTGGATTTTATGGCTCATTTCCAACTGGGCCAACTGCTGAGAAACCGCAGATTGGCTGATTCCGTGCAGCTCGGCGGTTCTGGAAAAGTTCTTCAATTCCACCAGGTCACAAAATATCTTAAGTGTCTGTAGATTCATGGCATTAGCGAAACTTATATTATATATTCCAAAAGCTTATTTGTGGTTTCGTATTATTAATAGTATTATAAGGTTCCTTTATTATATGTAAAGAAATATTACAATAAAATAGAAGAAAATAAAGATCGTTTGTGTGCAGAAAATGTCAAATTCCTGTTCATCAAGATCAATTTGACATTTGCGAACAATAACATAGAGTATTATCAGACATTTTTCTGGAGGTATTGCGAAATGGCAAACGTATCACCGTACATTCAATCTGTGCTTGACCTCGTTAAGAGCCGCAATCCGGGAGAAACTGAGTTTCTTCAGGCCGTGCATGAGGTGCTTGAATCGCTCAGTCCGGCTCTTGAGAGAAATCCGAAATACCAGGAGCATCGAATTCTTGAACGGATAACCGAACCGGAGCGAGTCATTCTGTTTCGTGTTCCGTGGATCGACGACAAGGGGCAGGTGCAGGTCAACCGGGGTTTTCGGATTGAGATGAACAGCGCGATTGGTCCTTATAAGGGGGGGCTTCGTTTTCATCCGAGTGTATATTTGGGTATCCTGAAGTTTCTGGCTTTTGAGCAGGTTTTCAAGAATTCGCTGACTACGCTGCCGATGGGGGGCGGAAAAGGGGGGTCTGATTTTGACCCGAAGGGTAAATCGGATAATGAAGTGATGCGTTTCTGCCAGTCATTCATGACGGAGCTGTGTCGTCATATCGGTCCGAGCACCGATGTTCCGGCGGGTGATATCGGCGTGGGCGGCCGTGAAATCGGGTATCTGTTCGGGCAGTACAAGCGGCTTCGAAATGAATTTACCGGCGTGTTGACCGGCAAGGGGCTGAACTGGGGTGGTTCGCTGATTCGGCCGGAAGCAACCGGTTACGGCTGCGTTTATTTCGCGGAGAATATGCTCAAAGCCAACGGAGACAGTATGAAAGGGAAGATTTGTACGGTTTCGGGGTCGGGTAATGTGGCTCAATATACCGTGGAAAAGGTCAATCAACTGGGCGGCAAATGTGTAACGCTGTCCGATTCGTCGGGTACAATCTACGATCCGGCCGGGATTGATGAGGAAAAGCTGAATTATGTCATGGAATTGAAGAATATCCGGCGCGGGCGCATCAAAGAATACGCAGAGAAATTTAAGGGTGTGGAATATCTGGAAGGGAAACGTCCGTGGGCAGTCAAGTGTGATTGTGCCTTTCCGTCAGCTACGCAGAACGAGATTTCTGAGGAAGATGCCAAGACGCTGGTCAAGAACGGCTGCAAACTGGTCAGCGAAGGGGCCAATATGCCTACTGAACCGGGCGGTATTGACGTGTTTGTAGAAAGCCGGATCTTGTATGGTCCGGGCAAGGCGGCCAATGCGGGCGGGGTGGCGGTTTCGGGCCTGGAAATGGCTCAAAACGCTCAGCATACGAACTGGACCCGCGAGGAAGTGGATCGTCGTCTGAAGGATATTATGAATGCGATTCATACGCAGGTTAAAAACGCCGCCGAGCAGTATGGGTTGGCGGGCAACTATGTGGCTGGCGCGAATATCGCCGGTTTCATTAAAGTGGCCGATGCCATGCTCGACCAGGGTGTGGTTTGATTGGGGTTTATAAGCGTTTCGATTAATGATTTGCGAGGCCCGCTGAGTCAGCGGGCCTTTTTTTATTGCAACTGCTCTCGGTTATTGTATACTGCACCGCATGTCCACCGAACAGGATATGTCAAAACTGTTGCGACAGCATATCGAGATGGAGTCTTTCTTTGCCGGAGATTTCACGATGAAAACCAAGCCGGCCGCGGCCGGGAGACAACCGCAGGATCAGGCGATGGAAGAGATTGCTTCGCAGGTCAGGGTGTGCCGGAAATGTGAGATCGGCAGCACCCGAACCCATGCGGTGCCCGGCGAGGGGAATCCGCAGGCCCGGCTGGTGTTTGTGGGAGAAGCGCCGGGCGGCGATGAAGATGTGCAGGGCCGCCCGTTTGTCGGCCGTGCCGGGCAGCTTCTGACGAAGATGATTTATGCGATGGGGCTTGGGCGGGACGAGGTTTTTATTTGCAATATTCTCAAGTGCAGACCGCCGAACAACCGCGATCCGAAGCCGGAGGAGATCCACAATTGCCTGCCTTATCTGAAGAGACAGTTGGAGCTTTTGCAGCCGGAGGTGATTGTTGCCCTGGGCGCGCATGCGGCCCGCACCCTGTTGGAGACGGACCTGGCAATCGGAAAACTGCGGGGACGGTTTCATGAATATCGTTTTTCCGAGGAGGCCCCACCGGCCAAACTGATGCCGACTTATCATCCGGCTTACCTGCTTCGAAATTATTCCTATGATAACCGCAAGCGTGTCTGGGAGGACATGCAGAAGGTGGTCGTGGAATTGGGGCTGCCGGTTCCCGCCGCCTCATCAGGCGGCGGCAAACAAGACTAATTTTCGTTTTTCCACTCTGCCGACATGTTATAGGACGCTAATGCGCTTCCATTTGTGAGGTTTGTATGGAATAACAGGGCCGGTGCACAGTATTTTTTCATTTCCCATGCAATTCCGTTCATCTTACCGGCGATAGGTTTGACTTGTCGGGGTCGTTTTTTTTAAAATGAAAATACTATAAAAGGATTGGGGACTGGAAATGAGGAATCCTCCAAAATTAAAGTAACTTGTAAAATAAATCGAATTGAGTGGGGAGGAATATGATGAAGATTAAGGTACAGTACGGCCGACTTACCATGCTGTTGTTGACTGTCTGTTTTTTCGCTGCGCCGGTGACGGCGGCTCCGACGTATATCACGGAGGGGCTGATGAGCTGGCAGCGGGGGGATGCAGGCAGTACCTGGCAGGAATGGACCTTTGATCAGGGGGCGGATCCTGCAATTGCCGATCTGTTTTACAATCCGTATGGCACTCCGGAGGCGTCTTTTACCGGAACCGACGGCAGTGTTGTGTTTGGCTGGAATGACATGATCCTCGGCCGACAGGGTGTCTGGACGGGTGATCCGGTATTTGTTGAACTGTTGATTCCGAACAGCCCGGAGGCCAACCCGGTTAAGACTATTTGGTTTGAGATGGACTATCGGGCGGTTTCGATGCTCAATCCGACCGTGCTCGTCGGGGAGGGGTTTGAGGTTGAACAAATCTATTATGATTCCGGTCTTCGACGGGATGAATATGGACAGGTAATCGATGACTGGCGGACGATGGTGGTCGGTTGGACGGTTTATCCGAATCCGTCGCAGGAGATTATCTCTTTTGCATTGGCCGGAACCGGCGGATTTGTGGATCGGGTGAGTGTGGATACGGTTTGTGTGCCCGAGCCGACATCGCTGATTCTGGGCGGCATGGGGGTTTGGCTGATTGGTTTTTGGAAGAGAACTCGTGCTTTTTAATTGAATATGGATACATCCTTATGGAATGAGGAGAGGAGAGGAACGATGCGGTATGCAGGTATCTTAATGGGGATTTGGCTGGTTGTGTCCGGGCCGGCCTCGGCGGCTTTTTTGATTCCGTCCGGAGCTGTGGAGACCTATCAGGAATGGTATTTTACGACCTCGCAAAATCCGGCGGCCCCGGAAGTGGATGACAATCCGATTGGGGATTTTCCTGCGCTGACGGCCCAGATTGGCGGGGCGGCCTTTTTTCCGAATTTACGATGGGAAAACGGGGTTTGGAAGGACACGGCCTTGACGGTTACGATCGATGTTCCCAATAACGAGGTCCCGAATCCCTATAAGGTTGTAACGGTTCAGATGATGGTTCAGGGGGATATCGTTCTTTCCTGGGTGCGTGATGGACAGGGGAACGATTTCGAACGGCTCAGCCGGCTGATTGAACCGTCGGGTACGGAAAATGATCCCTGGTTTCTGGTTACAGACCAGTGGCGGATAGAACCGAATCCGATGTTTGAGCGGTTTTGCTATGGTCTGAATGGATTCGATGGCGGGGATGCGGCGATTGACTGGGTCAAGATTCGGACCCTCTGTGTTCCGGAACCGGCTTCGCTGGGTCTGCTACTGGCTGGGGGGGGCTGGATGATGAGGCGAAAACGACGCGCGTAGGCCTGTTTTCAGGAAAGGGCGGTCGCGATCAGTCGACCGGCAAGAAATAGATCGGCACCGACGGCGCCGGTCATCAGAATCCATCGAAACAGATGCCATCGTATTTGTCTTCTGGCAAGCAGAAATACCACGCTTGTCATCAGGCAGGCCGCGGCGTATAAAATCGCCCACAGCCGAAACATGCCGACAGTTTGCTGATTCAGGAGGATTTTGACCAGGCAGATTCCCAAGAGAACGATGGCAAGCAGCATACAGATCCAAACCCATTTTCGATCGGAGGCGCCTGCCCATGCAAACGCCTGCGCGCCGAGTCCGGCCAGAACGGAGAAGAAAAGCATCGGGACGGCCAGCCAGATGACAGGCGGGACGTTCAACAGCGGCTGTAAACAGGCCAATACAACGGCGGCCAGCACAGGAAGCAAGACCGAGATGCGTAATACGGCCAGATAGACAAACAGCCCCATGACGGCAAGAATGAAGGCGTTGGGATAAAGGCCGATGGTAATCCGATTGCCCCATTGGGCCGGAAGCCCAAGAAGCGGGGGCAGGTCGCAAATCTGAATCTGCTGGGTTCTCGGCATCAGATCATACGGTCCGGCCCAGGACTGAGCGGGCAGCCAGAAATAGAGGACCAGCCCTGCAAAGGGCAGCAGCAGCAAAACAGTACGGATCAGCCATCGGAGAGGTGAAGAAGAGGCGTGGCGCTGCCAAAGGGCCGCGGGACAAAACAGCCATGGCAGCAGGGCAATGCTCAGGCCTGCCAGCGGGTGATACATTTGAAAACTGAGAAAGTACGGCCCGAACCCGTAAACAGCCCCGGCAATGGCAGAGGCATTAAAAGAGGCCAGCCACCTGCGGCTGAGCAAAAAACAGCCGGTTGCCCCCAATATGCTGCTGAAACCAGGGAAAAACTGTCTCAGATTGAAGGCATTTGGCCAGGGGTATGCCAGAAGCAGAGCCAGGGCCAAGTAAATCGCGACGGCAAAGAAAAGCAGCAGCGGAAACGGAAGCGGGCGTGCGGAATGCCTTGTGATTGGGGGCATTGATTGTGTTGAATCCTTACTTGAGTATGACTTTTCCCGATCCCGGAACAATCGTTCCGATCGGATAGACGGTTTCTCCGCATTTCTCGAGTTTGTCTCTGATTGAATCGGCAAAATCGGGCGCCACAAGTAAAACAAATCCGATGCCCATATTAAAGACGCGGAACATTTCGCCGTTATCCACGGGTCCGCGGCGGCGGAGGAAATCAAAGACGGGATGCACCGGCCAGCTTCCTTTTCGGATGGCGGCATTGCAGTTGTCCGGCAGTACGCGGGGGATATTTCCGACCAGGCCGCCGCCGGTGATATGGGCCATGCCGTGGATTACCTTTTTGACTTTATAGCCGGACAGAACAGAGACAACCGATTTTACATAAATGCGGGTTGGCGTCAGCAGGATTTGGCCGAGGGTGGCTCCGCCGAACTCATCAGGTCTGTCCGTAACGCTGAGTTTTTCCTGCTTAAAACAGATATGCCGCACGAGGGAAAACCCATTGCTGTGCAGGCCGCTGGAGGCCAGGCCGAGAATGACATCGCCGGGCCGGACGGCGGTTCCGTCGATAATGCGTTTTCGTTCCACGACGCCGACGGCAAAACCGGCCATGTCGTATTCATCCCGCCCGTAGAGGTCGGGCATTTCAGCGGTTTCTCCGCCGATCAGGGCGCAGTCGGCCATTTTGCAGCCGGCGGCGATTCCCTCAATCATCCGGGCAATATTTTCCGGATCCAGTTTGTGGACGGCCAGGTAATCGAGAAAGAAGAGGGGCTCGGCTCCCTGAACAAGCATGTCGTTGACGTTCATTGCCACCAGGTCGATGCCGATGGTATCCAGCCGCTTCATTTTTTGGGCAATGAGAATCTTGGTGCCTACGCCGTCCGTGCAGGCGACGAGAACCGGATTTTTGTAATTTTTCTTGAATAATTTTTCGTCGTAGTCGAGACGAAAGAGGCCGGCAAAGCCGTTTTCAAGAGCCATGACACGAGGGCCGTGTGTGGAGGTTACAGACCGGCTGATACGACGGACCATCCGGTCGTTGGCATCAATGCTGACGCCTGACTGTTCATAGCTGACTGGTTTAGGCGGCGTCATTTAAAGTTCACGTTCATCAAATAACTGCATCTGGTGGCGTTCCATGCAAAATTTATTGACCATGGTACTGACGGGAATCGGGTATTTTCCGCTCCAGCAGGCCGTGCAATAGTGGTCGGCCGGGAGGCAGACGCATTGCAGCAGGCCCTCGAGTGAAAGATATCCAATGCTGTCCACTTCAAGGAAGTCCCGGATCTGATCAATGCTTCGCTGGTTGGCCAGCAGTTCTTCCCGCGTTGGAAAATCCACGCCGTAAAAACAGGGGTGCTTGACGGGAGGGCAGGCCACCCGTAAATGAATTTCTTTGGCTCCGGCCTGACGAAGGGAGCGGACTTTTCCCTTGGTGGTGGTTCCGCGGACTACCGAATCGTCCACTACGACCACCCGCTTATTGCGGACGACTTCCTTGACGACGGTCAGTTTCAGTTTTACTTCGAGATTTCGCATGTTCTGGGTAGGCGAGATAAATGTGCGGCCGATGTAATGGCTGCGGACAAATCCCATATCAAAGGGGATGCCGCTTTCGGCGGAATATCCGACCGCCGCGGAGGTCCCGGAATCCGGCACGGGGATGACGACATCGGCTTCGGCGGGGAATTCCCGGGCCAACCGACGGCCGCATTCTTTTCGGACATGATGCACATTCTCACCAAAGATGGTGCTGCTCTGCTTGGCGAAATATACATGTTCGAAAATGCAGTGGGCCGGTGTAATTGTCCCCGGCGTGACAAAAAAGCGGCTGCTGATCCCGTTGCGGTCCAGGGTGACGATTTCGCCGGGTTCCACCTCGCGGATGTATTCGGCGTCGATGACGTCAAAGGCGCAGCTTTCACTGGCGACGCAATAGCTTCCGTTTTTCGTTTTGCCTACGCATAATGGGCGGATGCCGTAGGGATCCCGTGCGGCCACAATCTGATCAGAGAACAAGAAGAGCACAGAATAGGCCCCCTGCAGATGATTGAGCACATGGCCGAGGGGATCGGGCTTGGTTACATGGGAGGGCTTGGCCATAAGGTGGACGATAATCTCGGTATCGTTGGAGGACTTGAAGATGTGTCCGTAGGCCTCGTATTCATCCCGCAGGAGGGAGGCGTTAATCAGGTTGCCATTGTGGGCAACCGCGACCTGTCCCCTTGAATATTCGCTTAAAAAAGGTTGGGCATTGAGTGGGCTTGTCGATCCGGTGGTGGAATAACGGACATGTCCGATAGCCATTGGATTGTTCAGGCGTTCGAGGATGCCTCGGCCGGCGCGAAAAACCCGGCTGACGTGACCCATCCCGGTATAGCAATGAATGTATTCGCCGTCGCTGGAGGCGATGCCGGCCGATTCCTGACCCCGGTGCTGCAAGCTGTGCAGACCGAAATACGTTTTTTGTACCGCTTCAGGATCCCCGAAAATACCGAAAATCCCGCATTCTTCCTTTTTCTGTGACATACTGCCTCGAATTTGAAGGGGTGAGCAAAGTTCAGACCTGCTTAGTGTATCGACCGCCTGCCGGCAAGTCAACTGACTTTTTGTGGAATTGGGGGGTGCCGGTTTCGATTTACGGAAAAAGAAACTTCTGGAAATCCTCCGGACAGATTGTATAATGAAGCGTTTTATTCCTGAAATGATGTTCAGCCAATAAGGAATCGTAACATGGAGATCAGGGTACCCCTCTCTCGGCCGGATATTTCGGAATCGGATATTCAGGCGGTGGTTGATGTGCTTCGAAGCCCCAATCTGTCTTTGGGTCCCAATCTGCGGGCCTTTGAACAGGCGTTTGAGTTGTATATCGGCCGCCGGCATGCCGTGGCGGTTAACAGCGGCACCAGCGGTCTGTACCTGTGTATGAAGGCGATGGGGATTGGCCCCGGGGACGAAGTGATCACAACCCCCTTTACCTTTATCTCCTCTGTGACGACGATTATGATGACCGGCGCGACACCGGTTTTTTCGGATATCAATCCGATCACACTGAATCTTGACCCCGGCCGCATTGAGGAAAAAATCACCGATCGTACGCGGGCGATTCTGCCGGTGGAGGTCTTCGGCAACCCGGCTGATATGGATCGGATACGTCAGATTGCCGATGCGCACAAACTGCCTGTTGTGGAGGACTGCTGCGAAGCGCTGGGATCGGAATTGAACGGACAGAAGGCGGGCACGTTCGGCCAGGTCGGGGTTTTTGCATTTTATCCCAATAAGCAAATGACGACCGGTGAAGGGGGGATGATCCTGACGGATGAGGAAGTCATTGCGGAATTGTGTATTTCGTATCGCAATCAGGGACGCGGACGCGGCGGGGGTTGGCTGGCTCATGACCGGCTTGGCTATAATTATCGGCTGAGCGATATCAATTGTGCCCTGGGCATTTCCCAGCTTTCGCGCATCGAGGAATTCGTGGAAAAGCGGGCTGCCGTGGCCCGGATGTACATGGATCGGCTGGGGGAGGAAGAACGGATTGTTCTGCCCTCGGTTCCGGAAAACGCTCGAATGAGCTGGTTTGTGTTTGTCATTCGCCTTGCAGACCGCTTTGACGGAAGCCGGCGCGAT
>JAHDQI010000264.1 GCA_018433925.1 Phycisphaerae bacterium | reverse complement strand
GATAACTTTATTAAGGCACCCCCCGCCGGTAAAATCCGTTTATGGACTGACCGGCACAACAAACTGGTCGATAACAGTGTTTCCATATTCTTTGACGGTCAACGTAAGCTGCTGGCTTGTCGCATCGACTTGTGTTACCGTTATATGTGAACCGATAACAACGGGAAATGTGTTTTCGATTTCACCGATATCGATTTTATAATATTGGTGCCAATGCCCGCACAGCATCAGATCGACACCCGCCTGATTAAACGCCGGAAGCCACTTCTGGGCCACTTCCACTTCGCCATGAACCATATAATCATCCGGAGGTCTCCCCCTGTCCACATACGGCGGAATATGCGACAGCACAACCCGGAAAGTAGCATTTTGAAACTCCGCGGTTTGCGATACCTCCTGCTGGAACCATTGTAATTGCTGGGTTCGATAGTTGTCAAAATCCACCAATCCACCATATTGCTCATGATCGTCAGTTTTGTCTTCTCCGGAGTCCATGACCGTAAAGTGGATCGGTCCATGCGTAAACGTATAATAAAAATGGCCTTCCGGGGACAGGAAATATTTATTCAGCCGCCTGGCCGGTTCTCCCCGGACCTCATGGTTACCCATGACGAATACAAAGGGTTTCTCCTGTGCGAATTGCTTGACGCTCACATCAACGAATCCATCGAAAATCTGGCTTTCATCGACAAAATAGTTTATCATATCACCATCGTAAATCACAAAGTCGGGAATTGCTATCCCGGCATTCATCAGCATCCAATCCAGCCGCTCTGCGTTTTCATGTATATCGCTGATGCTATAGAATGAAAACGCCGACTTGTTTTGGTCCAATGTCGTAAAAGAATATGTGTCGCTGTTAACCGTTCCGCCAAAGACAAAATCATGCGGTCGAAGAGCCAGAATCTCCTTGGAAACCACACGATATAGATAGCTGGTTCCCGGCTGGAGTCCGTCAATACGAACACTGTGCAGTGTCGTGTTCGCATCAATTAATCCGTGATGGCTATTGAACGTCGTATTTTCCCCGATATTGCCAATTCCCCATTCTACATGTGAAACACAATTTTTACTTGTCGTCCACACAATGGTTACGGCATCATCACGAAGTTGTTGGAGATACGGCCCGTGAGTAATCCTCAAAGCGTCCGGAGTTCCTTCCTGCGTTGCCGGTACGAACGACGCCTCAGAAAGCCATTGACTGGCCAACGTCCATAGATCCTCAAGGTTAACGATACTGTCTTTATTAAAATCGCCCACGCAGTAGGAATCAATCTGCCATGCCCATGACTGCTTGGGATAGTCCGGATATCCCGGAGTAGCTGCATTGAGCATGAGCCAGATACTATTAAAATCCCATCCGGCATCGGTAAAGGTCGACTCGGTCATCATTTCGGCTGTTGTTTTACCGGTTGCGCCGCCGGTATTGTTGTAGTCAATTCCAATCGGCGTACCGCTGGTCTCCGTATCCCAGAAACAGTCGACAACCGTTACTCTGCTGGCGTAATTATATGCCAACAATCCAGCGACCGGTCGAACGTCACCACTGACCTGACCGGCGGCATAGCATCGTACGATTTGCGCGTCCTCCTGGCCATTGCCTAAACCAGCCAGCCCCACCAAACCGCCGGTACCATAATAAGCGGTCACATTGCCTGTCGCGTAGCTGTCAAACAGATTAATCACCTGTCCGGCAAAACCGCCGATACGCTGACTATTTGCAGTATTCGCATAAACATGACCCGTTGAATAACAGCCGCTGATCATCGAGGCAGGACCATCGCTTTGACCCACAAAACCGCCGCCCCACGTAGAACTGCCATCGGTTCCGGTCACATTACCGGTCGCATAGCAGCGTGATATGGTCGTGTTGTTATTCTGGAAACCGACAAAACCGCCATATCGATGGCCGTTACTGGTCACATCACCCGTCGCATAACAATCCGTGATGGAACCTTCCTCCATCCGACCGGCAAAACCGCCGGCGTAGTTTACGGCCGCGGCGTGTGTTGCCTCAACATTCCCTGTTGCATAACAGTTTGTCGTGATTGAGCGAATCTG
>JAHDQI010000026.1 GCA_018433925.1 Phycisphaerae bacterium | reverse complement strand
AATGCCGGCCGACATACAAAAAAAAGAGATCGAAATGAACGGGGAAGTGCCTATTTATAGCTACAACCAAACTGATTATGTCAAAGATCGCGTTGCTATTGAAGTTCAATTCGGCAAATATTCTTTTGTTGCCTATGACCTTTTTGTCAAGCACCTTGCGTTCTATGTCGGCGACAAAATTGACGTTGGAATTGAGATATTACCAATGAAATCTCTGCAATCGCAAATGAGTTCAGGGGTTTCCTATTATGAAGGAGAACTTTACAATGTCATCCGCCAGGGCAGAGGGGTTCCTGCTGTGCCGTTAGTAATCGTTGGTATTGAAGCAGAATGACCTTCCCCCACAAAGATCCAGACCCTAATTCGCATTTCATGATTCGTGATTCTATTGTATGTAAAATTGGCAATACGTCCTTCTGGGCATCCTTCCTTTCCGGGTGCGTCTCCTCTAAGGGTCACAGGGTCCATTGCTGCCTGCCTGCCTAAATCAGCATTTGAATGTCTGTAATAGACAATATTTTTTCATTATTATTCTAATATTTAATATTTTATACTTGATATTTAATATTTTTATGGGATAATACCCAGGTAAGGCAATAAGCCCTTTGAAAAGTACAGAAGAGGAAGTTTCGACCCGCTGGTATCGGGTATCTGGCCGTGTGGCTCAAAAATGTGCGCCGGCAGTCCAATCCCCCCAAAGCCTGGCTCAAAAATGTGCGCCGCCGTTCCCGGCCGGTCCAAAAATGCGCCCCGATGTGCGCCCCGGCCGTCAAATTTTCAACAAAACCCCTCTGCCAACCCAAAAACCCACAACTCCTCTCTGTCACCCCGGACTCCGATCCGGGGTCCAGCATAAAACGGCCACCGCCGAAGGCGGTTTCCTTATTTCTTTTCTCTCGGCAACATTAAAATCGTGGCAAAACTCGGAAAAAACAGGAGCAAAAGCGGCAATTTTTGGACAAAAACCGGACAAAACAGAACAAAGAGCGGACAAAAAAGGAAAAGGAACGGACAAACTTGGCGTCAGGAAAAATACCTACAAAACCGCGTTTCCAGCCCAAAAACCAGGAAAAACGCCAACTTCACCTTTTTTTTGTGAATCCGGCAAAAACTCAGGTACAATCCAAACCATCAATCACGGCCCAATACGGAGATGCCAGAGACCATGAAAATCATCGTCGCCTTAGACTCGTTCAAGGGAACCCTCCGGGCGCTGCCGGCCTGCCGGATCGTCCGGGACGCCCTGCTTGCCGTCCGTCCCGATCTGCACATCACCTGCCTGCCCATGGCCGACGGCGGCGAAGGCACCGCCGAGGTCATGCTTCACAATCGCCGCGGCCGATGGATCAGCCAACCCGTCACCGGCCCCCTCCCCGACAGGCACGTCACGGCCGGATACGCCCGCTTCGACGACGATACCGCCCTGGTCGAAATGGCCTCCGCCTCCGGTCTTGAACGGCTGACCCGGGAGCAGATGAACCCGCTGAAGACCACAACAGTCGGCACAGGCGAACTGATCGCCCGCGCAATCGAGCACGGAGCCCGAACAATTTACCTGGCCGTCGGCGGCAGCGCCACCGTCGATGGCGGCATCGGAGCGGCCGCCGCGCTCGGCTGGCAATTCCTCGACGCCGGCGGCAAGCCCATCGGCCACGGCGGAGGCGCCCTGGGCCGCCTGCACAAGATCGTCAGGCCCGACCATCCGCCCGCCGCCGCGGTCCGCGTCCTCTGCGATGTGACCAATCCCCTCTGCGGACCCAACGGCGCCGCCCGCGTGTACGGCCCCCAAAAAGGCGCCTCGCCCGCCGACGTCGAGATCCTCGAACAAAACCTCTGCCGCCTGGCCGCCTGCGTCAAAGACCAGCTCGGAATCAATATCAAAGACCTGCCGGGGGCCGGAGCGGCCGGCGGACTGGCCGCCGGAGCCGTCGCCTTCCTGAATGCCTCCATCGTCTCCGGCATCGAAACTGTCATGCGGCAAAGCCGGCTGGTCGAGCAATGCCGAGATGCCGACTGGATCATCACCGGCGAGGGCTCCTTCGACCGGCAGTCCCTCTGCGGAAAAGTCGTCTCCGGCATTCTCCGCACCGCCGAACAAACCGGCGCCAAAGTCGCCGTCCTCGCCGGCCGCGTCGCCTTGCCCGAGGACGAACGCCGACGGCACGGCATTCAGCTTGCCGCCGCCTGCCAAAAAGCCGGCATGCCCCTCGACTATGCCCTGGCCCATGCCGATGCCCTGCTGACAGAGGCGGCCAAAGAAATGGCAAACAACCTGAAATGATTACAGTTTGCGATCGAGCTTGCGATACCCGATCGCCTCGGAAATGTGTTCCGGCTGAATGGCCCCGGTCCCTTCGAGGTCCGCAATGGTCCGGGCCACCTTGCAGATCTTGTCATGCGCCCGCGCCGAAAGGGCAAACTCGGCCATCGCCTGCCGCAGCATCATCTCCGCCGACTCATCCAGCCCGCAGAAGGCCTCCACCTGCTTGTGGCCCATCGTGGCGTTGGTCATAAACGGATTGCCGAACCGCCGGGCCTGAATCTGCCGCGCCTGCTGCACAAGCTGGCGCACCTCCGCCGACCCGGACCCGTTCCGGCGGGCGCGAAGCTTGCGAAACTCCACCGGCGGCACCTCAATATGAATGTCCATCCGGTCCAGCAGCGGCCCGGAAATCTTCGACATGTACCGTTCGATCTGATTCGGCGTGCACCGGCACCTGCGCAGCCGTGTCCCGAAGTACCCGCACGGGCACGGATTCATCGCCGCGATCAGAATAAACCGCGCCGGAAAACACAGCGTCCCCTTGGCCCGCGAGACCGTCACCGAACCGTCCTCCAGCGGCTGGCGAATCATCTCCAGCACGTGCCGCGGAAACTCAGCGAACTCGTCCAGGAACAGAATGCCGTGATGGGCCAGCGACAACTCACCCGGCCGCGGATGCGTCCCGCCGCCGACCAGCGCCGGCCCCGAAGCGGTATGATGGGGCGCGCGTACCGGCCGGGTGGCAATCAACGCCTTGTCCTTCTTCAGCAGACCCACCGCCGAGTAGATCCGCGTGGTCTCCAGCGACTCCGGCAGCGTCATCGGAGGCAGGATCGTCGCCATCCGCTGGGCCAGCATGGTCTTGCCCGCTCCCGGCGGCCCGATCATCATCAGGTTGTGCCCGCCGGCGGCCGCGATCGTCAGCGCCCGCTTGACTGATTCCTGCCCCTTAACATCCGAGAAGTCCTCCTCATAACTGCCGCATTCGGCAAACAGGCAGTCCAGGTCCACCATCGTCGGATCCATCGGAAGCTGATCGGTCAGCAGCGCCATGGCCTGGGCCAGCGAGCCGACCGGGTATACCTCGATATCCCTGACCACAGCCGCCTCATTGGCATTATCCAGCGGCACGATCATCTTCGAAAACCCTTCGGCCGCGGCTGTCATCGCCATGCTCAGTACGCCGTTGACCGGCCGGACCCGCCCGTCCAGCGCCAGTTCCCCGATCACCACGTACTCCCGAATTGAGTCTGACTGCAAAGCCCCGCTGCACGCCAGGATCCCCAGGGCAATCGGCAGATCAAAGGCCGGACCGATTTTCTTGACATCGGCCGGGGCCAGGTTGATCAGTGACTGGGTATCGGGATATTGAAAACCGGAATTGATGATTGCGCTGCGGACCCGCTCGATGCTCTCCTTGACGGCCGTATCCGGCAGGCCCACGATGACGGGCCGCTCAAATCCGCCCCGCGAGACATCCACCTCCACCTCGCACAGCACCCCCTCAATTCCCTCCACCGTTACAGAATAGAGCCGTGAAAGCATAGAAAATCTCCTTAAATAGCCCCGACTTCACCCTGGGACGAAAAACAGTATAGGATCCGGCAGAAAAAAAGCAATCTTTTTCTGCTTCCTTTACGGAGCAGGGATATCCCGCTCCGGAGCAACCAGGTCCTCATACGTCTGTCTGCGGCGGATGGTGGTGAACTTGTCTCCGTCGACCAGCACCTCGGCACACATCGGCCTGGCGTTGTAGTTGCCGGCCATCGTGTACCCATAGGCCCCGGCCGTGAAAATCGCGATCAGGTCGCCTCGCTCCACGGGCGGCAGCAGCCGATCCTTGGCGAAAAAGTCCGTCCCCTCGCAGATCGGCCCGACCACATCCACCTTTTCCGTACCGGGCAGGGCCAGTTCCTTCTGCCTGCTCGGCGGCACCAGCTTTTCCGGCACCGCGGCCGGCCAGATAAAGTGAAACGCCTCATACAGGCACGGGCGAATCAAGTCATTCATGCCCGCATCGACAATCACAAACGTCTTCTGTCCTCCGGTCTTGCGGAAGACCGTCCGCGTCAGCAGGATGGCCGCGTTGGCGATGATGCTCTTGCCCGGTTCGAGAATCAGCTTCAGGTTGGCTTTCTTCAGCAGCGGCACAATCCCGGCCGCGTAGTCAGCCGCCGACGGCACCGTGTCACTTTCATAATCGGCCCCGTACCCGCCGCCCAAGTCCAGCGTGTCAATCGTATGCCCCGCGCTGCGAAGCGCCTGGACCAGCGGGAGCACTTTTTTGACGTAATTGACATACGGATCAATCGTTTTGCCGCCGGAGCCGAGGTGTACATGAATCGCCGACATCTCCACGACTCCATTGCCGGCGTATTCCGAAAAAATCTGCTGCGCCCGCTCGATATCCACACCAAACTTCGTTTCTTTCACGCCGGTGGTAATGTGCCTGTGCGAATCGTATTTGATATCCGGATTCACCCGCAGGGCGGCGCGGGTTTTTCTGCCGTGGTCTTTGCACAACTTGATCAGGTTTTGCAGTTCCGCCTCGGATTCGATATTGAAATAGCCGATGCCCGCCTCCAGCGCCTCAAGAATCTCTTTGTCCGTCTTGCCCACCCCGGCAAAGACGATCTTGGCCGGATCGGCTCCCGCCTGCTGCGCGCGGTACAGTTCGCCCCCGCTGACAATGTCAAAGCCGCTGCCCGCCTCGGCCAGCGCCCGCAGGATATGGATGTTACCGCAGGCCTTGACCGAATAACAAACGGTGGTGTCAATTGCCGCGTAGGCGGTTTGAATCTTTTTCAGATGATCCAGAAACGTCGCCTTGCTGTAAATATACACCGGTGTGCCCACCGCCTGGGCAATCACCTCGACCGCCACCTCTTCGGCAAACAATTTGCCATCCCGATAGGCAAAAGAATCCATCTGGTTCCCTTCAAAGAATCGATAACAAAACGGACATTATAACAGCGGACAGATCACGTTTCAATCTGTTCCTTCAGCCAGTCGTACCAGGCCTCCATGCCCTGGCCGGTTTTGGCCGAAAGCTGAAAGATTTTCGCGTTGGGATTGACCGTGTGAATATCGGCCAGAACGCGCTGGAGGTTGAAATCCAGGTGCTCGATCAGATCGATCTTGTTAATCAGCACCACCGAGGCCCCGGCGAAGGTTCCGGGATACTTGGCGGGCTTGTCATCGCCTTCGGGCACCGACAGGATCACCACCCGCCGGCCCTCGCCCAGATCAAAAGCCGACGGACAAACGAGATTGCCGACGTTTTCAATAAAGATCAGGTTCATTTTCTCGGCGTCAATCATCTTCAGGGCGTTATAGACCTGCTCGGCCGACAGGTGGCAGGCGCCTTTGGTCTGGATCTGAAAGGCCTGCGCCCCGGCGGCCAGAATTTTCTGCGCATCGTTGTCGGTCTCAATGTCGCCCTCGATCACGCCGATCTGCAAACGCTCCCTGAGGTCTGTAATCGTCCGCACCAGCAGCGAGGTCTTGCCCGCACCCGGTGAGGAGATTACATTCAGACACACGATCTTATGCTTATTGAAGAAGTCGCGATTTTGACTGGCGCATTCCTCGTTGCGGCTCAGGATTTTCTGACCTAATGACACTTTCATTGCGGCTCCTCAAATTCGATTTCTTCCAGCAGCAGCGGCGCATCGGGCTGAATCTGCGATTCCTGCGAACCGCACTGCGTGCAGTTGGGCTTGTATACATCAAACTCAAATACTGTATTACACTTACGGCAGGCGGCCCGCAGCGGGATGTGCCTGATTTTCAGGCGCATGCCTTCACAGACAGTCCCGGCCGCAGCCGTCTCAAAGGCAAACCGCATGATTTCATCGTTGAGCGTATTAAACTGCCCGCAGGAGATCACCGCGCTGATCGGTCGGGTTCCGACCTTCTCGGCCTGTTCGGTTATCGCCCGAAGGATACTTTCTGCGACCATTGTTTCATGCATCAGCAAATCCTCGGCAGATCGCGGCCGTAAGGCATCTGAACGATCCTCCGGCCGCCGATTCCGGTCAGCAGTTCGACCAGCGGCCGCCCGCCCGCGGCGGTGACTGTGCCAATCAAAGCCCCCTCCGTCCCCAGCGGATGGTCCCGGCAAACATCCAGGGCCTTTTGCGCGGCTGCCTGCGAGACCACCACCGCAACCTTGCCCTCATTGGCGACATTCAGCAGGTCAAAGCCCAGCAGCTCCGCGGCTCCGCGCACCGCCGGCCGAATCGGCAGTCGCGTTTCTTCAATCTCCACGCTTACCTGCGCCGCCGAGGCAATCTCGTTGAGCGTAGCGGCCAGGCCCCCGCGTGTGGGGTCTCGCATGAATTTGATTTCCGTGCCGCAGGCGTCCAGCAGGGCCTCCGTCAGCCCGTTGAGCGGGGCGCAGTCGCTTTGCATCGGCGAATCAAAAGCGATTTCTTTTCGTTTGGACATAATTGTCATTCCGTGATCGCCGAGCGTGCCGTTGATCAAAATCCGGTCGCCGGGGGCAATTCGGTCAAATCCGATCTGAGCGTTTTCAATTTGAACCCCAACCCCGGCCGTATTGATAAACACCCCGTCGGCCGCCCCTTTTTCCACAACTTTCGTATCGCCGGTGACAATCCGCACCCCGGCCGCGACCGCGGCGCCGGCTGCGCTGGAAAGGATCGTTTCCAAATCCGCAAAGGCGAATCCCTCCTCGATAATCAGCCCCATGCTCAGGGCCGCCGGCTTTGCCCCCGCCACAGCCAGATCGTTGACCGTCCCGCAGACGGCCAGCTTGCCGATATCCCCGCCGGGGAAAAAGAGCGGCTGAACCACGAAGCTGTCCGTTGTAAAACTGATTGCCCCGCCCGGCAAATTCACCAAAGCCGAATCGTTCAGCGGCCCGCCGCCGTCGCCGAACCGGGGCACAATCACGCGCCGGATAAGGTCTTCCATGAGGCGGCCTCCGCCGCCGTGAGCCAGTAAGATCGTTTTCTGCTCTTCCATCCGGCTGATCCTACCAGAATTTGTCATGGGATTCAATGGCCCTCTCGATCCGGTGTTGAAGTCAGCTCCGCCAGCGCAACGGCCGAGGCGATGGCGAACCGGTCGGTGTGCGTAATACTGATTGTGATCTGTTCGATGCCCTTCTGCTCGGCCAGTTCTCCGATCCGCCCCGAAACGTGAACCAGCGGCTGCCCGAGGGCGTTGTTAACCACCTCCACATCCGTCCAGCCGACCCCGTCTCGCCAACCGGTGCCCACCAGCTTCATCACGGCCTCCTTGGCGGCAAACCGGCCGGCTAGCCGTTCGATTCGGTTGCGGACCCGTTCGGCGTCGGCCTGCTCGCGGGCGGTAAAGACCCGGTCCAGCATCCGCTGTCCGTGCTTGTCAAGCATCCGTTCAAGACGGCCGAACTCGACCAGATCAATGCCGTGTGACAGAATTTTCATCGCGATTTATTCACCCGGCCCGGAAGATTCGGCCTGCAATTTTCGCAGTTGCCTGCGGGCGCGGAGTTTGGCGGCGGCGCTGAGCCGGTCCTTTATCATAATGCCTTCGAGGTGATCGTATTCATGCTGAAAAGCACGGGCTAAAAGCCCCTCGCCCTCCTCGGTAAATTCGTTGCCGTCCAGGTCCGTGGCCGTAACGGTGCACTTTTTATAGCGTTTGATCTTGCCCCAGATGCCCGGCAGCGAAAGACAGCCCTCCTCGTTCTCCGTCAGCCCGCCGCCCGGTTCAATCTTCGGATTGATATACACCTTGGCGTTTTCCCGGGTGCCGTCGGTGGAAACCACGAAAATCCGCAGATCCACTCCCGCCTGCGGCCCGGCAAGCCCCACACCTTTATTGTCTACCATAATCTCCTTCATCCGCTCGGCCAGCGCCCGAATCGACTCGTCAATCACCTCAATCGGCCGGGCTTTCTTACCCAGCACCGGCTCCGGAAATCGCGTCATTTTGCATTCATAATCCGTCATCATTCTGCTCCGTTATCCCAGCCAGGTTTTGCCGGGTTTGTCAAATTCATCGCCGCGGAAGGTCTGGCCCAGGTAGCTTTTGCGCACCAGTTCATTCTGAATGATGTCGCGCGGGGCGCCTTCGGCAATGACTTTGCCATGATCGATGATGTAGGCCTTGTCCGAAACCTCCAGCGTGCGTTCCACATTGTGATCGGTAATCAAAACACTTACGCCCGAAGCCACCAGCCGGCGGATTTCGCCCTGCAGCTCTTCAACGGCAATCGGATCGACGCCGCTGAACGGCTCATCGAGCAAAATCAGCGAGGGATTGGTCACCATAGCGCGGGCGATCTCCAGTTTACGCCGCTCGCCGCCGGAAAGAAACCGCGCCTGGCTGCCGATGACCTCTTCGAGGCCGAATCGTTCGATCAGGTCGTGCGCCCGCTGCCGCCGCCGGCTTTTGCTGAGGACCATCGTCTCCAGGATTGCCAGCAGGTTCTCCTCCACGGTCATTCGCTGAAAGACGCTTGGCTCCTGCGAGAGATACCCCATCCCCAGCCGGGCCCGCTTGAACATCGGCAGCCGGGTCACATCCTGCCCTTCAAAGATCACCTGGCCGCCATCGGGTACAATCATGCCCATCACCATCCGGAATGTCGTGGTTTTGCCGGCCCCGTTACGGCCGAGCAGCCCCACGATAGACCGCTGGGCCACCGCAATATTCACTTCGTCTACAACAGTCCGGCCGGAATACTTCTTGATCAGGCCGTGCGTTTCAAGCAATGTCATCTGCACCAGAGGGGTTCTCCTGTGAAAAAGTCAGTTTCGGACTCTTCAGTCCGCAGTCGGGGCATTATAACAGCCGCCCCGAACCATGCCAAATCCCTTTTTTATCCTTCCCGGCCGAACCCCCCGGCGATTCAGTATCTTTTTTCTTTGGCAGGACGGGGCTTTTCTGGTATAAAGCAGAACCTTCGCTTCCCCGTGGGGATTGTAAAAATTGTTAAAAAAATAAGGAACTATGGCCAAAATCAGCCCATTTCAGCAGGTTCATCAACGTTTGGGAGCCGCCTTTGAGGAATTTGACGGCTGGCAGCTTCCCCGCGACTTCGGCTGTCCGCAGTCCGAGCAGACGGCCCTCCAGAATCAGTGCGCGGCAATCGACCTGAGCAGCTTTGGACGCATCAGCATTAAAGGCCCAGCCGCTGAACAGGTTGTCTCCGAAACCGGACTGGTCCCGGAAACAGCGATCGTCGAAGGCCGCTGGTGCTGGGCCGAAAAAAATGACCCCTCAAAATCGCTCCGCTTGCGAATCGGAAAAATTCTCGGTGAAATCGTGATTTTAACGCTCCCCAGCCAAGATCAGAACCTTTTAAAGGAGCTTCAACAGACCGCCCAGGCCTTGGACGGCCAGACAACGGCCATTGATTTGTCCGATAACACCGCCATGCTTGGGCTTTATGGGCCATCTTCTTATGAATCCGTCACCTCCGCTCTGCCGTTCGATCTCGAAGGGCTGCCGCCGGGTGGGATTCGGCGGATTTCCGTGTTTATGATAAACCTGATCCTTTTTCGTGGGAGCTGGCTGGACGCAGAGGGTCTGGAATTGCTCTGCCCGGCGTCGGCCGGACCGCTTGCGGCCGGGGTCATCGCCAAGGCCCATCAAAAGCATAATATTACCCCAGCCGGCATGGTTGCCCTGCGTGAGGCCTTGAAAAATAAGGACTTACTATAAAAAGAAGGAAACGATCCCCGTCCGAGACCGTCTTCATTTGTAGAGGCGTCCGAAAGTATGGAAATGTGGTTTTGGCGGACAGGTTTTGCTGGAATCGGGGCCGTTGTTGTGATATAAGGTTTTTTTCATCAGGTTCCTTTAGAAATAATAGAGTACGGAGTTTTTTTATTTGTTGTCTGGGCCCGCTGGAACCGCCGGCGGGATAATAACAAAAAAAACCATTATTCAGGACATTTTTTTAATAAAACTCATGTTTGCCATAATCAGCGATATCCACTCGAATATCGAGGCGTTGACGACGGTCTTCAAAGACATCGAGCAGCGCGGCATCGAGACCATTTATTGTCTGGGCGATGTCGTCGGCTACGGGGCCAACCCAAAGGAATGCCTCGATCTGGTCATCGAGAAAACGAAAAACAGTGTACAGGGAAACCATGACTACGCCGTGCTGTTTGAGCCGACCAACTTCAATACCGGCGCCGAGGCGGCCTCCTACTGGACCCGCCGAACCCTCGAAGAAGAACCCGACCCCGACAAGCGCGCCCGGCGGTGGAATTACCTCGGACGCCAGCGGATGCGATGGACCATGAAGATGAAAATGGCCGATGTCAATGCCCATCTCGATTTTGTTCATGCCTCCCCGCGCCGGCCGATCAACGAATACATCTTCCCGGACGATGTCTATACCACCTCGACCAAGATCACGGCCCTCTTTGAGCGAACTCAGCATATCTGTTTTGTGGGGCACACCCATCTGCCGGGCGTGTTTCTGGAGGACCCTGATTTTTACAGCCCGGATGAACTCGGCGGCAAATACCCGATCATCCCCGACGAAAAAGCGATTATCAACGTCGGCTCCGTCGGCCAGCCCCGCGACCGCGACAACCGGGCCAGTTACGTCTACATTGAGGAAAACGAAGTGCATTTTGTACGGCTCGAATACGACTACAAAGCCGCCGCTGAAAAAATATATGCTGTCAGCGAACTGGACAATTTTGAGGGAGACCGTCTGGCCGACGGACGATAGCAGCCAGGCACAGACAGGTGTAATCCGATGCGGAGAGAGCCGGAGGTTTTAGAATAAGGACAGAGCATGAAATATAAATCAATCGTTTGGACGTGTGTCCTTCTCTTTGTCGGTTTTTGCCTGGTCCGGGTTTGGAATACGGGCCTTTTTTCATGCGGTCCGTGTCGCCCGGACGGCCGGATTCTGCCGCTGGCGGCCGTGGCCGAAGAGCCGCCCGCCGCCCGGCCCCAGCCGATAGACGCCCCCGAGCCGGATCAATCCCCCAGTCCGCAGGATGCGGCGCCGGCTTTTGAATCGGCCTTTACCACACTTTCGGCCGTCAGCGGCCCCGAACAAACCGTCACCCTCGGCGCCCTCTACGAGTCCTGCCGCCGGATGAAAGACCCGGACAAGTACAAGTTTCAGATTGAACTGACCACGCGGGGGGCCGCTGTCAAAACCGTCACCCTCAGCGAGTTTGATGACCGCGACCCGGACAATCCGCAGCCGTTCGTCCTGTTGGGGCCGATCACGTCCGACTCGATTGTTTACTCCCTGGCCAGCCGGGGCTTTCGCGTCGCCGAACTGCAGCACGACGCCTTTCCCTCGCAATCCTTCCCGCTGCACAGACTGAACTGGACGCTTGTCAGCCACGATCGAAACATCGCCTGTTTCGAAGCGCTGCTTGGCGAGGTCTCCGTCGAAGAGGGCCGGCAGGTCCTGGACGACCCGCAGATCCGGCTGCTGAAGACCTATCGCATCCAGCCCGGAAGCTACGACCTGGCCTGCGAAATGACCGTCGAAAATCTGACCGGCCTCGACATTCAAACCCGTCTCGAAATGCAGGGCACAGGCGCCATGACAAAAGAAGATGTCCGTATGGACGGGCGAAAGGTCTTTGCCGCCTATCGAGAGCCGCAAGCGATTGAAACCCGTGCCCTTGGCTATCCCGAACTGCGAAACTTCACCAAAACCATCCACTGCCCGGACGACAAAACGGGATTCGCTCTTTTCATCGAACAGATGACCGGCCTGTTTAAACACCTGACCCGAAGCGATCCTCCCCAAAAGGCCCTGCAGATGGAAGCCAAAAACCCCGACGCCGACTTTCTCTGGGCCGCTTCCGCCAATAAATACTTCGCCGCTATTGTTCGTCCGCTTGAAAAGGGAGCGGTCTCCTTCCTCGAGGCCGAATACCTCGACAAAAACCTCTGCGCACGCAAGCCCTCCGAACAGGCCGCCGGAAGCTATCGCCTGCAAAGCAGCCCGGTTCACCTGGCCGGGGCCGGGGCCGAAGAAAGCCGTCAGACCCTGGCCTTTGAAATCTTCCTCGGGCCCAAGGACAAACCTCTCTTTGACAAAAATGAGACCTACCGGACGTATGCCTATTTTCAGACCTTCGCCATGCGGAGCTGCTGCTGCTGTCCGGCCTTTATTACCCAGCCGCTGGCCTTCGGGATCATGTGGCTGATGACGACCCTCTATCAACTGATGGGGCCGTGGGGCAACTACGGGGTGGTCATCATGTTCCTGGTCTTCCTCATGCGGCTGCTTATGCATCCGGTGACCAAGAAAAGCCAGGTCACTATGATGAAGGTCCAGAAGCTCGGTCCCAAACTCCAGGAAGTCCAGAAAAAATACAAAGGCAGCCCGCGGGAGATGCAGCAGCGAATGGCTGAAGTCTATCAGCAGGCGGGGATGACCCAGTTTTCTCCGATGGTCGGCATGATCCCGATGTTCCTGCAGATGCCGGTCTGGATCGCCCTGTGGACGGCGGTCTACACAAGCATTGATCTGCGCGGCGCCGGCTTTCTGCCGTTCTGGATTACCGACCTGTCGGCGCCGGACGCGCTTATCCGATTCGGCAAAAGCGGCTTTACTATTCCCCTGGTGGGCATGCATATTGATGCGCTCAATGTCCTGCCGCTGCTAATGGGGGGGGTTATGTACCTTCAGCAGAAACTGATGCCCCAGACCCAGGCCGCCGATCCATCCCGTCCTGAACTGGCCCAGCAGCAGAAGATCATGATGATTATGATGCCGCTGCTGTTCCCGGTCATGCTCTACAACGGGCCGTCCGGCGTGAACCTGTACATCATGTCCAGTATCGGAGCCGGCGTCATCGAGCAGTATGTCATCCGCAAGCACCTGAAGGAACAGGAAGCCGAGCGGGAAAAACGGCTTGTGCCCGTCACCAGTAAAACCGGAGGCAAGGTTAAGAAGAAAAAACCCAAACCCTTCTTCCGGGAATACCGGTAGGTTCCGGGCAACCAGTCCGCTTTCCGCGTGAGCGGGGATTCTTTCCATCGGCCGGGAAGGCGATATACGCAGTTCCATGATGAACCTTGACGATACCATTGTTGCGCTCAGCAGTGCGGCTCCTCGGCCGCAGACCGCGGCCGTCTCGATTGTGCGTCTTTCGGGAGCGGGGACATTTGGGCTGCTTGGCAAGCTTTTTCCCGGCTGCCTCGCGGGCGGCCGGAGACGCCTTGGCCGCGGCACGCTGGAGGTCAAGGGACTTTCGCTGCCGGTTGTCGTCTACTCGTTCATTGCTCCGCACTCCTATACGGGTCAGGATATGGCCGAACTGCATATCCCGGCCGCCGGATGCGTCATTCAGGCGGTGCTCGAAATTCTGCTGAGCGGGGCCCGGCAGGCACAACCGGGCGAATTCACATGGCGGGCCTATCTCAACGGCCGGATGGATCTGACGCAGGCCGAATCCGTCGCCCAGATCGTCAGCGGAGCCAGCGCCGCCCAGGTTGCGGCGGCCGAGAAACTGCTGGCCGGAAACCTCTCTGAAGCCATCGCCGAAATCCGCCGGGAAATCCTCGACGTCCTCAGCCGCATCGAGGCCGGCCTGGACTTTGCCGACGAAGAGATCACCCTGATCGCTCCCGAACAGGCCGCCGATGCGCTTCTGGCCATCACCGCCCGGCTCACGAACCTTCTCGATACCGCCATCCGGTACGAACGCATGATCGACCTGCCCTGTGCCGGTATTGCCGGGGCCGTCAACGCCGGTAAGAGCACTTTGGTCAACGCCCTGCTCGGCCGCGGCCGAAGCATGGTCTCCGGGCGCCGGGCTACGACACGGGATGTGCTGGCGGAGATTCTTTCGCTGGAGGGGCTGGACTGTGTCCTGTTTGACTGCGCCGGGCTGGCCGAGGGGCCCTGTCCGGAGGATCCGCTGGACGAGCTGGCCCAGCAGGCCGCGCGATCGGCTCTGGCCGGGGCCGATGCCGTGCTGTTCTGCGTGGATCTGTCGAAAGACAACCTCTCCGAGGACCAGGCGATCTATTCGCTGTTGGCGCATCAGCGGCCGCTGGCTGTGGCGGCTCAATGCGACCGCGTGGAGACCGCGGCGGAGGCCGGGCGTCTTCGGCGGCTTCGGCAGGCGTTTGGATGCGAGTTTCTGCCGGTCAGCGCCCATACCGGCCGGGGATTGACATCACTGAAAACGGCGCTGCGAGACACTTTGGCCGGTTCGGAACCAAACACCGAGGGGGCCGATCAGCGAATCGCCATCAACCGGCGACATCGGCAGATTCTTACGGACGCGGCCGCGGAACTGGCCGAGGCCGAGGCCGAAATCCGGCAGCGAAATGAGGAGATTGCCGCCATGATGCTCCGAGCGGCCTGGACACGCCTCGGAGGCATCGAACGAGAAGATGTTGCCGAAACCGTACTCGATCAAATCTTTTCCCGATTCTGCGTCGGGAAGTAAGCCATGCTAAACCATCCCGCGAATGCCCTGTTTGTCGTGCCGGGCCAGGGTCACGAACTGAAATAAAAGCGAAAACCCCTAAAAACGCCATTTTTGGGCTGGAAACGCAGTTTTTTGGTGGTTTTGTAGGTATTATTCCTGATGCCGAGTTTGTCCGTTTCTTTTCCTTTTTTGTCCGCTCTTTGTTCTGTTTTGTCCGCTTTTTGTCCAAAAATTGCCGGTTTTTCTCCTGTTTTTTCCGAGTTTTGCCAGCGTTTTAATGCTGCCGAGAGAAAAAAATAAGGAAACCACCTTCGGCGGAAACTGATTTTAAAAACCCCCTCCCCCTTCGGGTACTCCCCCTTGGCAGGGGGAGAGTTTTTTCTTGGCGGTTGTTGATTTATGCGCCCTCTCCCCTTTCGGTGCCGGCCCTTCGTAAGCCGGTGGGCTAAGAGCCCACCCTACCACTGTTTTCTCGGCTGTTGTGGGTTTT
>JAHDQI010000320.1 GCA_018433925.1 Phycisphaerae bacterium | reverse complement strand
ACTTTTCTGTTTATTATCCTAAACGGGTTGCCTTGTCAAGGGGTAAGACCAGAGGTCCCAAACGACGGATTGGAGCTGAACCGACCCGGGCCGCCTGAAAGGGATGGCTGGTTGAGTTGTAAGTGTCTATATATAATATAGTTAAAAGAGATATTGTCGGACGGCAGGAAGGCCTCTTTCTCAGCCATTTCTTTGGAAATTTTTTCGGTTATTTTATGAATAATTCCTTGATATTTAGTGATTGGATCATTATATTTCGAGATATGTATAAAGAACGAATTATTACCAAACAACTGAAGAAGCTAACAGAAAACTTTCCGGTGGTTGTTATTTCCGGGGCAAGGCAGGTCGGCAAAAGTACGCTGCTCCGGCACGTTTTTCCTGACATTGAAACGGTTGTTTTTGATCCGGTCACCGATGTAGGAGGCGCCAAAGCGGACCCTGACGTGTTTTTGGATAATCACCCCTGCCCCCTGATTCTGGATGAAATACAGTATGCCCCCATTTTGACGGCGGCCATTAAACGCCGCGTCGATCACTCTGCGCACAAACCGTTTCAGTATGTCCTGACCGGTTCGCAGCAATGGTCTGTCATGAAACATCTGGCAGAAAGTCTTGCCGGACGTGCCGTTTTTATTCATTTGTCTGGTTTTTGTCTTGCTGAAATCGCGGAGCAAATCCCCGCACACCACTGGTTAGAGCGATGGCTTGCAGATCCCGCTGTTCTTATCAACCATCCCCCCTCGCGGTTGCCTGCAAGCCGAACCGTTTATGAACAAATTTGGAGAGGATGGCTGCCGAAAGCCGATTCTATTGATTTAGACCTTATCCCGCCCTATTACCGCGGTTATATGCAAACCTATCTTGAGCGTGATGTCCGCATGATCTCGGATCTGACTGCCCTGGAAGATTTGGGGAAATTCACTCAACTGGTCTCTGCGCTGACTGCCCAGGAAGTTAATTATTCTCAGTTGGGCCGAGACATTGACATTACCCCTCAAACTGCTAAGCGGTGGCTTCGTATTCTTCAGGCCACCTTTCAATGGTTTGAAATTCCGGCTTACTCCGGTAATACAGTCAAGCGTATCAGTAATAAACCAAAGGGTTATATTGCCGACACGGGATTGGCGTGTACCTTAAACATGATCTCTTCGCATTCCGCCCTGGGAGGCCATCCTATGACGGGAGCCCTTTTTGAAACGGCCGTTATCAATGAAATCAGGAAACTGGCCGACTCCCTGCCTCCCCTGGGCCTGTATCACTGGCGAAGTCACGGGGCTTCTGAAGTTGATTTGCTCCTGGAACAAAACGGGACTTTTTTTCCCATCGAAATCAAACTGACCAGCAATCCGACTTCAAAGGACACCAGGGGTATCACTGCGTTCCGCAAAACCTATCCGAAACTGAAGATTGCCCCGGGGCTGATCGTTTGCCCCTGTGAGAAGTTTATCAGGATTTCTGAAAATAATTATGCGATTCCATGGGACGTATCCGGCACTTGAATCCATTGCCGTTTGGGGGATTTTGGGGGGATTGGTTTTGGATCAGGGCTGCGGGGGGAGGTTTTTTTCGAGGTTTCGCTCGACAAACTCATAGATGACGATATCGGGCTGAAGCTTCTCTGTCAGCCGTTCGAGCATGTCGATGGTCGGATGGGCGGGGACAAAAAAGGATTCCTTGAAATGCTCGCTGAGGTACTGGCGGAAACTGCCGTGGTCTCCGAAGGAATCGATGAAGCAGAGCAGCCGCAGGTCGGCGTTTTCGTTGCGGTACATGGTTTGGCTGTCCGGGTCGATGTGCCTGGGCCAGGGGTATTGGCGGGGGAGCTGAAATTCGGTTTTTTGGGCGGTGCGTTTTCGGATGGGTTCGAGGAAGACGGTTTCCTCGGCCAGGTCGTCGCCGAGCCCGGAGAGGAGGGCCAGGTCTCCGGTGTAGGGTTTTCTGACGGCCCGGAAGTCGTTTCTCTGGGCGGGTTCGATGCGTGGGATCCATGGCCGCAGGCGCCGGCAGATTTCCTGATAAGCGGCCAGTCCGCCGCCGTCGTTCCAGTGGGTGTCTTTGGGATGGTATAAGAGGGCCTCGGCTTTGGCGGTGAGGAGGGCCTGGCGGAGGTCCACAAAGACCAGCGATTCATGGTCTCGCAGGTATGCGGATAGCTGATCGAGTCGGGTTGTGCCGGGGAATTTTCGGATGTGGTCGGGCAGGTGTTCGGGGTAGACGGACATTTTGTTGGGGGCGACGACGGCCATGAAATGGATGCCCTTTTCGGACAGAAGCTGTTGCCTCTGTTCGAGGGTATGCCGGATGGCGCGGAGTTCATCGGGGGCCAGGGGCGCCTGTCCGAGGAAATCGGGGATCATGTTTTTTTTAGCGTAATAGAGCCAGCCGTCGTTTCCGATGAGCAGTTCGCCGAAGGAGCTGCCGTTGGAGAATTTGTAGCGGAGCCAGTTGTGTCCTGTGATCAGCGCGGATCGCATGAAGAAATGGTCGTTGTAAAACGCTTCGAACAGTTCGGGGATTTTCCGGAGGGGGTCCTGTCCGAGTTTCGGGGGCCGGGCGAGGATTCGTTTTTCGTCCAGCTTGCCGGGGCCGACGAGGGTGTGGAGGCAGCCGAGAAGAGGCAGGGAAATCGAGACGACAAACAGCAGGATGAGCATCCCATCCATTTTGCGCGGCCTGTATTGATTTTGGAGATTGTTCATATTTAAAAGCGAAAGTAAATAAACGGGTTGTGCGTGCCGGACGATAAATTCATCAGGCACAACAGGAAAATCGATCCCATGACGGCCGTTCGCAGCCCCTCGCGCAGCGCTTGCCGAAAGGGGCGGTCGTCGGAGGCGGGCAGGAGGGTTTCGGCGAATGCGGCGACGGGGGCCGAAAAGAGGATGCCGAGGATCAGGGCGGCCTTGACATCCGAAGTCAGGTACCAGGAAAGGGACTGTGCCTGCGCGGAGGGCTCGGCCAGTCCGAACATCACCCCGAGGTAAGCGAAGGCCCCGGCGATGGTTTCCGAGGCGAAAAATACCCAGCCGCACAGCACGACGACGATGAGGTAAGCGTGTTGGAGGAGCGGGTGGAGCCGCCGGAGGAGTTTTTGAAACGCGGTGCGTTCGAGGATCAGGAACGCCCCGTGGTACAATCCCCAGACCACGAAATTCCAGCTTGCGCCGTGCCACAAGCCGCACAGGAAAAAGACGATGCCCAGGTTCAGCCAGGTTCGCCAGGGCGCGGTTCGGCTGCCTCCGAGCGGGATGTAGAGGTAATCGCGAAACCAGGTGGACAGGGAGATGTGCCATCGTCGCCAGAAGTCTTTGACGGAGCGTGCGATATAGGGGTAGTTAAAGTTTTCATTGAACTCGAAGCCGAGCATTCGCCCCAGTCCGATGGCCATGTCGGAATAGCCGGAGAAATCGAAGTAGATTTGAATCGCGAAGGCGGCGGCGGCGACCCAGGCGACGGCGGGGGTCAATTGCTCGGGGGCCTGCCGGAAGACGTTTTCGGCCAGTCCGGAGACGGTGTTGGCGATGAGGACTTTTTTGCCCAGTCCGATGATGAATCGGCGGACGCCGGAGGCGAACTGCGCGACGGACAGCGTTCGATGCAGGAGCTGATTGTGGATGTGGATGTATCGTACAATAGGGCCGGCGACAAGCTGGGGAAACATGACCACGTAGCAGGCGAAATCAATAAAATTTCGGGTTGCCCGGACCTGGCCGCGGTACACATCGATGGTGTAGCTCATCGACTGAAAGGTATAGAAGCTGATGCCGAGGGGCAGGGTGATTCGGATGACCTGATCGAAGGGGGAGTGGGCCAGGCCGAATGATTCGAGCAGGGCGGCGAGGGTATCGATGCCGAAATTAAAATATTTGAAGACGCCGAGGAAAGCCAAGTTGGAGACAATTGAGGCGATCAGGGCGATTTTCTGGCGTCGTGTTCGGGGGGTATTCGGGATCAGTTGGGGGGGATTTTTACGCGGCCCGCCGCCGGAGATCAGCAGACCGCAGCCGTAATCGATAAGGGTGGAGGCCAGCACAATCCAGACCAAAAACTGTTCGCCCCAAAAGTAGAAGAGGAGACTGGAGAGAAACAGGAAACAATTTGCGAGTCGGTACCATTGTTTACGTTGGCTGCCGAGGGTTATCGGCAGAAAGAGAAGATGATAGACGGCCAGTACAATCGGCAGAAAGAAACACAAAAAAATAATCGAGCTAAAGACCATGTGTTATTCCGTTTTTTTTGCGATTGCTTTCGAATCCGATCCTTGTTTTCACTTGCTGCTTTTTTTCACGGCGGGCAAGACTATATCGGTTCTGCCGTCGGCTGTCAAATATCCTCGGGGCCGATTTCGAGGCCGGGCCGGGAGGGGGCGGGGGGGAAATTTTTGATTTTGGGAAAATTTTGGACTTGAAAACGGGGAGGGATTTTGTAGTATAGTCGTCTTGTATGTTCTGCCGCACGGGGTAGCGACGCGGCGTGATGGCCGGGAAATCCGGTTTTCAGTGCTGAAAATGGGGCTGACAGGTATCGCAGCATGGTCAGTTCAAGCCCTTGGCAGAGCCCGGTCGGTCCGTTTTTCCATGCGGATTCTGCGACCTCCATGAAAAACAGCCGCCGAAGAAGCGGATTTTGTATTTATTTGTTATCCTATTGCTGTTTAAAGAGTTACGTGCCTTTTGCAGCGGTCGATACCCGGTGGTGTAATTGGCAACACATGGGCTTTTGGTGCCCAGATTCCAGGTTCGAGTCCTGGCCGGGTAGTAGGGTATTAGAGAGTAGATAGTAGAGAGTAGAAAGTAGAGAGCGAATGGGACAAGTATCGGAACGAGTGGCGGTGGTATTGGCGGCCGGGCAGAGTACCCGGATGAATACCCGTCTGCCTAAGGTGCTGCATGAGGTGTGCGGCCGTCCGATGCTTGAGTATGTGATTGATGCCTGCCGAGCCGTGGGGACAAAGGCGATTTACGTGGTTGTTGGGTACGGGCGGGAGGAAATCGAGGGGCGATATCGCGACCAGAAAGATCTGGTTTTCGTAGAGCAGCCGGAGCAGCGGGGGACGGGTCATGCGGTGATGTGCTGCCGGGAGCATCTGGAGGGCTTTTCGGGGCAGACGCTGATTTTGTGCGGGGATGCGCCGCTGATCCGGAAGGAAACGCTGCAAACCCTTGTCGATAAACATCTTGCGGAATCCTCGGCGGTGACGGTGGCCACGGCGGTACTTCATGATGCGAGCGGGTACGGCCGGATCGCGCGGGACGCTTACGGGAATATCCAGGGCATCGTTGAGCATAACGACTGCGACGAAAAGCAGTTGCAGATTCAGGAGGTCAATACGGGGTATTTTTGCTATCAAACTCCGCTGCTGCTGGAGGCGCTGGAGCGGATTACCCCGGATAACGCGAAAAACGAGTATTATCTGACGGATGCGCTGCATGTTTTGCTGGCCGGGGGCCACAAGGCCACGGCGGTGACGGCGGTAGCGGAAGAGGACGCGATGGGCGTCAATAACCGGGCGCAGCTTGCCCAGGTGGGCAAGATCATGCAGCAGCGGATTCAGTCGCGTCTGCTGGCCGGGGGCGTGACGATTGTCGATCCGCCGAACACGTGGATTGACGACCGGGCCCAGATCGGTCAGGATACAGTTATTGAGCCGTTTACGTGCATTCGCGGGCGGGTTGAGATCGGGTCCGGCTGCCGGATCGGGCCGTTCGCGTATGTGCAGGACGGGACGTCGCTGGCTGACGGGCAGACCGTGCCGGTGTTTACGGAGATACGGCAACAGGCCACTCAGGACGACAGGAAGGGCGGATCGAGATGATTCATCATCCGACAATCGTATTCAACGGGAGCAGTCATCCGCAACTGGCCGAGTCGATTTGCGACTATTTGAAGATGCCGCCGGGCAAGGTGCGGATCGGGCGATTTCCGGATGGGGAAAAGATTATCAAGCTCGAATCGGATGTTCGCGGGCGGGATTGCTTCGTGGTGCAGTCCACATGCAATCCCGTGGATGAACATTTGGTGGAGCTGCTGATCTTTCTGGATTGCCTGCGTCGGGCCAGCGCCTCGCGGATCACGGCGGTGGTTCCTTATTTCGGATACGCCCGGCAGGACCGCAAGGACGAGGGCCGGGTTCCGATCACGGCCAAGCTGGTGGCGAATCTGATTACGACGGCCGGGGCCGATCGGCTGCTGACGATGGACCTGCATGCCCATCAGCTTCAGGGCTTTTTTGATATTCCGGTGGATAACCTGACGGCCGAGCCGGTGATTGTACGGTATTTAAAGGCCCGCACGTTTGAGAATCTGACGGTGGTGGCCCCGGATATCGGGAATATGAAAATGGCCTCTCGATACGCCACGGCGCTGGGGGCGGAGCTTGCGATTATTCATAAGCGCCGGCTCAGCGGTGCGGAGGTGGCCTGCGAGGAGGTCATCGGCGAGGTCAAGGGGCGCAACATTGTGATGGTGGATGATATGATTACGACGGCCGGGACGCTTTGCGGGGCGGCCGAGCTGCTCAAGAAGCGGGGGGCCGGTACGATTGTGGCCGGGGCGACGCACGGGGTGCTGGCCGGTCCGGCGGCCGATCGGCTGCGCAGCGCTCCCCTGGATGAAGTGATTGTGACGGATACGGTTCCGATGAACGCCTCGTGCCGGGGCCTGGTTAACCTGAAAATCTTAAGCGTGGCGGAATTGCTGGGCGAGGCGGTCCGGCGGATTCACATGAATCAATCCGTCAGCAATATGTTTAACGGAAAAGAGTAAGTCGGCGGCCGCCGGGTTGAGGCGGCCTGACCCAGTGAACACAGAGAGGACCTTATGACAGAGACGTTTGTATTACAGGCGGAACTTCGCGAGCAGTTGGGAAAGAGGCGAACGGCCCGGCTTCGGGACCAGGGCAGACTTCCGGCGGTGGTGTACGGTCACGGAAAAGAGGCGGTCAGCATTACGCTGAATGGGCATGATTTTGTGGAGGGCCTTCATCACGGGCACCGGATTTTTGAAATGGATCTGCCGGACGGAAAGGCGACGGTGCTGGTCAAGGATCTGCAGTACGATCACCTGGGCAAAAATGTGATTCACGCGGACCTGGTCCGGGTGGACCTGAGCGAGCGGGTGGTTGTGGAGGTTCCGATTGAGCTTCGCGGGACAGCCAAGGGCACGCATGACGGCGGGATGATCGACCAGGGGCTGGACCATTTGGAGGTCGAGTGCATGGTCAGCCGGATTCCGGAGGTGATCCCGGTGCTGATCAAGGACCTGGGGCTGGGCGAGCTGATTCATGCGCGGGATGTATCGCTGCCGGAAGGGGTGACGCTTCAGACGGATCCGGACGCGATGATCTGCATCTGCCACCTGCCGAAGGTCAAGGCGGCCGCGGAAGAAGAAGAGGCGGAGATGCCGGAAGGCCCGGAAGTGATTACGGAACGGGCGGGCGAAGGCGAGGAACCCGCGTCGGCCGAGTAACGCGGTCGGCCAGTGAGAGGGGCCGGCGTGGCGGCAAAGTGGCAGGAATTGTTGAATCGTTTGAAAGGGCCGGCCGGCGAGCCGCAGTCCGGCGGGCGCTGGGTGATAGTGGGGCTGGGCAATCCCGGCCTGGCGTATCGAGGCACGCGGCATAATGTGGGTTTCGATGTGGTTGACAAGCTGGCCTCCGGGCTTGGCGTTGAGGTCAGCCGGAAGAAGTTCGGGGCCTGCGTCGGCGAGGCGCAGACGGCCGGCAAGCCGCTGCTGCTGGCCAAGCCGCAGGAGTTTATGAATCGCAGCGGGCAGGCGGTGGCGACGATTTTGGGCTTTTACAAAGTGCCGCTGGATCGGCTGCTGGTGATTACGGACGACGCGGCGCTGGAGACGGGCCGGCTTCGTCTTCGTGCGGGGGGCTCGGCCGGCGGTCATAACGGCCTGGCGGATATT
>JAHDQI010000403.1 GCA_018433925.1 Phycisphaerae bacterium | reverse complement strand
GGTGGCGATCCGCGGGTCAAACTTAATGAGGTGATGAACCAGGAGCCGTTTCACCGCCGTTCGGAAAAGAGGCGAGCAGCTTGCTGATTTGAACGATAGGGTTGATCCGTTCTAAACCCCAATCGGATTGCGGAATGGATTTCAAGGAATACGTTTGACGAGTGGAAACTGCCCGTTTAGAATATATTTATATTTAGGGTTGTACTGCGATGTACGTATTGAGAGTTTTTTAACGAGAAAGAGAGCCGATGTTCCGAAAGATGGTGTCCGGGGTTGTGAAGCGAATCGTGTTTTTTCTTTTTGGAATCTGTTTTTGGGCAGGTGCGATATTCGCGGCAGACAATGACTGGGAGAATGAATCTGTTTTTTCCATACACAAAGAACCGGCTCGTGCGTCCGGGCTTTCTTTTCGCAGGGCGGCGGAAGCGGTGGAGGCCTACACATGGCGAACCCCTGATGAGTTGGTGAAGAAACGGTATGCTTCGAAGGATTTTGTCTCTTTGAATGGGGACTGGAAGTTCCACTGGGTCAAAAGCCCCGCTCTTCGGCCGGTGGATTTTTATAAACCGGAATATGATGTGACCGCCTGGCCGACAATCCCGGTTCCCTCCAATTGGGAGCTCCAGGGGTATGGTACGCCGATCTATGTAAATATTTCATTTCCGCATCCGAGAAAACCACCCTATATTATGGATACAGTTCCTCCTTTCTACACGGCCTCTCAGGAGCCGAACCCGGTGGGCTCTTATCGAAGGTCCTTTGTGGTTCCGTCGGACTGGAAAGACCGGCAGACCTTTATCCGGTTTGGAGGAGTCTCTTCGGCGTTTTACCTGTGGGTAAACGGCCGACAGGTCGGCTACAGTCAGGGGAGCCGAACGCCTGCTGAATTTACCATTACCGAGTACCTCAAGCCCGGCGAGAACGTGCTTGCTGTTGAGGTGTATCGGTGGTCGGATGGGAGTTATCTTGAAGATCAGGATTTCTGGCGGCTGAGCGGTATTTTTCGGGATGTGTATCTATATTCAACGCCCTCGGTCTATCTGAGAGACTTTTTTGTGCAGTGCGATCTGGATGAGCATTACCGAGACGCTTCGCTGACCATAAAGGCACGGATTAAAAATCTATCCGGGCAGGAGATTGCCGGCTGTATCGAAGCCGATTTGCTGGATGCCGACGGAAAAATGGTTCGTGCTCCTCTTTGCAGAACCTCTACTATTCGGATTGCCGCCGGCGACGAAAAAGAAGTGGAAATGACGGCCCGGATTGATAATCCTGCCAAATGGACTGCTGAAACTCCTGCTTTATATACATTGATTATGGAGTTGAAAAATGCATCCGGCAGGACACTTGAATGCAGAGGGTGCAAAGTTGGTTTTCGCAAGATTGAGATTAAAAACAGTCGGCTCTGCATCAGTGGTGTGGACGTTTTGCTGAAGGGGGTCAATCGTCACGAGCACGATCCGGACCGGGGGCAGGCAATTGAAACGGAATCGATGATTAAAGATCTCGAATTGATGAAGCAGAATAATATTAATACGGTTCGCACCTGTCATTATCCAAATCAGGAAATCTGGTACGACTTGTGTGATTTCTATGGGATTTACCTTGTTGATGAGGCGAATATTGAATCTCATGGGATGGGGTACGGGGAGGAATCTCTGGCTCATATTGCCGGCTGGGAGCGTGCTCATGTGGATCGTGTGGAACGAATGGTGCATCGTGATAAAAATCATCCGAGTGTTGTAATGTGGTCCCTGGGCAATGAAGCCGGACCCGGACGGAATTTCAGGGCCTGCCGTGAAGCCCTTCGCCGAATTGATCCGTCTCGTCCGATCCATTACGAACGCATGAATGAAGTCGCGGATGTGGACAGCTGCATGTATCCTTCCGTTGAGGGGCTGGCACATGTCGGCCAAAGTGATTCTTCGAAGCCGTTTTTTGTTTGTGAATATGCGCATGGAATGGGTAATGCGCTCGGGAATCTCCGGGACTACTGGGATGTATTTGAGAGCGGACGTCGTTTGATCGGCGGCTGTATCTGGGACTGGGTGGATCAGGGACTAAGGAAATATACAGGCCATACGAATGCGGATGGGACGCCGGAATGGTTTTTTGCCTATGGCGGTGATTACGGCGATCAGCCCAATGATGGGAATTTCTGCTGCAATGGTGTGGTTGGACCGGACCGAGAGGTGACCGCCAAATTGCGTGAGGTGAAGAGAGTTTATCAGTACGTGGGATTTGACCTGGTCAAGGCAACATCCGAAACGGTTGAAATAAAGATCAAGAACAAATATTGTTTTACCAACCTGGACCAATTTCGAGGACGGTGGATGCTTCATGAAGATGGGGTTGTCATAAAGGCCGGAGAGATTCAGCCGATAGAACTGCCGCCGCGTGAATCGATTATTGTTGGGTTGTCAATTCAAAAACCAAAATGCAGGGAGGGGGCCGAATATTTTTTGAATATCAGTTTTTATCGACCGAAGGAGACATGTTATGCGAAGGCAGGCTTGGAGGTTGCCCACGCTCAGTTTGCCCTGGACTACCCGGTGGCCGCACCGGAGGAGATGAATCCGGATTCCATGCCACCGCTGCAAGTCTGTGATGAGAAAGAATATGTGTTGGTCAAGGGACGGCATTTTGAGGCCGTGTGGAACAGGTACAGCGGGACACTTTCCGGTTTACGGTATCACGGCAGGGAGATTCTTTCCCGGGGACGGGGGCCTCAGTTGAACCTGTTTCGGGCGTTTGGCGATAATGACAACTGGTTTCGTGCCCGTTTTCTGGAGGCCGGACTTTCAGAGTTGATTTATCGTGTTCAGGGGCTGACGGTTCATCGGGTCAGCGACAAAATTGTTCAGATTCAGGTTGCGACCGATTGTATATCTGAACACGGCGCCCATCTCGGATTTAAGCAGATTGCTCTGTTTACGGTGATGGGGAATGGATGGATTGATGTTCAAAACAGTATTGTTCCGTTCGGCCCGATGCCCCTGGTTCCCAAAATCGGTGTGCAGATGTTCCTGTCAGAAGAATACGAAACATTTACCTGGTTTGGAAGAGGACCGCATGAAAGTTATGTGGATCGAAAAGAGAGTGCGGATATTGGTTTGTACCGGGGGTCTGTGACGGAGCAATATGAAGCGTATGTTCGTCCCCAGGAAAATGGAAATAAGACCGATGTTCGCTGGGCGGCCCTTACGGATCGTTCCGGTAAGGGACTAATGATCATTACGGGGGGAAATTATTCGCTGAGCGCCCTGCATAATACAGCCGCTGATTTTATAAATGTCAGGCATGTTCATCAGGTTCGGCCACGGCCAGAGATTGTACTGTGTGTAGATGCGGTCCATATGGGGCTGGGCGGTGCAAGCTGCGGCCCGGGACCGATGGCAAAATACCGAATTGAAGTGGAGCCGGTTCAAATGAGGTATGTTTTATGCCCGGTTACAACCGGGAATAGGAGCAAAATGGCAAAGCAGGCACGTCAGAAGTTCTCCATTCCGGAAGCTCCTGAAATTGAGGCCTACCGGTTATTGAAACAAGCAGGTCCAAAGCCGGATTATTCAAGGATGATCCGGATAAAGTATGCTGATACGCAAAGGATTTTGTATTGGTTTGATGGGATTGAGAATCGCTCTCAAGCGAAGGTGTATGAAGAGCCGCTGGTTTTTGATCGGGCCGGTGCGGTGTATGCCCAGGCCGTTTCAGCAGAAGGGCTGTGGGGATTGCCGGTTTTACTTCAGTTGGACCCCTTTTATAACTGGGTGGAGGTGGATAAAAGGGAATGGAAAATTATATATGCAGACAGTATTCAGCCGGGAGAGGGAGACGCTGAAAAGGCAATCGATGGAAAAGATTCGACCTATTGGCATACCAACTGGACAACTACAAAGGATCCGATGCCCCATGAAATTCGGGTTGATCTTGGAACCGTTCATACGTTGACGGGTATCAACTATTTGGGGCGGCAGAATTCGGAGAATGGACGAATCAAAGATTATGAATGTTATCTGGGGCTTGAGGCCGGACAGTGGCAGCTTGCCTGCAAAGGCCAATTGGAAAATTCGGCGAATTGGCAGAACATTTTATTTTCTGCTCCTCAAAAAGCCAAATTTATAAAACTTGTAGCGCAGAATGAACACGGCGGCAATTACTATGCAACCCTGGCTGAACTGGATGTTATGGCGATTGATTAAGGGTGTTTTTTTCAGTCAAATTGCTCAACCGGCCGGGCTTCTATTGGTGTGGTTCGGGTAGCTTATGATTCCAGTGAATCTGTTTGTAGGAATTATTATTTTCCGGTGGACTTCCGGATAATCAGTTCGCCGTCCAGATAAACCGTACGTGATTTTTGGTTCGGTTCGACAATTCGACTCAGCATCATATCCACGGCCGCCTTGGCAATGTCTTTACATGGTTGTTTATAGGTGGTTAGTGGAACCCGTAAATAATTGGCGTATTTAATATCATCAACCCCTGCAACCTTTACGTCCTCCGGGATTTTATATCCCTGATTTGTCAGGCCATACATCAAACGCGAGGCGGTTGTGTCATTGGCACACAAAATTCCCGGCCGTTCAGTATTTGCCAGGAGGCGTTCTGTGAAATCAGGGCTTTCTACGTCTTCAATAAAGATGTCTTCAGGAAAGCTGTGTACTTGTGCTTCTTGTAATGCCTGCTGAAAGCCGAAGATTCGCAATTGAACGGTTGGGGCTGAGTATGGCCTTGCGATAAATTTAATCTTTCTGCATCCCTGATCCAGGAGGTGTTTTGTCAAAATATAGCCCAGGCGGAAATTGTCGACGCCAACCAGATCATATCGGCTTCGCAGGGGAAAGGAAACAATGTCCCGGTCCATCAGAATAACCGGAATACCCGCCTGGTCAAAAAGTCGAACGATATTCTGATTAACCGGATCTTTTTCAGAGGTTAATTCGAGGGGTGTAAAAAACACGCCATCTATATGCTGTTCAATGTAATGGTTGGCAAGCTGTTCAATATGTTCCCTTCGCATGCTGGCGTCTTCCTGCATAGAGCCGTTCCAGATCAGGTTGAACTTTTTGAGCTGAGCCAGGTGGGACATGTGTCCGCAGATTGACTCAAAAATTTCGGTTTCTCCAAGACCGGGAATTAGAAGACCGAAGTTATTTAACTCTGTATTGGACCGAAGGCGGACAAATGTTCCGATTCCGCTGATTCGTTCGATCATGCCTTCTTTTCGGAGCATATCCAGGGCTTTTGCAACGGTAGGACGGGACAAATGATGTTGGTCCGCCAACTCTATTTCTGTTGGCAGTTTTTGTCCGTCTTTATAAACCCCGCTTTCAATAGAATGCTTAAGCGTTTCATAAAGTCGAAGAAACTTTTGTTTATTGGGTATATATGGTTGGGGAGTCATATTCTCCACTTTCATTCGGAATAATTTATCCTTCAATTAAACGCACAAATTCTTTTTCAAGTTATTTTACATTATATTGACATTATTGAAAAGTAAAAAAGAATGGTCTTTGGGGAGTGAATTATTTCCAAAATCGAAACATAGTTGACATGGTATATCCATTAGATAAAATGGAAAGATAGGGAGTTGGAGGATTACTTTGATTGAATGCGAAAAATGTGCTATTCAATACCCATATTCCTTTGGATTTCTTCGAGGGGAATTCCCTTTGTCTCCGGCATTATGAAAACAACCCAAACCAGTTGAGCTACCATCATTACGGCATAGAATAGAAATACATGGCCGGCTCCCAGAGCATCAGCAATGAACGGAAACGTCCACGATATTATTGCAGCCATGATCCAGTGTGTAAAGGCCCCCAGTGATTGGCCGCGTGCACGAACCCGATTTGGGAAAATTTCACTGATAAAGACCCAGATGACCGCACCCTGACCAAATGCATGGGCGGCAATGAAAAGCACAATGGCTCCAAGAACTATTTTTCCTCCTAATGGGGTAAAATCGGTCCCGAAATGGTAAAATGCTGCTGCGGTTGCCCCTAAGCTGATAATATAACCGATGGAACCGGCCAGCATTAGTTTTTTGCGACCCAAATGGTCTATAATTGCCAAGGCGAGCATCGTAAACACTAAGTTCGTTAAGCCGATCAGGGCCGATTGGAGCATTGCGCTTTCGGCGGCTGCCCCTGCCATTTTGAATACAGTTGGGGCGTAATACAGGATTGCGTTGATTCCGGACAATTGGTTGAACATGGCGATCAGAACGGCCAGGGAAATGGGTTTTAAGTATTTATTGCAATAAAATGGTTCGTGGGCTGAGTGGTGTTCCAGGTGAATAGACTCCTGAATGGCTATTATTTCTTTTTCTACATCGTTGGTATCTGTGCCGAGGTTTTCAAGAATCCCGCTTG
>JAHDQI010000050.1 GCA_018433925.1 Phycisphaerae bacterium | reverse complement strand
TTACGCGGCAGGTTTATCGGCGATCCCGGGTGAGGATTTGGGACCAGCGTTTGTCGAGCCAGTTCCACCACATTTCGGGATGCTCATGGAGGAAGGCATCGGTTTGGGCGGCCCATTTTTTCATGGCGGTCTCGGTTTTTTCGCGGAGGGAGCCGCCGCGGGGCAGTTCAATCGGTTCGCTGAAGCGGGTGTGATAGAGTCCATCCTTATCATACCACCAGGCGGGGACTACCGGGGCCCCGGTCCGCAGCGACATGACGAAAACGCCGGTGGGGAAGTACGCCTGACGGCCGAAGAGGGTGACGGCCGTGCCTTCGTGGGGCTTGCGGGGGGTATCGGGGGTAAGAAAGAGCAGCCGGCCTTTGCGCAGCACATCGAGGGCGATCTGAAGGCGCTGGGCTTTGGTGGCTCCATCGGGGGGATAGATCAGCTCTCCCTGTGCCATTTTGACGGCGGCTTCGGAGATCTGCATTTTTCGCCGGTCTTTGTTGTTGCGGGCAAAGATCACACAGGGGATACGTCGGGAGAGAACGCCGGCAAAGACCGGGTAGCCGCAGATGTGGGGGGCAATGCAGATGGCTCCTTTGCCTTTGGCGAAGGCCTGTTCGAGATAGCGGAAGGAATCATCGAGGTGAAATTGGTCCAGGCAGCCGCTTTCGGGTCCGTTCTGGAAGATCTCGGCGAGCATGATCATCTGGTCGATGGCCCGTTCAAAATAATGGTTGACCAGATTGTCCGGGGGCAGGCCCGCGGCTTTGATGTTTTTTCTAAGCTGTCGCCGGAGCGGCAGGGCGGTTTTGGCGAAGATGCGGAGGGTTCTTCGCAGGCGGATCAGGGTTTTTGGGTTTCCTTTGCGGGCCAGCCGGCACCCCCAATTCAGGAAGGTGACGGTGGCGGATTTTCTGATTTTTCGTGTCCAATTCATGATGATTGGCTTTCGGGTATTTCCTATATACTTTTCTGTTTATTATCCTAAACGGGTTGCCTTGTCAA
>JAHDQI010000254.1 GCA_018433925.1 Phycisphaerae bacterium | reverse complement strand
TATTTCATCGTCGCCGATAATTTGGGTTCCCAGATAGCCGCTGGGCATGATGGTATCGTAAAAAGCGTTTCCTGCCGTGACGACATTACCCCCTGTTTTATCATAGCTGACCGCGCCGTTTACAAGGGTATCCAGCGCAACCTTATTCCAGCTAACTGTCTGCCAGCTATCATCTGCCCGGACGGAAGTGCTCATTCCGATAACGATTACGGCTGCCAAAAAAACTGTCATTGTGCTTTTCATTGTACTTTCCTTTCCTCTTTTTTTTGTTACTGGTCGATTTTTGTTTCCGTTAGATTCACTGGTTAATCACGGGTCATTCCATTCCTTTTCTGTTCATTCCGTTTGGTTCACTATTTGGCCGATTCTTTGACTTTGACTGTTTTCCTTTCCCTGGCCGCTCCAAGTGTCTCCAAAAGGGGCCGGCCCAAAATCGGCCAGTGATCTTCGGCCGGCCCCATAGATATTGTTATCTTCGTTTCCGCAGCAGCAGGCCGCCGAGGGCCAGAAGCGCCATCGTCGCCGGCTCGGGGACAACTGTCGGGCTGGATACCAAATAGCCATCGAGATAATTAGATTGTGTGTCCCCAAAGACCCAGTTAGCACCATATGCAGTATAGGTACTGGCATTCAAATCATCCGGAGCGCCTGTGCTGCCCCAATGACTGGAAGGGGGGGCGATGATATAGTTGGCGAATTCTTCAAAAGTAAACGGATTTGGCGTACCGGCAGGCAAGCTTGAGTAGGTGGTTGTGCCGTTGGGCAGTTTGAATCCTGCGGTGGAGTCGACTTCATAGACCCAAGTAGTTGCATTCTTCAAAACATCCCAGGTTGTATCGTATGCGCTGCTTCCAGTCCATTCCGAGGTATGGCTTGGTTCATTGGAAAGAACGGCATATCCGCCCTCGCCGTCGGTAATCCAGAAATTCATGTATGGACCCCACCCGACAACGCTTGAGTCACGAGTAATACTGATGGCTTGAATATCCCCGATTGTCATCCCGTTTATAAGATTGGTACCCCAGCCGGCTTTTTGACCGGCGAGTGTAATCTGGAACAGTTTTCCGCCACTTTCATGGTCGCTGATAACCGGTGCAATGTCCCCTGAATTTGAGTTACGAATTACAAAAGCATCCCATCCTGCGACATCTGCGGCTGAAGCTATACAATTCACCATGAACCATACCGCACAAATTGTCATTAAACGTTTCATTGTACTTTCCTCCGAAATTGGTTTTTATTTTCTAATATTGATCACTGGTCATTCCATTCTTTTTCCGCTCATTCCGTTTGGTTCACTATTTGGCCGATTCTTTAACCGTTTTCCTTTCCCTGGCCGCTCCAAGTGTCTCAAAAAGGGGCCGACCCAAAATCGGCCAGTGATCTTCGGCCGGCCCCGATAGTGATTGTTATCTGCGTTTCCGCAGCAGCAGGCCGCCGAGGGCCAGCAGCGTCATCGTTGCCGGTTCAGGAAGAGACTGTACACTGATGTAGGATCCTTTATAGGTCTCCGTGCTGTTCGGACCGTTCGTTCCATACTGGAAACCGATTTTTCGAATATCGGCGGGATCGCCCCATTGCGACGTTTCGATTGTAAGCCAGGCAGATTCTCCGGGATCAATCCACGTCCATCCGTTTTCGACATATGTCCAGCCTGTGCCATCATTCGTAAAGATATTGACGCTTACGCTATCTGTCGGGTGAGTGTTTTTGATGCCCAGCCGATAGCCGTCATAACCGGAAAGATCCAAACTGGTGGCGAACTGGATTCCGTAGGCCGCCTTCCAGAAGCCGGCAAACTCCTCATCATTGAGCGCCGCGTCGAAATCAGCGCCGAAGGCATACGAAGTATCCATCGTGGTACTTACGGTACCCGGCTCGACCCACTGTTGGCTCCAACTGTCAATCTCTTCATTGGACGGAATGTAATATCCGCCCACAGCGGCAGCCGATATCCCCAAAATCAGCACAGCACAGATTGTATTTAACGTTTTCATTTTCTTTTCTCCGCATCCGAATTCTTTTTATTTTGATGATTTTTCCATTCCGCTGATCACGGGCCAGTCCTTTGTTTTTCTGTTCATTCCGTTTGGTTCACGGGTTGGCCACTGTTGACTTTTTTCTCAGGTTGCGAAGAGGCGCTGTTTTGACAGTTTCAAGGTGGGGGCCGGCCCAACATCGGCCAGTGATCTTCGGCCGGCCCCTTGAGTACATGGGTGTTTACCTCCTCCGAAGCATGGAGTCTGTCAAAGGGGTTTTCGGTTCTGTTCCATAGGCATATCCTCCCGTTCGGTTCCTCGTTTTCTTATACACAGCATCACGCTCTGCGTGATGATTTTTTGCGACTGGGTCTGGCTACCCGATCACCGGCCGCCCGCACCCAGCGGAGCAGGGGGGATGAGTCCCCTGCACGTAAGGAGAAAGGTGATGAAGACGTTTATCCGCTTCCTGGATTTCGGTATAGTCTATCAAAGAGCGTTTCTATCGCATCGCGGCCGTGCCGCGGTTGTCTTCGGCTGGGTCTGGCTGCCTGATCACCGGCCGCCCACACCCAGCGTGGAGGAGAAAGATGAGAAGTTTGTACCCATCATTGGTTTCGTCTATTGACTTTTCACAAAAAACGGTCCGCCGCACCCGCGGCCGCCAGCGTCGCGTATTCCTCAATATGCAGAATCTGACAAAGCATCTCGCGGAAATGCGCGCCGTCGGTTTCTTCGCTGACGATGGCGGTGACACCCAGCGAACGGGCCTGGATCTCCTGCCGGTGATTGCCCGGCTGGATCAGGGCAATCGTCGGTATCCTGGGCCGGGCGGCAAGAATGCGGCGCAGCAGCAGGCCGTCGGGCATATCCACCAGGTCCCATCGGCTTACAACCGAATCGACCGCCTCCGTGCGGAGGCATTGCACCGCGTCGCGCCCGGTATTCATTCGAAGCAGACGGACCGGAAGCTGATGCAGCGCGTGGGCCTTGTCTTCCGCTCCGATCATCAAGATTGTTGAGTAAACACGGCACATTTTTCTAATCCTGTTCCTGTTGGCTGAGTTTCCGTTTTCGTTTTCATTCCGCGTACTTCTACAGAGGGATATAACAACGGCCGTGCCGCGCGGAAAAAAACGCGGGAAGAAATTTATTACTCGTTTGCAGAGGGGCAGTTAGGAATTGATTTTTTAGGCGGGTCCCAGCCGGCTCAACCGTCGAGAGGCGGGGATATTGTAAATCCTTCTGCGGCCGGTTGTCTGTAAAGCCGCAAGAAGCGGCCGGTTACGTGCCGATTACGGAATGGTAACACAATTACCCAATCACCGCGCAGACACGGAAGCGTTTCAGATCGGGTGAAAAAAGGTTTGCAGGACAGAATGATGGACGGGTGCGATTGCCTGGAAAACAGAAAACCGCGGCCGGTCGCTATTTCCAGGTGGGTTCCAGGCCGAACTCTTCGACCAGCCGATCCAGCTTGCGATGGTCGATGCCCAGCAGCCGGGCGGCGGCCATCTTGCGGCCGCGGGCCTTCTTCAGGGCCAGCAGAATCATGCGCTTCTGGATCTGCTGAAACGGATAAAATACGTCTTCCGGTTCGCCCTCGGCCAGCAGATCGCCTTCCAAAATGTCTATCGGCAGATCCGACGGCTCAATAACCCGTCCGCGGCTGGCGATATGCGCATGTTCCATCGCGTTGGCCAGTTCCCGGACATTTCCCGGCCAGTGATAGCCCTCAAGAATCGCCGCCGCCGCCTCGCTCAGGCAGCGGAGCGGTTCCTCGTAAAGCTCGGCCTGTTTGCGGAGAAAATGCTCGGCGAGTATTCGAATATCCCCTTTTCGTTCGCGCAGGGGCGGCAGATCGATCTTGTACACGTTCAGCCGAAAATACAGATCGGCACGAAACGTCCCTTTTTGAACCATCTGCTTGAGATCGCGATTCGTAGCGCACAAAACCCGCACATCGACCGGATGGCCGACGGCCGAGCCCACCGGCGTGACGCGGCCTTCCTGCAGCACGCGCAGCAGCTTGGCCTGGAGATCCGTTTCCATTTCGCCGATTTCATCGAGAAAGATCGTGCCCCCGTCGGCGGCGCGGAAGAAGCCGAGCGTATCGCAAATCGCACCCGTAAAAGCGCCTTTGACATGCCCGAATAACTGACTTTCAAAAAGAGCTCCGCTCAGGGCCGTGCAGTCAACGGGAATAAACATCTTGCCCGCTCGGTCGCTGAGCGCGTGAATCCGGCGGGCCGCCATTTCTTTGCCGGTCCCCGTTGGCCCCTGGATGATTACACAGCAGGTCCGCGGCGCGACAATGGCAATGGTTTCAAGGACGGATTGAAACGCGATGGAGTCCCCCACAATCTCCTGCGTCTGAAGACGACATCCCTCCACACTCACAAACGGCATCTCTTCCTTCCTCCTTTTTTATATAGACGAACTCAGGCGGAAAGAAATGCAATCTCCTTTGGTGAATAATCACGGGTTCTCCCCTCCCGTTTTATTTGAATCAATTTTAACCGGGTTATACCGGAATCGCAAGGAAAAATAGTCTTATTTTGAAAAATAACAAGATATTTATCGGTCGTTTATGCATTGAAACAACCTTCTCTTTTTCATCTTACAGAGGTTTATTCCGCGCAAAATAAAACGACAACAGTTGTCCACATCGAACCGTTTGCGCGACGGGGTCCGGGGAAAAAATCGGAATTTTTCAAAAATTTTTACTCGTTTTTCGCGCTGCACTTAGAACGTTTGCGCCAGGTTAGCAACCCGGAATTTTCGAAGCGTTTGTGCAACACCGCGCCCAGGGCAGAGAGGCATAAAAAATGAATACAGGACAACAGGCATACGGAAAGGAGCAGAGCCATGAGTTTTGATTTCGGCATCTTTGGGGACGCCGCCCTCAGCGAATCATTCGTGCAGTGGCTGATCGAAGAGGTCCTGCCCGGCCGCAGCGCCCGCTGCAGTCGGCTTTGGGACTACTACCGCAACCCGATGATCGACAACGTTCGGCCGGCGGCTCCGGACGGGACCGAGGCCGAATCCGCGCGGTATTACATCCAGGCCCAGGAGATGGGCCTGCCGGCGCGGATCACCGGTCAGGTCTTCGATGCGCAAACCGGCATCACCGCCAGGCGCAGCGCAGCCGACCTGCAGCGAAAAGAAGTGGTCATTGAAAACGACATTGCCTGGCGCATCAACGCCATGGTTGATTTTCTCTTCGGCAAGGGGGTAACCCTGCTCAGCAGGGCCTCCGAGGCGGCTCGACGCAGAGACATAGAAGCGATCATAACGGCTGTGTTCGAGGCCAACGGAGGCGCCGGCTTCTTCCAGGATTTGGCGGTGCTCGGGGCGGTGTACGGCTTTGCCGACTGCATCGTGCGTCCGGGCGGACGGCTGAACGAACGTCTCCAAAGGCCCTCACCGGGCCGCCCCGTTCCGCAGGATGTTTCCAATCCGTCGTTTCATTCCGTTTTGACAATGGCATCCATGATCGCCCTGGACCTCATCGAGGCGCCGCGGGCACTGCCGATCCTCGAAGAAGACGATTACCGACAAATTCGTTATTACGTGCAGCATTTTACCCAGTGCAAAAATCAGACGGCCGACGACGCCGGTTTTCTGAATCGGTTTTTCCGCGGACGCGCAGGCGGAGCCCGGCAGCGACAGGTCGAGATCACCGAGATCCTCGGCCCCCATGCCTGGCAGCGCTACGAGGACCGCAGGCCGACGGCCGAAGGCCCCAACCCGCTCGGTTTTGTCCCCGTCGTGCATATGCAAAACCTCGCCCAGCCCTATTTTTATGAGGGACTCAGCGATGTCGAGCAGCTTGTGGGCCTTCAGGACGAACTCAACACGCGGCTCAGCGACCGGGCCAGCCGAATTACCATGCAGGCATTCCGGATGTACCTGGCCAAGGGCATCGAGCCCATGGGCGAAAAGCCCGTTTCCCCGGGGCGAATGTGGTACACTGACAACGAGCAGGCCGCCATCGAGGAATTCGGCGGAGACGGCGCCTGTCCCAGCGAAAACCTCCACATCACCGAGATTCGTGACGCGATGGACAAGGTCAGCGGGGTCACGCCCGTGGTCGCCGGCGTACTCAAAAACAAGCTGGGCAACCTGACCTCCGGCGTGGCCCTGAAGATGACCTTCATGGGCATGCTGACGCGCAACGGGCGCAAACAGTTTACCTACGGCAAGGGCCTGCGCCAAATCGCACGCATGATCCTCGACATCCTCGACCGCGCCGGCGTATTTCCCACCGATCCGGACGAGCGCGATATCGAAGTGCACTTCCCCAACCCGCTGCCCGAAGACATGACCGAGCGGCTCAAAGAAGCGCAAATCAAAAAAGACCTGGGTCTCTCTCAGGAAAAAATCCTTGAAGAACTCGGCTATGACATACGGTAAGCAAACAATTTTTAACAGTACAGAAAGGAGCATTCAGCATGAGCGAGAACGAATTGGAACACAAAGACATCTCAGAAGAGACAGGCAATGAAGACCGGCGGGTGCCGGTGACCGAGGCGATTCGCTACCGCAAGCGGGCGCAGGCGGCGGAAAAGGAGCTGGCGGAAATGAAGGCCGAGCGGGACCTGCTCGAAAGCCAAAAGCAGGCCGTCTCCAAACAGCTTGGCCAAATCCAACAAGAGCAGCAGATTCGCGAGCTGCTGACCGAAGCCGCCGTGAACGATCTCGAAGCGGCCCTCCTGCTGGTTCGGGAGCGGATGGCCTCGGCCGAAGAGCAGGATCCCCGGGCCGTCATTGAGCGGTTGCGAAAAGAAAAGCAGTACCTGTTTGCCTCGCCGCCGGCCGCCGCCGCTCCGGCCAGAACAGCAGGCCTGCGCCACCTGCCCGACAACTCGGCCGCGCTGCGGGAAGCGGCCAAGAAGGCCGCGCGCAGCGGAACCAGCGCCGATCTGCAGGAGTACCTGCGAGCCCGACGGCACTACAGGTAACAGAAAACAAAACAGTCACGAAGAGCAGAAAATCGAACGCCTGCTCAGGATGACGGAAACAAACCAAAAGAAAGGAGGTGGTACGATAAAAGTTAGCTGAGATTGGGCCGATATTTTTCTTTCTTTTTTCCCCGTTTTTGGGTGAGGGGAAAAAGCGAAAAATATCTGGTTGACAAAATTCGTTGGCGTTTTAGCTTCGGTTCCGATGAACCGGAGTAGATAGGTTTCAGGCTGCATCGTTCGTGTGGGGCATTGACCTCGAAAAGGAGAATATTCAGACCTGTAACCGAACCGACCACAATAAGGCATAGCGACCTTGCATAGGAGAATGGTGGACGCCGACACAGCAATCTACTCCAATGAGAACCGGTAACCTTTGATTTGGAGACAGCGACATGAGTTATCTTGGTGTAGACTTGCACACAAACAGTTTTACGGTTTGCTACCGAACCAAGCAGGGAAAAGAACGGATTGGCGCCTATGGGATTGATCGAATGGATTCATTCTGCAAAACATTGCGGAGAGCCGATCAGATTGCGGTCGAAGCCACCGGTAATACGGCTTGGTTTATCGGCCAGATTCGCAGCCGGGTTCGGAAGGTCATTGCGGTCGATCCGAATCAGTTCAAGGTCATCCGCAAGTCGGTCAAGAAAACCGACAAGCACGATGCGAAGATGTTAGCATTATTTTTAAGTAAGGGCATGCTGCCTGAGGCGAGAATGAAACAGAAAGAAAATGCACAATTACATTCCTTGGCGGCCACACGGGACAAGCTGGTCAAGCAGCGAACGTCTCTGGTCAATAAGATTCATAATGTTCTCAACAGTTACGGCCTGAAGTGGAAGAAAGAAACCCTGACGACCGAAAAAGGGCTGAAAAGTATTATGTCTTTTGACTGGGATACGATTGTTAAGGTCGAACTGGAGGTACTGGCCGATCAGATTCGCTCTTTGACCAGGAATATCAAGCGATTGGACAATGATATCGTTGAGCATGGCAAAAAACTGAAAGGTCATGAGAATATCAGCAGTATTAAAGGGATCGGGGAGAAATCCGCCTCTGTATTGCTCAGCGTAATCGGCAATGTGAAGGATTTTGCCAGTGAGGACAAACTGGCGGCCTATATCGGGATTGTTCCCCGGGTCAAGGACTCCAATGAGACAATCCGGCATGGGCGGATCACCAAACACGGTTCGACCTTGGCTCGGACGACTTTGGTACAGTGTACGTTGGTGGCCAAACGATACAGTCCGTACCTGCGGAATTATTATGAACGGATCAAACGAACTCGCGGCAGTGGCAAAGCGATTATTGCCACAGCCCGAAAACTACTGGGAATCATCTACAAGACCCTCACAAATGGGTGGATATTTGAGGACTTCCCAAACTTTGTAATCGCAAATACTTAGCGTAAGAATAATTGAAAATTGGAGTAGACTTTTATCATAGGAGACAGGAGCATGGATAAGGAGAAGAAGAGACAGGGCAAGAAGGACGTCTGATATGTTTCTTTGGTTTTCTATCAGAAAGATGGAGAAGGTGTTGAATAAACGGCTCCGCCCGTTGACCATCGGCTCAGAGTGAAAGGATTGATATTTGTGCCCAAAATATGTAACCGTCCCCGGTATCCCATGAGCTTCCATGTGTGCTCGGGGTCTTCGACCGCGCGGAGTCCAGATAGACCTTGCGATAATGGTCTATCCGGTATGGCCTTCCGACATTTTCGACAGCGTCGGCACTCCGGTCTAGGTTGTACAAACTTACGCGGCTCAATACCCGGCCCGCATCTTCCCCTGTCAACGCTTCAGGTAAGCCGTTGCCGGCACACCCACATGACTCGGGGCCAATGTGGCTCGCTAAACCTTCATTGTACGGCTCTTGCATCTGCTACTCCTTGCCAGTTATCTGGCGCATCCGAAAGATTCTTGACACTACCAATGTCTTATAATCACTTCTTCAGCAAAAATAAAACTTGACACAATCATTTCTATAAGATATGGTTATAGAAAATATAAGCGTGAGTTTTAGAATTAAGAATTAAAAGATTCGGATAGCATGGGACAAAACAGGTCAGAAATCTTATTTTTGTACGTGCGGATTAAAAATATCTGTACGTTTTACCCTTGATGTGCTGACCCAACTCAATTTCTGTAACAGTAAAGGTCAGCAACGAGCTGGCCTTTTTTATTGCGCTGGCAGTATTAAAGAAGAAAATAGATAGGTGGAGTCCGATATTATTCAGCGGAGTTCAATATGGAAAACAAGGTCGCATTTATTACCGATTATGACGCGAGCCGTTTGAATGTACTGCTCAAGCAGGCAGACCATAGGCCCAACCAAAATAAAGATCATATACACCTATTAAGACAAAAATTGGCTTCTGCTCGGGTGTCTGGCCAGAAAGAAGTTCCCCCCTATCTGGTGACGATGAACAGCCACGTGCGGGTTACGGATTTGAGACAGAAAAGGGACTTGAAATTCTGGCTGTCCTATCCGGAGGATGCCTTGTTCGGGGATGACAAGGTATCGGTTTTGTCGCCGATCGGAACGGCTGTTCTCGGCGTTAAGGTCGGCGATGTTGTCAATGTCAATAACGGCAGCAAGAAAACGCAGTTCCGGGTGGCTCAACTCTATTACCAGCCGGAAGATCACAAGCATTATACCTTGTAGGAATTGAATCCATCTTTGTTTGCGGGATGTTCCGGGAGGTACACGAGAACTCAAAATTGATAGGATGATGCATCAACCAGAAGCAGTCAGGGCCTTTTTCCAGTAACGACTTTAGAAAGGAACGATTCATGACAGAGAAAATCTTACATCAACCCTATCCTGCACTGTCTCGTTTTATTCTATTGCCCGTTCTTTATCGCATCCGACGCGCCCTGCTGTTATTGCGGCATTGGCAGGCAAGAAAGGCGCGTGTCAAGCGGTTCATTTATCGCGTTCTGGGGCAGCGAAAACGGCTGCCTATCGCGGAAAGCGACTATTTTCGACTGCTTAAGGTGATTCGGCAGGAACATGCTCGCGGAGGCGTTCATCGCAAACTGTGCGCACGATTGCGATACCTCCTGAGCCGAGCCGATCATCTTCCTTTACGGCTGGTCCCCGAAGACATGGTCACAATGAATACGCGTTTTGAACTTTTAAGACGATCAGGAACACGATTTGTCTTAACCCTTGTCTATCCAAGGGAAGCGGACAAGGCCAAAGGCAATATCTCGGTCATTTCGCATTTGGGAATGAGCCTGTTCGGTCGTCGCAGCGGCGAATACATCAGCAAATCGCTTCGGGTCGGTGCCATTTTATACCAGCCTGAATCAAGAGATGAGTTTCATTTATAGATGATTTCGGAAGTCGATTTCCCGCGTTAAAAGCGTGTTTGCCGATTTTAAAAAACCCGCCAGTCAAGTGGAAGGTGAAATCAGTTCGTGACGTGTCGAATCGCTTACAGGAGTTGAAAAATGAATCAAGAGAGTGTTTGGAGCCCTGAAGAAGATGCGTTAATCACCATGATTTCGAAACGTCTGATTCACGAAAACCAGATCAGCGATTACCAGATAATGCAAAAAAACCTGGCGGCTTTGAAATATCAATTTGACGCGCTGTCCCTCTATCCCAGCATCACGGAATGTAGTCAAATATCCGGTTCCACAAGGAATATCGATACCCTTGTAGCCGCGTTAGGTGAAAACTATCGAGACGAGGACGTTTTTGTCATGCCGACCAAGGCGATGCTCGGAAGATGCTTTGAAATCAGCAGAATTAATCTGCTTTATATGCTTTATCATCTGGTTTGTCCGATTGACGCCGGTTCCCCCCACAAGGATGACATATTCGGCTTCATAATGAATCATATGCTTTCTGTTATGACTGAGGATGTTCTGCTGCAGATTCTTGGAGATACGACTCGAAATGATGCGAAAGATCTGGCCGCTCATGTTTTGGCTCGAATCTGGGAAAAACGCCTATCGGCAGCGGCGCACTCTTTCAGTCCGGAATTACATAACATGTGGCTGATTCGACGGAATCTAATACCTGTGTTCGGAACACTCATGGGGACTCATGAATATATTACGCTCTATCAGGATGTCGATATTATGTGCCGCGATTATATTTTGCGAGCGACAGAGTTCCCTGATGAGGCCGCCGCTCTCGAGGAATTCCTTTTTGGGTTACCGTTTGAAGAGTTAAACATTGTAAAAGATTACCTGTTTCGTTCGGGAAAGACCTCCGCATGTCGCGACGACATCGTAAGAATTCTGGGCAAGGATTCGATTTACCTGAGCAATCAGGTTGATGATCCGCTTGAAATCTATCGTTTCTTTAATTACCGCCGGAAATGCGCCGTTTCACGACAGCATACGCGGAATAATGGCCCGATCTGCACCTTCGAAGAAAATTTCATGCGGTATTTACTGCCGCGAAAAACAGGAGGTCAGGCCCAATAGGGTCAGCATGCAAGCCGAACGCGAAAAAACAAGGAAACCCGGTTGAACAAATCTTCTTTTACAATCGGAACAGGGCCCTTGCAGGGAGAAATCTGGGATTTGAGATTCTCAGGAATGTCTTCCTTGCGGGGTGGTTTTTGTTTTGTTGGATTTTTCTTTGCGAGGGGTGGTTTGTTTTGTTATAACTGCTGCATCTTATAGGAGATAACCGGATATGGCAGGCAGGATTGACGAATCGCAGGTACGCCGTGTGGCTCAACTGGCTCGACTGGAGCTTGGGGACGATGAGGTTTCCCAATTCAGCGCGCAGCTTTCCGGGATTGTTGCGTATATCGAGAAACTGAACGAACTGGATACGGAAGGTGTGGAACCTTTGGCTCACTGCCTGCCGGTGCATAACGTGTTCCGCGCGGATTCGGTGCGGCCGTCGCTGGGGGTTGCGCAGGCGCTTGCCAATGCGCCGGAGCAGGCGGAGGGGCATTTCAAGGTGCCGAAGATCCTGGAGGACGGTTCGGGAGCGTAGCTTTGGAGAGGATCAGGCCTATGAACAGACAATTTGCGGTGTGTGTACTGCTGGGAGCGTGCTTTTTTTTGTGGGGATGCGAGAAAGGCAGGCGTATGACGAATCGGGATGCAATTGGCCGGCACAGCGAGCAGCGGCTGGTTCGGCAGGTGGAGGTGACGCTGGATTACCTGCTGTATCTGCCGGGGGATTATGAGAAGCAGGATTCCTGGCCTCTGCTGGTGTTTCTGCACGGGGCCGGGGAACGCGGCAGCGATCTGAATCGGGTGAAGGCACACGGCCCGGCCAAGCAGATCGAGGCGGGTCAGGAACTGCCGTTTGTGGTGGTCTCGCCGCAATGCCCTGCCGGGAAGTGGTGGCCGGCGCTGGATCGTGAGGTGATGGCGCTGGTCGATGAGATGATCGAGAAGCACAAGGTGGATCCGGATCGGGTTACTCTGACGGGGCTGAGCATGGGCGGATACGGGACGTGGGCGATCGGCAGTCTGTATCCGGAGCGATTTGCGGCGGTGGTGCCGATCTGCGGGGGCGGGCGGCCGTTTCTTGCCGGGGGGCTGAAGGATGTGCCGGTGTGGGCGTTTCACGGGGCGAAGGATCCGGTTGTGCCGCTGCGGGAGTCGGAGCAGATGGTTGAGGCGGTTAACCGGGCCGGGGGCACGGCGAAGCTGACGGTTTATCCGGAGGCGATGCATGACTCGTGGACGGAGACGTATGACAACCCGGATGTGTACGCATGGCTGCTTTCGCATTCCAAGGCGCGGGACTGATGATGGACTCCTTGACAGCGAGAGAATTGCGGGACCGGATTGCCGGCGGCGAGGTGACAAGCGCGGAGGCGACGGAGGCGTATTTTCGGCGGATTGACAAGCTGGAGCCGACGATTGGGGCGTACCTGAGCTTGTTTCGAGAGGCGGCGCTGGAGCGGGCCGGGCAGATCGACCGGAAGATTGCCCGGGGCGAGCCGGTCGGTGCGCTGGCGGGTGTGCCGGTGGCGATTAAGGATAATTTGTGTACGGCGTTTGGGGCGACAACGTGCGGGTCGAAGATTCTGGAGCATTTTCAGGCACCGTATCACGCGCATGTGGTGGAAAAGCTGCTGGCGGCCGACGCGGTGATTTTGGGGAAGACGAACCTGGATGAGTTCGCGATGGGGTCGAGCACGGAGAACTCCGGGCTGCAGCAGACGCGCAACCCGCGGGATGTCGGGCGTGTGCCGGGGGGCAGCAGCGGCGGCTCGGCGGCGGCGACGGCGGCGCGAATGTGCGCGGCGGCGCTGGGCTCGGATACGGGCGGGTCGATTCGGCAGCCGGCGGGATTTTGCGGTGTGGTGGGATTGAAGCCGACGTACGGGCGGGTTTCGCGATATGGGCTGGTGGCGTATGGGTCGAGTCTGGATCAGATCGGGCCGGTGACGCGGACGGTGGAAGATACCGCGCTGCTGCTGCAGGTAATTGCCGGGGCCGATGAGCGGGACAGTACCTCGGTGCCGGAGAAAATGGCGCCGGTGCCGGATTATACGGCGTCGCTGGATCGTCCGGTTGAGGGGCTGCGGATCGGGGTGGTGCCGCACCTGAACGCGGGGGCGGATGCGGCGGTGCAGCAGGCGGTGGACGCGGCGCTGGCGGTTTATACGGCGCAGGGGGCGCGGCTGGTTGAACTTGAGATGCCGCATTTTGATTACGCGATCAGTGCGTATTACGTGATCGCGACGGCGGAGGCCTCGAGCAACCTGGCGCGGTATGACGGGGTGCATTACGGGTATCGCAGTCCGGAGGCGCAGGATTACGTGGAGGTGTATTCGAAGTCGAGGGATGAGGGCTTCGGGGCAGAGGTCAAGCGGCGGATTATGCTGGGGACGTATGCGCTGTCGAGCGGGTATTATGACGCGTATTATCTGAAGGCGCTGAAGGTGCGGAATTTGATTCGGGGCGATTTTACGAGGGCGTTTGAGCAGGCGGACTGTTTGATGCTGCCGGTAAGCCCGACGACGGCGTTTCGGATGGGCGAGAAGACGGACGATCCCCTGCAGATGTATCTGGCGGATGTCTATACGATCGGGGTGAACCTGGCGGGGGTGCCGGGGATCAGCATTCCCTGCGGATTTGATGAGACGAATCTGCCGATCGGTTTGCAGATTGTCTCGGCGCCGTTTACGGAGGAGACGCTGCTGCGCATCGCGCGGATGTACGAAAAGCAGACGGATTGGCATCGAAAAGAACCTACACTATAATAGCCACGGATCTTCACGGATATACACTGATGAAAAAAAAGGTCGAGCTTCTTTATGAAAATATTACAGAAAAAATAATTGGATGTGCCTTTGATGTATATAATGAGCTTAGATACGGGTATCTTGATAAACTTTGGCCCCCAAAAAGTAAGTTATGAAAGGATTATTAAATGATATCTGTGCTAATCCGGGTAAATTCGTAGCTAATAAAATGTCAACAAAACCATACAAAATCATAGTCGGGCTGGAGATTCATGTTCATCTGGCGACGCGGACGAAGATGTTCTGCGGGTGCGAACTGGCGTACGGGGAGGCGGCCAATACGCGGACGTGCCCGGTATGCCTCGGGATGCCGGGGACGCTTCCGGTGATGAACAAGACGGCCGTGGAGTACGCGATCCTGACGGCGCTGGCCCTGAACTGCGAGATTCCGTCGTTTACGAAATGGGACCGCAAGAGCTATTATTATCCCGACCTGCCGAAGAATTACCAGATCAGCCAGTATGACCTGCCGCTGAGCCGGGCCGGGTCCATTGAAATTCCGCTGGAGGAAGGCGGGACCAAACGGATTCGCATCACGCGGGCACACCTGGAGGAGGACGCGGGCAAAAACGTTCATACGCTGGGGCCGTTCTCGGCGGTGGACCTGAACCGGGCGGGAACCCCCCTGCTGGAGATTGTGACCGAACCGGACATGAACAGCCCGGGCGAGGTGCGGGCGCTGGCCCAGGAACTGCAGCGGATTGTTCGCTTTCTCGGCGTTTCGGAAGGGGATATGCAGAAGGGGCATATGCGGTTTGAGCCGAACGTGAATCTGCATATCGAGCACGGCGGGCAGGTTTTCAAGACGCCGATTACGGAGGTTAAGAACCTGAACAGTTTTCGGGCCCTGGAGCGAAGCATCGCCTACGAGGCGGCCCGGCAGTATGAGGAGTTTCTGGAAACCGGGCAGACACTGCAGATGGGCAACAAGAAAACGTTCGGGTGGGATGATGTCCATGAAATGACCGTCTTGCAGCGTGAAAAGGAGGAGGCCCACGATTACCGCTATTTTCCCGACCCGGACCTCGTGCCGGTGGAAGTGGGGCCGGAGTGGCTGGAGGAGATCCGGGGGCGGATGTGTGAGCTGCCGCTTGCGATGCAGAACCGGCTTGTATCCGCCTGCGGTCTCAGTGAATATGACGCGGGGGTGTTGACCGGCGAGCGGGCGACGGCGGAGTTTTTTGACGCGGCCGTGAAACTGGGTGCCGATCCGAAGCGCGCCTGCAACCTGCTGACCCAGGTGGGCCTGAAATTGGCCAACGAAGCGGGCACACCGGTCGATCAGCTCAAGATTACGCCGGACCATCTGGCGAAACTGGCCGGGATGATTGAGGCGGGGACGATCAGCGCTACAGCGGCCAACACCCTGTTTGAACGGATCGCTAAAAACGGAGGGGATCCGGAGGCCTCGGCAAAAGAGATGAACCTGATCCAGAGCAGCGACAGCGGCGAGATTGAGGCCCTGGTAGACGCGGTGATCGCCGAGCAGGCACAGGCCGTGCAGGATGTGGTGCAGGAGACCAAAAAGGCCAAAAAGGCCCGGGGCTTTTTGATGGGTCAGGTGATCCAGAAATCCGGGGGGCAGGCCAACCCGAAGATCGTGGCGCAGATTTTGAGCCAAAAGCTGGACGCGATGAAATAAAACCCGATTTACGGATCCATTCGGCCTCTTCCATTTTCCTCAATTTCGATGGTTTGAGCGGGTTTTGCTTGACCGGGTTGTGTTTTGGGGGTTTAATAAGCCCGTTTGTGCGCAGGAAACGATACGGAACTTATTGACCTGAAAGGAGTAATGATGAAAGTATCCCAGCGGGTACAAGCCGTCCCGCCGTCGGCAACGATTGCCGTGACCTCGCGGGCCAAAGAAATGAAGGCACAGGGGATCGATGTGCTCAGTTTTGGCGCCGGAGAGCCGGATTTTGACACTCCCCAGTTTATCAAAGAGGCCGCGATTGAGTCGCTCAACAAGGGGCAGACGAAGTACACCCCGGCGGCGGGCATTCCGGATCTGCGCAAGGCCATAGCGGATAAATTCCTGAAAGAAAATAACTTAAAGTATGCTCCGGAGCAGGTGGTTGTCAACCTGGGGGCCAAGCATTCGGTGTATATGGCGATGCAGGCGACGCTGGATCCGGGCGATGAGGTGCTGCTGCCTACGCCGTACTGGGTGACGTATCCGGAGACGATCAAGCTGGCCGGAGCCAAGGCGGTGGTTCTTGAGACCACGGAGAAGACGGAATATAAGATTACGCCGGAGCAGCTTCGCGGGGCGATTGGCCCCAGGACGGCCATGCTGGTGCTGAATTCGCCGAACAATCCGGGCGGTTTTTGCTACAGCCCGGAGGAACTGAAGGCACTGGCCAAGGCGCTGGAGGGGACACAGGTGCTTGTGCTTTCGGATGAGATTTATGAGCGTCTGATCTACGGGCAGACTCGGTTTGTGAGCTTTGCCTCGCTGAGCGAGGACGCATACGGCCGCACGCTGACGATCAACGGGCTGAGCAAGTCGTATTCGATGACGGGCTGGCGGCTGGGGTACACGGCCGGGCCGACGGAGATTCTCAAGGCCATGGCGCGGCTGCAGGATCATGTGACCTCCAACCCGGTGACGTTTACGCAGTACGCGGCGATCGCGGCGCTGAAAGATACAACGGGAGCGGTGGAAAAAATGCGGACTGAATTCGAAAAGCGAGGCAAGGTGATGGCCGAGCGGCTGAACGCCATCAAGGGAATTTCCTGCATGCAGCCGCAGGGCGCCTTTTATTGTTTCCCGGATGTTTCATCGCATTTCGGCCGGACTCTCGGAGGGACGGCCATCAAGGACAGCATGGATTTTGCCGCGGCGCTGCTCGAACAGAAGCAGGTGGCGGTGGTTCCCGGTGCGCCGTTCGGTTCGCCCCGGAATATTCGGCTGAGTTTTGCCTGCTCGCTTGAACACATTGAGAAGGGAATCGACCGGATCAGAGAATGGCTCAGCTAACCCTTTGCGAAGGATTATGAAATCGATCGAATCAGACAAGCCGACGGCAGGCACTGAGTCAGCCAGGAATCCGGGGGATCCTCGCTGGGTCCGGCCGGTTATTGCCCTGGGGCTGTTGGTTTTTGGGATTTACAGCGCCACGCACATGGTCGCGGCCGGGGATACGTGGGTGGCCCTGGCATGCGGGAGGCATTTTGCCGAGCATGGAGTCGATACGGTCGAGCCGTTCAGCTTTAATTCGCACCCGGCGGGACCTACGGAAGAAGATATCGCCAAGTGGCCGGGATGGGCACGGACCCTGAGCAAGCCGTTCTCGCTGAAGACCATTCAGCAATGGCATCCGACCGGCTGGATCAACCAGAACTGGCTGACGCACTGGATTTTTTACAAACTGGCCCGCGGCTTCGGTTCCGAGGACGACTACAACTACAACATGCTCGTGTACTGGAAATTTGCGCTGTTTATCCTGACGGCGTTTGTGGTGTACGGGGTCGGGCGTGTGATCGGGGTCGGGCGGGCGCTGGCGCTGGCGGCGGCGTGTTTTTCGCTGGTTGTGGGACGGTCCTTTTTTGATATTCGGCCGGCGTGCAATTCCAATCTGCTGGTGCCTGTTTTTCTGCTGGTGCTGGCGCTGGCGACGTATCGTAACCTCCGATGGATCTGGCTGCTGGTTCCGCTGGTGGTTTTCTGGGCCAATGTACACGGCGGCTATATTTATGTATTTCTTCTGCTGGCGCCGTTCCTGGTTCTTCATGGGGCGGCCGCCCTGCCGAAGAAATGGACCTTTGCCGTGGGGCTGATCGGCCTCTGGTGGGTGCTGTACCTGCTCAGTCACCAGTTTTTGAGCAACCGGTATACCCCGATGATCGCGGCGGCGGCTCGACGGACGTATGAGGCGCCCGCTTTGCTGACAAGCGGGTATGCGGTTTTCCTGCTGGTTTTGACCGGCCTCGGAATCGGTGCGCTTTTTCTGCCGGAACGGATGAAGGCCGCATTTACTCTCTTTTACGGCATCAGTACGCTGGTTGTGTTTTTTGTGCTTTTTATCCGGATACAGATGCCTGTCGAGTATGCGCGTTTTACCGAGTACTACCGGGAACTGTTTCGGTATTTTGTGCAGACCTCGCAGGTTAAATTTTTGTTTGTTTTCCTGATCGGACTTGTGTTTACGTTTTTGATGACATGGAAAAAGGACCGGCTTGTGATTTTGCCTCCCAGGCACATCCGTGAGATTGTCCTGGCCGGGGGCGTGTCTTTTCTTGCGATGATCCTGCTGAATCCGTTTCATCTGACGAACCTGACGCATACTTTTGAAATCAGCGTCAGCGAACACGCCGCGTCGTGGCGGCAGGTTAATGAATGGCGGCCGGCGTTTGACTGGATGGACAAGACTCGCAATACCCCCAACCCGGTCGGCGACGAGGAGGCGTTTGCGGTACTGTGTATCCTTGCCGGGATTGCGCTGGTTGTTTGGCTGGCTGGGCGCCTGATCCTGCCCCGTTTTCTTGTCGGGCCGTCGTCAAAATCCGCCAAACAGCCCCCTGCCCGGCTTGTTCCGGAGTCGTGGCCGAAGATGGACCTGGCTCTCTGGACGCTGGCGGGACTGACGATTTATATGGCGATTCAGTCTCGTCGTTTTATCGCGATTGCCGGTCCGGCGGCCTGTCCGTTCGCGGCCCTGCTGGTGCAGCAGTCGTGGGGGATGGTCTCGATTGTATTTGGCCAAAAAAAGAACGCCGACGGCCGGCCGCAGCCCTTTCCGAAGGACTGGGTTTTTCCCTGCTGGTCCGGGCTGGCCGCGGTGGTGCTTGTCTGCGCGGCCGTCTGGGGCTGGAAGTATAAGAAAGTCTACCTGGATCCGTGGCCGAATGACCCGGTTCGCCAGTCGGTGTTTATGCGGATGACGGCTTCGAACGTCAAGCCGTTTGAGGTCTGCGATTTTATCAACGGCAACGGCCTGCGGGGGCGGATGTTTAATTACTGGACCGAAGGCGGGGCTTTGGCGTTCGGGCAGACGCCCGATCCGGAAACCGGTCAGATTCCGCTGAAGCTGTTTATGGACGGGCGTGCGCAGGCGGCGTACAATCATGACAAATACGAATACTGGCAGCTTATTTTTTCGGGCGGTCCGGAAACCGCGCGGGATAAACTCCAGGGAAAATCGGTGGATTATAAAAAAACCGGCCGGTGGCTGAGCGAAGAACTGAAGAAAAACAAGGTGTGGGTCATCGTGATGCCCAATAACCAGGTTGCCTCCGTTTTTATGCGGGCCATCAGCCAGACCGAGAACTGGAAGACCGTTTTTTTGGACACGAGCCAGCAGCTTCTGGTTGATCTTGAAACGCCGGAAGGCAGACGGCTGGCGGATTCGATTCTTGAAGGCAGGGCCTTTTTTCCGGATGCCCTGTCGCAGCATTTGAGTACGGCCATGCTGATTCTTGAGACGCGGAGTATTCAGCATGTATCGTCGCTGATGGAGCACGCCACTGCGGCATTTTCGATTCGGCCGTGCGCCTCTTCCTTTATGGTGGTGCAAAACGCGGCCAACTGGCCTCCCTTTAAAGAAAAGGCCACCGAAATCATCGGCCATTATCTGGATCATTTCCGGTCGCAGCAGGAGACCCTGAAAAAAGAAGCCGGGTATGTAGAACTGCTGACGGTGGCCAGCCATGCCGCGGAGTACCTGGCCCGCACGGAACCGAAACGAGGAACCGAACTGCGGCAGCTCCAAAAAGAATTCAGGACGGAAGCGGAACGGATTAATCTGCAAGGCGTCTGGTAGCAGTATGGAATCACAGCTCGTGACATCTCAGAGGCCGGCCCCGTCGTATTCCGTCAGCGTTTTCTTCCCCTGCTATAATGAGCGGGACCATATCGAACCGCTGGTTCGGGAGGCCGCGGAGGTGCTGGACGGGATCAGCGACGATTATGAGATTATTCTTGTTGACGACGGCAGCCGGGACGGGACGGGGGAACTGGCGGACGGACTGGCAGCCCGCTTTCCGTTTGTCCGGGTGATTCATCACGAAACCAACGCGGGATACGGAGCGGCCCTGCAAAGCGGATTTCGGGCCGCTACCAAAGAGCTGGTGTTTTACACGGACGGCGACCGTCAGTTTGACCTGAAAGAACTGCCGGGCATTCTGCCTCTGATTGAAAGCTGTGATATTGTAAGCTGTTTTCGGCTGAACCGGCGGGAAGGACTGCTGCGCCGGATTAACGCGTATGGCTGGACGAAGCTGGTGTGTTTCCTGTTTGATTTAAAGCTGAAGGATATTGATTGCGCCTTTAAGCTGTACAGGCGGGAGATTTTTGATACCCTTGAGATGAACAGCACCGGGGCTTTGATTGATACGGAGATCCTGGCCCGGGCCGCCCGGAAGGGCTGCCGGATTGTGCAGGTGGGCGTGCATCATTATCCGCGGCTTTCAGGCCGCTCGACCGGCGCCAAGCCCGGCGTTATTTGGAAGGCGTTTTGTGAATTGTTTCAATTACGAAAGAACATTCTGCGGCAAACGGAATGAAACTGTATCGGGACCAATCGTTTATCCGGCCTGATTTGCAGGCCCATTTGTATTCGGATCGGCTGCTGGGTAATGTCCGCGCCCTGCGGGGGCTTTGCCGGCCTGAAACGAAATTCTGCGCGGTTGTGAAGGCCAACGCCTACGGGCACGGGATTCGCGAGATCGTAAATATTTTGAAAAGCGGCCCGGTGGATTATTTCGCGGTGGCGACGTTTTATGAGGCGCTGCATATTCATCCCCTGATCGAACGCCGGCGTATCCTGATCCTGGAGCCGATTCATGCCGATCAGCCGCCGGACCAGATTCGGATGTGCGCATCGGCGGGTTTTGACTGTGTGCTATCGTCTTTGGAAGGGCTGGATCTCGCGTGCCGGGCGCTGGAGGGAACCAAAAGGCCGCTGCATTTTCACCTGAACGTGGAAACGGGCATGGGCCGCTGCGGCGCAGACCCGCATGAGGCCTCGGCGATTCTGACCAGGGCGGCAAACTGCGAGGCGCTGGTGCACGCGGGTGTGTTTACGCATTTTGCCACGGCCGATGAAGAGGATTTGTCGTATGCGTTTTTGCAGCAGGAGCGGTTTGAGGCGTTTTTGGATGCGCATCAACTGAAAGGACGCCGCGATTTGCTGATCCACGCCTGCAACAGCGCCGCGGCGATCAAGATGCCGGGGGCCCATTATGACATGGTGCGCTGCGGGATTTCGATGTACGGGTATTATTCCCGCCGGATGAAGAATCCCCCGGTCGAACTGCGACCGGTGCTGAAGCTTCAGGCCCCGATTACCCGGATTAAACGGATCGCGGCCGGGCATCCGGTCAGTTACGGCGGCTCGTTTGTGCCGAAACGCGAGACGAAGGCGGGGATTGTTCCGCTTGGCTACGCGGACGGGTATCGCCGAGGTTTTTCCAACAAGGCCGTGATGCGGCGAGGAGAGCATTTTGTCCCGGTGATCGGCCGGGTCTGTATGGACCAGCTTATCGTCGATTTGACTGATGTTCCGGACGCGGACGCCGGGCAGATGGTGACTGTGATTGATGATGCGCACGACTCGCCCTGCGGGGCGTATGCCCTGGCGGACCTGGCCGATACCATCTGTTATGAGATATTGACCCTGATTCACGCTCATGTAAACCGGATTGTTCATTCAACGAGCCGCCCATGAATCCAGATCCTGAAAACCGGTTTCATCTGTTCGTGTATGGATCGCTTCGTGAGCCGTCTATTTTTGAGTCGGTGTGCGGGCTGAGCTTTACCCTCAAGCCCTCGCAGGCCCGTGAGGCGCATGTTCTTTTTGCGGAGCTGGCGATTTTGAACGGCTATCGCCGCGTCAGCCCGGACAACGTTTATTTTTACGCAATTCCGGAGGCGTCGGCTAAGGTCGAGGGATTTTTAATTTATGATGTTCCCGCTGAGGCCCTGCGCGAGATTGACCGCTACGAGGGCAAATTGTATGAACGGGACAGCGTGCCGGTCAATACCGCCAACGGACAGGTTCAGGCGTATGCGTACCTGGGCAGTCCCCGGACCATGAAGAAAAAGTTCGGCGACCGTTTTCACGTGAACCTGATCCATGAATTGTGGCTTCGCAAACGGATTGAGCGGTTTTTTGAGACCCATACCCGGCCGGGGGAGCACTCGATGGATGCCGATATCGAGCGGCGTGCCCACCGGGAACTGCTGGGGACGACGGAGCGTGATTTGGTGGTCAGCCACCTGGGTCACGCCGCCGTCAGTGACTACTTTCTCGAACACGAACTGGACCGGCCGGTGCCCTCGATCCGGCATCTTTTCAGTAACCCGACCGCCCAGCCGTACGTCCATAAATACATAGTCCTGGTCGTCAAGCAGGTGCTGCTGAACCAGTTCGAGTGGAACCTGTATCACCGGTTTCGTTTTGAACTGGACCGGCTGTGTCCGAGCAAGCGATATTTTACGCGGGCCGGCAGTCTGCTGATCGCCTTGCGCATGATTAATTTCAACCGGTCGAGTGTGGAACTGGTTCTGCGGCGGTGTCTTGAAACGCTGCCGTGCGACGGGACGTATGACCTGATCGATTATATCAAATACGCAGTTCAGGCCGCCGATACCATTTTTGATGCGCGTGTGGCGCAAAGCGAAATCAGCATCCTGCGGCATAATCTGCAGCCGGGCCTGGTTCCGATGGGCGCTGAACTCGAGCTGAGCAATCTCGGATTTCGCGCTGTGCACAAAGAGGCCCAGGCGCAGGACCCGGTTTTTGACGGGTTTCGCTATTTTTCTGATTTTGCCCTCGATGTGCTGTGCTGGAAACTCGGCGGTTATATTGACGACCACTCAGATGTCCAGCGTCCTGATAAACGGGGTTTTCTGGAGTTGGCGCCGGGCCGGCTGAATATTGTCGGGGAGCTTTCCAAACCGGTTACGGCCGATCCCTGGATTTTGAATCAACTGATTCGGGAGACGGCAGCGTTCTTTCCCGTTCAGCCCCACAGTCTGCATTTGTCGTTTCAGCTTCGCCGGCGTCAGATCGGCCGTCAAACCGTCCTGCCGCTGAGTTTTGTCAAGTGCCTGTTTGTGCTCGGCGGCGGCACCCAACTGCTGCAAAACGGACGGCTCTGGATATCTCGGATGGGATATGATGAGATCCAGCGCAACCAGTACGGCGAGGAACTGGTTTTTGCGCGTACGAGCAAGCGCCGATCCCGGATGGGCGATCGCTGGCTGGATGAGGAACCGGCCACTTCGTATCCTTCTTTTATTCACCAGTACAAGTTTATCCGGCTTGACCCGCGGGCGAACTATGAGCCGCTGATTATGGCACTGAAGGGCATTCAGCTTTCGATCAATCCGGGCGATTACCTGACGGCCGAACAGCTTGCCGGCAGCCGCCGACTGCGCAATGAGTACGAGGAACTCAAGGAGTGGGCCGCCCGGCCGGAGGCGATCAGCCGACGCACGAAAGGCCGTTTTCTGGATGCCATTTATGACGGGCTGATGCACGAGGCCCACCGCCGCCCGTTCCATCGACTGCATTATATTGACTGGGCGCTGGGGGCGATTGACCTTCAGATTCGCCTGTTTAACAAGGAATTTGAGGAAGACACCATCCAGCCGCCGCCGGTTCCTTACCGCCCGACGTATCCGTATTTTTCAGACAATTCCCCAAAACAGGATGATCCGTCTCCTTAAGAGCCCTTAAAGCATCGCCCGGACTTTTTCGACGAGCGCTTTGACATGGCTGACGGATTCATCGAGGGCTTTTTGTTCCTCCGCGGTGAGGTCCAGCTCGACGATTCGCTCGATGCCGCGGCCGCCCAGGACGGCCGGGACGCCGACAAACGCCCCGCCGATGTGGTATTCCTTTTGACACCAGGCGCAGCAGCTTAACACGGTTTTCTGGTCCCGCAGGATCGCCTCCGCCATCCGCACGGCGCCGGCCGCGGGGGCGTAGTAAGCGCTTGTGCCGAGGAGGTTGACAATCTCAATGCCGCCTTTTCGGGTGCGTTCGATCAGGGCGTTGAGCGTTGATTGATCCATGCGCTCGGTAAGCGGAATGCCCGCCACGGAAGTATAACGCGGCAGCGGGACCATATCGTCGCCGTGACCTCCCATAAGCACGCCGCGGATATCGCTGACCGCTACACCGAGCTGTTCGGCGATAAACAAGGCAAACCGCGCGGAATCGAGCGCCCCTGCCATGCCCATAACGCGGTTTTTTTCGAATTGGCTGACCGTCGCGGCGGCAAAAACCATCGCATCAAGGGGATTGCAAACCACGATGAGGAAGGCCTTCGGGCTGGTGCGGACGATCTGCTGGGTGACGGACTTGACGATCTGCGTGTTTTTGGCCAGCAGATCATCCCGGCTCATGCCGGGTTTGCGGGCCAGGCCGCTGGTAATGATGACCACGTCGCTTCCGGCGGCGGCGTCCCAGTCGGTTGTGCCTTTGATTCGGCCGGAAAACGGATAGACGCCCGCTGACTGGGCGATATCGAGGGCTTTGCCCTCGGCCAGTCCCTCGACAATATCCAGCAGTACTATGTTGCCTATTTCCCGCAACGCGGCGATATGGGCGGCCGTTGCCCCGACATTGCCGGCACCGACAATCGTGATCTTTTTACTCACTTGCCTCTCCTGTAATAAGGGTTGTCTCGATTGATCTTTTCTATGACAGGGATATTATGGACACAAAACGATGATTTTGAAGAAAAAAATAAAAAGCAGCGGATTTTCTGCTTTTTTGGCAACGAAAACGAGGTTTTTGTGAAAATTTATGGAATGTGTCGATGGGAGCAAACCGGCAGGGAATCATAGAACTTCTCGACTGCACGGCGGGGACTTTGTAGAATTGCCGGTGTTTCGTATGCCAAACTCGATGTTTAAGAGAGTCCTTTTCAAAGCGGTTGTTTTCAACCGGACGGGCGTGGATGGACAGT
>JAHDQI010000235.1 GCA_018433925.1 Phycisphaerae bacterium | reverse complement strand
GTTTCGCGATCTTGGATTGCATTGCCTGATCTTCGACTATCGCGGCTATGGCCGCAGTGAAGGCCGCCCGTCGGAAGAGGGTTTCTATCGGGATGCCCGCGCGGCCTGGGAGCACCTGACGGCCGAGCGGCAGATTCGGCCGGAACGGATCATTCTGTTCGGACGCTCTCTCGGCGGCAGCGTGGCGGCCCGTCTGGCGGCCGATCTATCGGTGCAGGATAAGCAGGTCCCGGCCGGGCTTGTTCTTGAAAGCTCGTTTACCTCCATTACCGATATGGGCAAACATTATTACCCGTGGCTTCCCGTTCGGTGGTTTGTTCGATTTCATTTTGATACCCGCAAATCGCTGCAGGAGGTTCGATCTCCGGTATTGGTCATTCACAGCCCGGAGGATGAGATTGTGCCGTATCGATTGGGCCGCGTTTTATATGAAGATGCCCGCCCGCCCAAACGGTTTGGGATGATCTCCGGAACCCATAATGAAGGATTTGCCCAGTCCATTGAGGAATACGAGAAAATATGGCTTGATTGGATCGAATTTCTTAAAAAACCGGACAATCCGGGTCCTTAGCAACTTTTAGCAAATTTTGTAAACCCTTAAGGCGGAGAGTGTTATAAAAGTCAGACCGAGTGAAAAAATTGCATGATTCTATGGGGAGATTTATTTTCAAAATTAGGTATTTTTCCTTATGGCGAAATGTTTGAAAATATACGATAAATGAATAGGTAAGGACGGTGAGCCAAGGGAGGTTTGGCTTATTTTGGCGGGACCTTCGGCAGGGACTATTTCTGCCGAAGGTTTTTTTATGCGCAGAGATACCCTGATGAATCGATTACGATAAACGAAAAGAAGAAGAGGAGGGCGTTTTTTAGAGCCGACGGACGAGGCCGAGGACGACGGCCTCGATGCGGCATTGTCTGGAGAAGATGGGTTCGAAGGCGTCGTTGGCGGGCATGAGGCAGACCTGGGAGGGCTCCTTGTAAAAGCGCTTCAGCGTGGCCCTTTCTTCATCGAGAAGAGCGACGACCAGTTGTCCGTTTTCCGCATTCGATTGCCGATGGCAGATGACATAATCGCCGTCGCGGATTCCCGCCTCGATCATGCTGCGGCCCTGGACCCGCAGGACAAACAAGCCGCCGATATTTCCGAACAGGTCGGGGAGCGAAAAGGGCTGCTTGTCTTCAAACGGCTCGATGCCGTAGCCGGCCGAAACCACACCGAGCATCGGCAGTGACGCGGCTGTGGCGTCGTTGTCAAGTTCCGTTGGTGTGTTTGTTTCAGGCGGCGGAACCTGTGCAAGCAGTCGTTTTCCCCGCTCGGTTAACCGTAAAGAGCGTGCCCTGGCGGGGAGCTGCCGAACCAGTCCGTTTTCGCGAAGAGCGACGAGATGCTCGTGGACGGTGGGACGGCTTACGCCGACCGCCTCGGCCAGCTCCGCAATCGTCGCTGAATAACAATGGCTGTCGTGGAATTCGGCCGCGGCTCGGAGCACGTCGAGCTGCTTGGGCGTGATCGGGGCATTCGTTGTCCGGTTCATACGGAGTTTTCTCCTTACTGGAGGGGGTAAGGTTGGAGGTTACGCAGGAGGCGAGGACTTCGGCGGTTTCCGAATCAGCGGCCGTCTGATCGAACAAATTCGGCTCAATAACGGTTCCGAGCAGCCGTCCGATAAGACCGAGGACCTTGCCAATCGGGTTGATTGGATCGATCTCAGACTGGGCCGGATCATTTAGCGGGGGCCATACGGTTGTAAAATCGCCCCCCGGACCGAATTTGCAGAGCGGAACGTCCTGGTTTTCAAATCGATTGACCTCCATGTCACACCTTGCCTTCCATTTCCATAACAATAACATCCACGTTTGGGGCTTTGGGTATATCGGCAAAGCGGGCTGTTTTACCCGAACAAAAACCGAACATAGGGAAAAAATTTTATCTATATTTCCGGCAAAAGGTTAAGTGAAAAAACGGGGGAGGGGGCAAAAAAATTTTAAAAAATGTGGACATAAAAAAACCGCCCGCACTTCGCAGAAGGAGGAGGAAGTCGGTGAACTTCCCAGGGCTACTTGAAGGTACGGGCGGCAGAAGGAGCTTTCTTATATTTCTCCGCAAAGGTATTCTGCCTTCGCTGTCATTTACTTTTCAGATAACTTACTCACTTGAAAACAGTATAGAAAGCCGGCCGGATAAATGCAATAGAAAAAAGTGAAAAAAAGTGAAAAAATTTAAAAAAATATCAGTAATAATACCCATAGAAAGGCAAGAAACAGGATAAATAAAAACAGGCGTCAGAGTCGTAATATATTGTATATAAATAGGTTAGAATGTTAGCAACGGAACTTTGCTATCCAGGGAAAGTTACTATATTTTGGGAAAAAATTAACGGCTTCGAATCAAAAGATTTTTGGCAGGGCTGAAGCAGGCAGGCGGCAGGACAGATCGTTGATGAATCGCTGTCCATCCTGCCAGTATCCTGCGGTGGGCTTGAGACCGCCGCACAACGCTGAATAATAGACGTTCAGACACTCGATAAGAAGTTCACGGATTAGTTTGCTGGTCATGGAGGCCATCGCAACCGGCAGGAATTTTTCATCGGCTCCGGCGGCAAAGTGCAGCCGCATGGTTCCTTTTCGCGATTTCAGTTCATAGCTGCTGAGATTTTTCTCGGCCTTGAGGACCGTCAGGTCCATCTCCGGAAACATTCGCTGGAGCTCGGGCCGATAATTCAGCCGTCCTCCCTGCCGGTCGATCAGAAAATGTACGGGCTGGTTCTTCGAGGAGGCGAACTGAAAGACGCTGTCAATCAAGGAACACAGTTCAGTAAACAGCACACGTGACTTATTTTTTACCGACTCGACGCGCTGGTTGTAGTACTGTACATCCAGGCACCGGGCCTGCAGGAGCCGGATGGCCATGCCGTTTTCTTCGAGATTTCGCTTCAGCAGGCCCGCTGCGATGGGGAGATCCTGTTGGCTGTCGAGAGGCATCCGCTCGAGATCGGCGTACCAGGGATAATCATCAAGGCGAAGCACACAGCGGGGACATAAGGTCCGAAGAAAATGATGCACGTTTCGGGGAAGCTCTTCCTGTGAATGGGCGGCCAGTAGCGAAGCGAGAACCGTCCGTTTGAGATGGGCAAGGCCGTTTTTTCCGGTGTATGCCTTTTTGCTGTCATTGATCAGCAGACGGCCGTGAAGGGTTTTTTTCAGGGGCGATACGGATCGGGAAAGGACGGTCCATAGATTGGAAGGCAGAAGGGCCTCCGGCACTTCAAAGACGGCCGTACTGACTACAAGCGGCCCCAACAGGGGACCATAACCGGCCTCATCAATTCCCGCAAGATACGCCAATGCTGATCTCCGTCCGATAATTTTTGCATGAAGTATAGCGGGAAACTATGCGGAAGCAAGGGGGAATGCGGGAACCGGAACGAGACAAGAGAAAAAAATGGGCAGAAAAAAAGCGGGGGCCAATTAGAACAGAGACTTCAACCTTCTGTTCCGGGGTCGGTGGCCCCCGCATATTAACCCAGTTAAACGCACGCATCTGTGCCTGAATCGTATTCGATTGTACTCGATTTATAAATGGCATTCAAGGTTCTTTCCGGAATTCGTTTTTTGTTTTCGTAAAGAGACATGAATACAGGATCAAAAAGGTTCTTTTTTATGATCCGGCGGAGGCCGCCGCCGTAGATTGACTGAACCAAAGCGAATTATGAAGAAACTGAATATCATTTCTGCCCCCATACACAAGTTATCATTTATCGTGTAAGAAGTGATTATATACGAAATGGATTTTAGTTTCAAGAAAAAATTAAGAAAACATTAAGATTGATGTGATATTTATCAATAAACAGCATTATATATAAATGATAGCTATTATTATGAGACCCTATCTTGTTTGGTATGATTATTTTTTTAGTTTTGAGAAATGTTTTTTCCGTCTCTCGTGGAGGTTTGTGTTTTTGTGAGGGGGCGGGGGGTCGTATAATGCCGTTTTTCAAAACTTATTGCTGACTGGAGAACTCGATTGCCGCAGCGTTTACGCATTCTTATAGAGGGTATGGTGCAGGGAGTAGGGGCCAGGCCCTTTCTTTTCCGCAAGGCGAAAGAGCATCATCTGACGGGGTTTGTGCTTAATAATACGTCCGGTGTGGCCATCGAGGTACAAGGGGACGAAAACGATCTGCATTTGTTTTTAAGTCTTCTTCAAAATCACACAGCTTGCGCAGATTGGCCGCCATTGATGCGGGTTGCGAAGTTTGAAACCAAAGAATGTCCCATAAAAACGGGCGAGATGGATTTTGAAATTATTTCGAGTGAATCCGAGGGCAGCCCGCTCTGCCAGGTGACCCCGGATACGGCCGTGTGCGAACAGTGCCTGGGGGAAATGGCCGATTCGGATAATTTTCGATATCGTTACCCGTTTATCACCTGTACCCAGTGCGGCCCGCGATACTCTCTTATCAAGTCCGTTCCGTATGACCGGCCCAATACCACAATGGACTGCTTTAGGATGTGTGACCGGTGCCATGCGCAATATACGGAAATTTCAGATCGGCGATTTCATGCGCAGCCGGTGGCCTGCCCGCAATGCGGTCCCAAGGTCTGGCTGCTGGACAATCGCGATCAGATTCTGGAGGCCGAATCGGATGAGGCCATTGGACGAACGGCGGAACTGCTGCGGGCGGGCAAGATTGCCGCGATCAAGGGCATCGGCGGGTTTCATCTGGCCGTCGATGCGACCCACGAAGAAGCCGTCCGGCGGCTTCGCCTGCGAAAACGGCGTCAGGGAAAACCCTTTGCCATGATGGCCCGCTGTCTGGAGATCATCGAACAAATCGCTTTTGTCGAACCGGGGATTCGTGAAATCCTGCAGAGTCCGCAGGCGCCGATTGTTTTGCTGGCGAAAAAAGAGCCCCATCGGGTTGCGCCGTCGGTCGCAGAGGGAACCGGCACCTTCGGGCTGATGCTGCCGTATGCGCCGCTGCATCACCTGTTGTTTGCCGAGCCGGGGATGGATCTGCTGGTGATGACCAGCGCCAACTTCAGCGAAGAGCCGCTGATCTGCGACAACCAGGAGGCCCTTGAGCGGCTGTCGGAGATAGCGGATGTATTCCTGATGCATGACCGTGATATTTACCGCCAGGTGGACGATTCGGTGGTGCAGTGGATTGACGGCGGGCCTGCTTTCCTGCGTCGTGCCCGCGGTTTTGTGCCGGCGCCGATCCGGAGAAAGCGGCCTGCGCCAAAGGAGGTCTTCGCGGCCGGGGCGGACCTGAAGAATACCTTTTGCTTTGTCAAAGGCGAGCAATACCTGCTCAGCGAACATATCGGCGATTTGGCCGAGGGCCGGGCGTACCGGCATTACGTCTGGTCGGTCGGGAATTTTCGGCAGCTATTCGATCTGCATCCGCAGGTTGTGGTCTGCGATCTGCACCCGGGATACCTGTCCGCGCAGTTTGCCCAGTCGATGCCGTGCGATCGGTTCATTCAAGTCCAGCATCACTGGGCGCATATCGCCTCGGTGCTGGCCGAGTGCGGTACTGAGGCGGATGAACAGGTCATCGGGCTGGCCGCCGACGGAACCGGCTACGGGACAGACGGAGCAATCTGGGGCTGCGAGTGCCTGATCGCCTCGCTGCGGGAGTTTGAGCGGTTTGGCCACCTGGCGTATTATCCGCTGGCGGGGGGGGATCGGGCTTCCGCGGAGGCCATTCGGCCGCTGTTGGGTCTGCTGGCCGGGCAGGAACTGGGGGATATTGAATCCCTTCTTGCGAAAATAGAGCCGGACGGGCGAAAAATCGACACCATCCGCACGCAGTTGGACAGGCAGGTCAATACCGTGCCGACGTCCAGTTTGGGGCGTTTTTTTGACGCCGCGGCCGCACTGGCCGGGCTGGGAGCCGTAAATAGCTATGAGGCGCAGCTTCCGATGGCACTGGAGGCAATTGCCGATGAGCAGGAGGAAGGAACCTATCCGGTGCAAATGGAAAACGGTCCGGGCGGGGTGTGTCTTTGGCAGCCGGGACCGGTTATTGCTGAGATGATGGAAGAGTTGAAGCGGAAAACGGACGCCGCTCTGATGGCCGCGCGGTTTCATAATACGGTTGCCGCCGGGCTGCTGGCCTTTGCGCAGCGGGCGCGACAGGCCACCGGGATTGAGACAACGGCACTGAGCGGCGGCGTCTTCTGCAACCGGTATTTATCAAACCGGTTGATTCGGCTGTTGAAAGAGGACGGATTTTGTGTACGATTCAAGCGGCAGGCGCCGGCCAATGACGGCGGCGTCGCGCTGGGCCAGGCGGCCATCGCCGCGGCCAAACTGGAAACGATTTAATCAAGGGAAGCCATTCCATGTGTTTAGCGATACCGGCCAGAATTGTTGAGATAGAGGGCGACAGCGCCGTGGCCGACGCCATGGGCACCCGGTGGAAGATTCGCACCACCCTGACCCCGGAGGCGGGGCTGGGGGATATTGTGCTTATCCATGCCGGATACGCGATCACGAAGGTCGATGAGGAAGAGGCCCGCAAGACGTGGGAGCTGTTTGAGGAGATCGCCCGAATCGAAGAACAGGAAAAGCAGGCCGGCGGGCAGGAGGGGCCGGCATGAATTTCGATCAGGTGAAAAATGCGCAGGGCCGGATGGCCGCGGCTGTGGAAAAACTCGGCCGACCGATTCAGATCATGGAGGTTTGCGGTACGCATACGGTAGCGATTTTCCGACACGGCATCCGCTCCCTGCTGCCGGAGGGGATCAAACTGCTTTCCGGCCCGGGCTGCCCGGTGTGTGTGACCGATCAGGGCACGATTGACGCGATCATCGAACTGGCCCGCCGGAACGACACAATCATCGCGACTTATGGGGATATGATCCGCGTGCCGGGGACCGAAGGTTCCCTCGAACGACTTCATCGGGCCAATGTCCGGGTGGTGCTCAGCACGGATGATGCCCTTGCGCTGGCTCGGAAGCACCCGGATAAAACGGTTGTCTTCGCGGCGGTGGGGTTTGAGACAACCACTCCCGCTACGGCCGTAGCGGTTCAGGCAGCCCGGCGGGAAGGGGTTGATAATTTCTGCATCCTCAGCGCCCATAAACTGGTGGTTCCCGCCATGCAGACGCTGCTGGGCGGCCGGAATGACAAAATCGACGCGTTTTTATGCCCCGGGCATGTCAGCGTCATCATCGGCTCGGCGGCGTATCGGCCTGTCGCAGAGGCATTCCATCGGCCGTGTGTGGTGGCCGGTTTTGAACCGATGCAGATCATCGAGGGCATTGTCCGGATCTGCGGACAGATCGAGACCGGACAGGCACACGTGGACTCGGTCTATCAGGCGGCTGTGCATGAACAGGGCAACCCGGTTGCCCTCGGCCTGATGGAAGCGGTGTTCGATCCGTGGGACGGGCCGTGGCGCGGCCTGGGTGTTATCCCCGGCGGAACGCTGCGATTAAAAAAAGAATATGAATCCTTCGACGCAGTCAGGCGATTTGAGATTCACACAAAAAAAGCTTCCGAGCCGGCCGGATGCCTGTGCGGACAGGTGCTGTGCGGCCTGACGGAGCCGACGCAGTGCGGCCTGTTCGGGAAAACATGCACCCCCGATCACCCTGTCGGCCCGTGTATGGTCAGCACCGAAGGGGCCTGCTCAGCGTGGTACAAATATAAAAGCGAATAAAAGGGTCTGCCTGTCCTCTGTTATTTGATGGCTTCGTAGTGGGTTAGCTTATACGCTGAATCATAGTACAGGATAAAAACCGTGGCTTCCTCCTGCGTGGCGATTTCAAGCGGCGTGCCGACAATCTCCCACAAGCCCAGCGTCAGCACATCCATGGTCGTATGGCCGACAATGGCCAACGTTTTGGTTCCTTTGGTTCCGGCATTCTCTACGAGCTTGTACACATCCTTGACGCCTCCGTCGTCGGTCCGCGTGCTCATAAAGGGAGCCCCGAGCACCTGAACAATGTCGTCGCGATCCCCTCCGATCCGAATCACCGAGAGGTCTTTTCGAGTCTGTTTCTTACCGGCCATGATGGCCGAACATCCCTGGATCAATACCAGCGAACACAGCAGTAATAGACTGATCTTTTTCATACTGTCCCCTTTTCTGTTTGTCGTGGTTTCTATTATTTGGGTATTACTTCGGATCCATACATATCTTTCTCATGGTTTCCGGGCCAAAATCGCATTTTCCCGGCAGCAGACCGGTTTCATACGCGCCCGCCAGCAGGCCCAGGTAGGCAATGACTTCCTGCCGAGGGCTGCCGGTTTGACTGACGTACTGCTCGATGAAGGTCTTCAGGTGCCGGACCGAGGCCTCCGTGTGCGAATCTTCCCATGCCTCATCCTGGTATTTTTTATTAAGACCGAGGATTGTTGCCCCGGTATCGATCCAGTAGCGATCAATGTCGGCCGCTGAGGTGGATTTCCCCAGCCCGCCCAGCAGCGAGGCGCCGATGCCCGCCAACCCGCCGGCTCGTGATTTTCGGATCCACTGCTCCGGGGTGGGGATCAGGGCCTGAAATTCAGGATCGTTGGCGTGTTCTCGTCCCACCTCTCCAATCGCCCGCGGCAGCGCCGCCAAAAGGACCTCGCTACCGTTGAAAAGAGGAATCTCACGGTACCCGACAAATGAATCCAGCCGTGTATTCCGGTTCTGTTCGTAGCGCTCCACAATCGCCACATGGGCCCGGTAATCGGTAGTCGAGCCGACATTCATCGCCCGAAAATATTTTTCCGTTGTAAGCCCCCCCACGATAAATCGTTCCGGGCGCGGCATCGTGTGCACATGGGTGTGACCGGACATCCAGTAGTTTCGCTCCCCGGAAACAAGCAGGGGTTCGAGATTCTGGTTCAGCGTTTTGGAAAAGGTGGGAATATTGAATGCGCTTTCGGTGATCCCCCAGGCCAGGTTGGTCACATTCAGGGGGACCTGGCCCGGTTTGGCAAAGGTGATTCGGTCCAGGTGATCTTTGGGATAATGAGACGCCAGAAACCGAAACTGCGGCCGGGAGGAGCGGGCCAGTTGCCTGAGGGCCCCGGCCTGCGAGACAAAACCGGGCTCCTCTTTAAAGGAAACTGAACCGATGACGCCGTAGAATCCCAGTTTGATGATCTCCGACCAGTCCGGCGAGTCCTTGTAGTCGGAAGAATCCAGCAGGAGGATGTCCACCGGGGCCTTCCCTTCCTCTTGATAGATCAGGATTCCGCACAGATACAGGCCCGTTCGATGGTCGCGATCCCTGTTTTTTTCGAGCGCATCGGCATTATCCGTATATCGAAAACGCAGATTGCCGGGCAGATGGTTATTTTCGTGGTTAAACCGGCTGAACCTGGTCAAAACCTCATATTTGGTCAGGGCCGGGTTGTCCGGCCGGCCGATTTGATTTAAAAGCGCAAACCGCAGACCCGGCGAGACGATGTTGCCGGCTCCGAGATAATCGTGATTTCCGATGAGGATAAAAATGGGAACCCCGGTCCGCTTCCGGTGATTATCCAGAATTCGCAATACGGTTTCAACCTCATCAGCGCCGCCGCTGTTGGCCGCGTCCCCCAGGTACAGGATGACGTCAACCCCCGGGCTGCCGTGGGGATCGTCTGTGAGTTTGTCGAGGGCAATTTGGAGCATCTCCTCGGCCAGACAGCATTCGAGGGCCGGGGGGCGAATGCTGACATCCACCAGCGAGTCGGCGAATTTACTGCGGTAATGAAAATCTGAAAAGCCGTTCTGGGAGGTAATCTGGCTGTCGGCAAGAAGACCGATTTTCAGGGGAAACGAAACAGCGTGCCGGCTTTGTTCCATTGTGCAGCCGCTCAAAAAAAGCCAACACGAAACAAAAAAAAGGGCTACTTTTCTCATCTCGTCCTGCTTTCATATCGAAACAGGGTAGCGGGACATATCATGGGCAGTCAATTCTCTCCTTTGTCTGTAGTAAACACGAGTAAAACCTCGATTCCTGATTTTGTCAAGGGGCAATTTCCAATTTTGTGTATAAATTATAGAGGAAATTATCCGGAGGCGTGAAGGAGGCGGGGCCTTCTATAATGGAGCAATAAATGCTGGTTTTTTGATAAATTTCTCGTACACTACGCCCTGTCCGGACGTAAAAGATTCAAATGAATCGGAAACACCTGAAGCGGCAAGGCAAAATGTCAAAATATCTACTTCCCTGGCTGATACCGATTGGGTTGACCCTCCTCGGAGGCGCGGCGCTGCTCGGGTGGGTCTATGCTTTTTACGGATACGCCGAATCTCCGCGTCTGCCGGGTCAGGACGGCAGGCCGAGGGCCGCTGCGCAAGAGTCTGCGCAGGATGACCTGACCGGCCGGCTGGAAACCTTCGGCGGCAGTCCCTCGGAAATATCCGCCGCGTGGCCGACGTTTCGCGGGCCGCAGTATGACGCCGTCAGTCCTGAAACAGTGCCGCTGATTCGGGAATTTCCGGCCGCAGGCCCTGAACCGATCTGGCAGGTATCGCTCGGAGAAGGATTTGCGGGGGCGGCGATCCGCCACGGCCGGGTGTATGTCATCGATTATGATATGGAACGCCAGGCGGACGCGATCCGCTGTTTTTCGCTGGATAACGGCCGGGAAATCTGGCGCTACAGCTACCCGGTCCGCGTCAAGCGAAACCACGGCATGAGCCGCACGGTCCCGGCCGTGGATGAGCAGTATGTCGTTGCCATCGGACCGAAATGTCATGTTACCTGCCTGGATGCCGAAACCGGTCAATTCAGATGGATGATCGACCTGGTCCGGGAATACGGAACCGATGAACCCCTCTGGTATGCCGGTCAGTGTGCCCGCATCGAGAACGGCAGGGCCATCCTCGCCCCGGCAGGCAGTGCGCTGATGATCGCGGTCGATTGCGCGACAGGCCAAGTCGTTTGGCAGACCCCGAATCCGGACGGCTGGAAGATGACGCATTCCTCCATTTTACCGATGACCTTTGCCGGCAGAAAAATGTATGTCTATTGCGCGGTCGGCGGAGTGGCGGGTATCGCAGCCGAGGACGGAGAGGTCCTGTGGAAAACGGACGCCTGGACCCTGCGGATCAATGTGCCCACACCGGTCTGGGTCGGCGACGGGAAACTTTTTTTCTCAGCCGGCTATAACAAAGGAAGCATGATGCTTCAGTTGCGAGAAGAGGACGGCCGGATTGTCCCGGAGGTTTTATTTACCCTGCCTCCGGAAGTCTTCGGGGCCGATCAGCAGACGCCGATCTTTTATGAGGGCTATCTCTATGGAGTACGTCCAAATAAGGAAATGGTATGCCTCGATCTGGACGGTACGGTTCAGTGGACCAGCGGAACAGAGAACAAATTTGGCCTGGCTCCCTATATGATAGCGGATGGGATGCTGATTGCCCTGAATGATGATGGGATCATGTCGTTAATTGATGCCGGGCCGGAACGGTTCGATCTGCTCAGCCGGGCAAGGGTACTTGAGGGGCCGGAAAGCTGGGCCCCGCCGGCGCTGGCGGCCGGACGGCTGATCGTTCGGGACCTGCATACGATGGTTTGCCTGGACCTGCGGCGGCAGACCCCGTAAGGTTGTTTTCCTAAGCGGATTGGATATAATGAAAACGTTGACTCTTTACTCAAAAGCGGTTGCGGGAGAGCGGGCATGGTGACAGCAAGAACCGGTAAAATTGAGGGTGGTCTGATGGCTTCGCTGCTGGCGCTGGCGGTTTTCGCGGCGGGCTTTGGAGCGTATCTGCTGCTGGATCGGGCTGTTTTTTCCAACCGATCCGTCCCGGACGAATATGTCTATAATATTGATGACCTGGCGAAGATTGATCCGGCCATGCTTCTGTATCGGCAGGTCGGTGAGCCGATTGACACCGGGCTGAAATCGACGGCCGCGATTGAACTGGATGCCGAAGGCAATCTCTATGTCGCCGGGGAGGAAACGGTTGCGGTTTTTAACGACAACGGCCAACCGCTCAGGCAAATTCCGCTGTCGGCTTCGCCCACGGCGCTGGCTGTTGCCTGCGATGGGTCGATCTATGCGGCACTGGGCGATCATATCGAGATTTATTCCCCGGACGGACAATTGCGGGCCCGATGGCACGAACCCGCCGATTTATCCCTGTTGACGGCCATTGCGGTCGGCAAAGAGGATGTCTTTGCCGCCGACGCGATCAGTAAGGTAGTCTGGCGTTTTGACCAGGACGGAGCGGTGAAGCATTCCATCGGGGCACAGGATCCGGAGCGAAACATTCCGGGCATCCTTGTTCCCAGTCCCTATTTTGATCTTTTGATCGCCCCGGATGGTCTTTTGCGTGTGGTCAACCCCGGCCGCCACCGGATTGAGGCCTATACCTTTGACGGGCATCTTGAGTGGTTCTGGGGCAGGCCGTCGGTAAAACTGGACGGATTCAGCGGCTGCTGCAACCCGGTGGCTCTTGCGATGCTTCCCGGCGGCGGTTTTGTCACCTGCGAGAAGGGACTGGTCCGCGTCAAGGTCCATGATGAAGAAGGCCAGGTCATCGGCGCCGTGGCCGGTCCCGATCAACTGGGCTGGCAGGCGCCGCTGCGTGTGTGCGAGACGCCCGAGCAGTGTCAGGATCGCGGGCTGGATGTGGTCGTCAGCGCAAACGGGC
>JAHDQI010000325.1 GCA_018433925.1 Phycisphaerae bacterium | reverse complement strand
TTGCCCAGAGCGTCGGCGGCGGAGGCGGCGATGGTGGGTACTCCATTAGTGCCTCAGCCGGAACAGGGGTATCCGTTGCCGTCGGCGGCAGCGGCGGGGCAGGCGGCAGCGGCGGCCAGGTGGAAGTCTCAGTTGATGGCAGCATTACCACCTATGGTGAAAAGGCCTACGGCCTCATCGCCCAGAGCGTCGGCGGCGGTGGCGGTTCAGGCGGGTTCAGCGTGGCCGGCAATTATGGCGGCTCCGGGTTGAACCTCGGTCTGGGCGGAAAAGGCGGCGTTGGCGGCAGCGGCGATACGGTAACGGCAGACATCGATGGCATCGTCTGGACAGAGGGTCTGGGCGCCCATGGCATTTTTGTCCAAAGCGTCGGCGGCGGCGGCGGAGACGGCGGATTCAGCATCGCAGGAAGCATCGGAGGCGGCAGCAGCGCCAACATCTCTGTCGGCGGCGATGGCGGCAATGGAAACATCGGCGGCGATGTCATTCTTAACAGCACCGCTGCCGTCACCACCCTGCAGAACGATGCCCATGGCGTCCTCGCACAAAGCATCGGAGGCAGCGGCGGAAACGGCGGGTTCAGCATCTCCGCCAGCGTCGGCGGAGGAATCGGCCTGGATTTGGGGTTTGGAGGCGATGGGGGCTTGGGCAGTTCGGCCGGGACCGTTGTTCTCGGCAGCGAGGACATTCTTTTGCAGGGGGAAATCACCACCTATGGCGACCGCGCTTACGGCATTCTCGCACAGAGCATCGGTGGCGGTGGCGGCAACGGAGGAACAACAATCACCGGCTCACTGCTGACACCGGCGGCCATGACATTCGGCTTTGGCGGTACAGGCGGAACAGGCGGCCTGGGCAATGCAGTCGATCTGTACACCAGCGCGGACATCACCACATACGGCTCACAAAGCCACGGCATTCTCGCCCAGAGCGTTGGCGGCGGCGGCGGGACGGGCGGATTAAGCATTTCCGGCGGCGTGACGGCCTTCGGGGGCTTGACCCTCGCTATGGGTGGCGACGGCGGAATCGGCAATACCGGCGGAGACGTCACTGTTTTCAACAGCGGCCGCATCGAAACCAACGACGACTATTCCTACGGCATTTTTGCGCAGAGCATCGGCGGTAAAGGCGGAGCTGGCGGTTCCAGCGGTGCGGTCATGGTTAACTTTAGCAGTTTGATCCCCATTCCCCCCGAATATCCGACCGGCAGCGTCAATATCGCACTCAGTCTCGGAGGCGACGGCGGCAGCGGCGGATTGGCCGGTCATGTCGATGTGGAAAATACAGGTGTCATCACGACCGCCGGAGATTATGCCTATGGCATCCTGGCCCAGAGTATCGGCGGCGGCGGCGGCGACGGCGGCAAAAGCATTGCCGCCACAGCCAACATTTCCATGCCCTCCGATTCCGAAGGCACGGAAAAGCCCCAGGTAGAAGTGCAGGTGGACTTTGCGATGGCCCTCGGCGGCTCCGGTGGGTCGGGCAATCACGGCGGACGCGTGGATGTATCCAACAGCGGCCTCATCGAGACCGACGGCGTCGGTGCCCACGGCATCTTTGCGCAAAGCGTCGGCGGCGGAGGCGGCTCCGGCGGCGATGCCCGATCCATGATCCTCAGCATCGACCCGTCAAACTGGAGCCCCTCGGATCCGCCTCCCGATCCAACCAGCATCAGTGTCGGGGCAACCCTCAGCATCGGAGGCAAAGGCGGAGCCGCCGGCGACGGCCAGATCGTCAATGTAACCAACGAAGGCACCATCATCACACGCGGCGCTGACGCATTCGGCATCCTGGCCCAGAGCGTCGGCGGTGGAGGCGGCTCCGGCGGTGGCGGATACCACGGCCTCGACTGGCAGGATTTCGGCATCTCGCAGGAGTATGAACCGTTCCTTGATTTGCTTCCCGTACAGGATGAAGGCGATGTGCATATCACCCTTGGCGGTGCCGGCGGAAGCAGCGGCAGTGGACGAAAAGTCACTGTTGATAATATCGGCACGATCATCACGCTGGGTGACGGATCGGTTGGCGTACTGGCTCAGAGCATCGGTGGCGGTGGCGGTCTGGGCGGCGTCGGAGCAACCGGCGGTGACATCTCCATCGAACTGGGCGGCAGTGCCGAAATCGGCCTCAATGGCCAAAGAGGCACCTCCGGTAATGGCGGCGATATTGACATTACGCTGATCGGGGATATCGATACAACCGGCATCGCCGCCCACGGCATCTTCGCCCAGAGCGTTGGCGGCGGCGGCGGATACGGAGGCAACACCGACCGCGGAGTCAATCTTTTCGGGATCAATTTTTCTATCGGCAGCGCCGATGACAGCGACGGCGACGGCGGCAATCTCCTCATCGACAACACCGGCCATATCACCACCCGCGGCGACGGCGCCATCGGTGTCTTTGCCCAAAGCGTCGGTGGAGGCGGCGGCCTCGGCGGCCTCGATAACGGATACGGGTTTGCCGGCAGTGTCGGCGGCGACGGAGAGGGCGGAACAGTCGAAGTCATTCACACCGGCGATATTACCACCTATGGACAGTATGCCCACGGTATCTTTGCCCAGAGCGTCGGCGGCGCCGAGTACGGCGGCGATGTCCTCGTCAGGGTTGCCGGCGACATCACCGTCTATGGCCAGGGAGCATGGGCTGTCATCGCTCAAAGCCAGGGCAATGCGGGAAAACGAAATATCGACATCATCTATGAAAGCGGAACCATCACCGGAAATAGCGAGTCGGCCGTACGTCTTCTGGACGGTCTGGACAATTCCTTTACCAACTATGGCGTTATCACCACCGTCAGCGGTTCGGAGGGCACGGCCTTCCTGACCACCGGTGGAAACGACACCATCCGTAATTACGGCCAGGTCTTCGGTTCCGTCGATCTCGGCTCAGGTATCAATGAATTCTTTAATTACGCCGGGGCTGTACTAAACAGCGGTTCTCTCATCAATCTCGGCCCGACAGCCACACTCATCAACGAGGGAATCTTTGCTCCGGGCGGCATCGGCAACGTCTGCGCAACCGTCCTGAATGCTCATCTCGATCAGGCCGCCTCGTCGGGTCTGAGGATGGATTGGGATTTCCGCTCCGGCCAGTCTGATTTGATAGATATTACCGGAAGCGGCGATCTGGCCGGACAAATCCAAATCAAGCTCCTGAACGCCGGCTTTGCGGCCCCCGGCACCTTTCACACCACGCTGATTACCGGCAGCGGCGGGCTTGTTGATTCGGGCCTGGAGATGAGCACGCCCAGAACAGCGGTTATCGACTATGACCTGCGGTTTGTCAACGGAACCGATGTGCAGTTGGAAGCGTCCATTGACGCGGCCCCCGACGGGCTGACCCCCGGCCAGAAAAACATCGGTCAGTACATCAATCGCATCCAGGCCTCAGGCACAGCCGAGGGATTTGCTCCCTATGCCGAACAGTTGTTCTCCCTGTCTGATGTCGCTCAGCTCGGCGCCGCTTACGAGCAGCTCAGTCCGGCCTCGCAGGACCTGTTTTCCGACTCCGCCGTCAGTACGGCCGGCCAGTATACCTCTTCTCTTGTCAAGCGAATGCACAGTTTGCGTTCAGCCGTACAGACAGCCGACAGGACGATGGCCGTTGCTCAGGTCGCTCCCTACGCCGCCTGGATGGAAGGATTCGGGCACCGTGCATCGGGGCAGTCTGACGAGGGCGTTCCCGGTTATATCGCGCGCACGGCGGGTACCGCTTTCGGAGTTGATTCCCTGTTGGATGACGGCTTCCTGGTCGGTCTCAGCGGCGGCTATTCCAATACCAGCCTGCATCTCAAAAACAACCCCGGCCGAGGCGATATCGATAGCTATTTCGGCTCGCTCTACGGAAGCTGGTTTACCGATCAGTGGTACCTGGACCTGGCGATGTCGTATGGACATCATCGCTATAAAAATGTTCGAACCCTGCAGATCGGAGAACTGTCCGGCATTGCCCGAAGCAGGCATGACGGGGACATGTGGTCGGCCTATATCGAGTCCGGGATGAACCTGAACGTGCGGGACTGGATTTTTCAGCCGTTTTCGGCCCTGCGATATGACTGGCTAAACGAAGAGAGCTTCCGTGAGTCAGGCCTCGAAGGAGCCAATCTCCATGTGGATGGCCGAAAAACCGATTCGATGCGAATGGATCTGGGCATCCGCTTTTCCCGTCCCTTTAAGCGAAACGACTGGACCGTAATTCCCGAAGCGATGATTGCGTGGAATCATGATTTTGACCGTGACAGCCGCCGCCTGACAGCCGCTTTTGACAGCGCGCCGGCCATGAAGTTTACTGTGGATGGCCGGGATGTGGATAGAAACGGGATCCTCGCCGGACTCGGCTTGACGATGATCAACAAAGACCGCCTCAGTGTATCGGTCAATTACAACGGCGAATTTCGCAGCCGGTCCTCCGCGCACGCCTTCACCGGCGGCATCCGGGTTGAATTCTAAAGCCAACGTAAAAATCCGTGCTTCTGCCCCCTCAGATCGCGCGGGTGGAATTGCGGACAACCAGCTCACAGTCCATCACGGTGCGCACCCGCTTGGATGATTTTTCCTTCTCATTCAGACGATTCATCATCAGGGTGGCCGCTTCAATTCCGATCTGCCGGGACTTCTGCCGAACAGTGGTCAGCGTAGGTTCCACAATTTGCGCACATTTATTCGAGTCGCTGTACCCGACAACTGACAGGTCCCCCGGAATCCGCAAACCCATCTCCGCGGCGGCTTTATAGACCTCAAAGGCCGCCCCGTCAGAAAACGCAAACACCGCGGTCGGCTTTTTTTCGAGCAATTGACGAGCCGTCGCCGGGATATCCTTCGCCTCATCTGTTCCAACCTGCGCCAAAAAAGTCACATCCGGATAAGACGCCAGCGCCTCCTCGAAAAAACGATACCGCATATTCGCCCAGGTCCATTCAAGATGACCCGTCAGGTGACCAATCCTGCGGTGACCCAGTTTGTACAGGTGATCGGCTACAAGCTCGGCCCCGAGTCGCTCATCGGTCACCACGGAGTCCGAAAACTCCAGTTCGTGATCGATTGTGACCACCGGAAGATCCCGCGACTCCAGCTCATCAAGATGGCCCCCGTAAACGCCGCTCACACGCGGCCAGAGGATCACCCCATCCACCCGGCGATCAATCAGTCGATGCATCTGTTTGAGCATAAACGCTTCTTTTTCCGCCAGCGTTTGCGGCCGATGATAAATCTCCCAAAGCATGATCCCCGCATAGTCATATTCCACCAGCGTATCGTGAATGCCCTCCAGCACGCGGGACCAGTGTTCATCATACGGGGGAACCATAATCCCGACATTCCCCGTTCGGCCGGTCTGAATACCCTGAATCAGAAGGTTCGGTCGATAATTCAGTTTCTTGGCACACTCCAGTACCTTCTCACGGGTTGCCTGGGCGATTTCACTTTGATTTCTCAAAACCCTCGAAACCGTGGAAATGGACAGGTTGGTGGCCTCTGCAATCTGTTTCAAACTGACTTGTGATCTTTTTTTCATAAAAGACCTATTCCCTCTTCTATTTGTTTGACGTACAATTCCTCGCTTAATTTCGGTATGACTCCGACAAGACGGAAAATAATGATAGTAATATCTTCAATTAGAAACAATGACGATTTCGTAAAATTTGCATTTTTTCCCGCAAAAAATGAAAATATTTTCATAAACGGGATCACAGCCCCCCAAACCCGTTTTTTTATTCTAACCTTCTGCTGAAAATACCCTTATGGTAAATCCAAAATCCCGCCGGAACCGTATTGTAAAAATTCAAGGTCGTCTATGTTCGTTTTCGCGAGATTTCACTTTCAAATAAAAGATTAAATAAATCGATAAATTGAAACTTGGTTTACAGCCAGTCAGAATTCCTTCGCAAACAGGGTGATGCCTCATGTCTTTGTGTCTTTTTTAACGTATTATCCTCTTTAATACCGATAACTTATGAAAGAAATGAAGCGGTGTGTTAAAATGGATAATTTATGAATATAGTTGTTTTTGGAGCGTCAAGATGGACATCTGGCCGCTTTTAGCACAAGCCGGTGAGCCGGAGAAAATGGACGGGGGGATTGTCAGCCAGACAATCGATTTCTTCTGGCAGCAAATAACGACACTAAGCTGGTTTCAGGCGGTACTGGCCATCTCGTTCGGAGTGGTCTACTTGCTGTACGGCTGGCGGATTTTTCGGGTTCTCGTGGTCATTAGTTTCGGTATGATCGGCATGTTTCTCGGGATCATGGCCGGACAGAAGTTCGGCAGTGTGGTCGTGGGCGGACTGGCCGGCACGGTGCTGCTGGCCTTCCTTTCAGTGCCCTTGATGAAGTGGTGTGTCAGTGTACTTGGGGCCGTAGCCGGCGGAATCATCACCAGCGGAATCTGGTACGCCTTTAAGCTGCCTGAGCAGTATATCTGGGCCGGGGCGATCATCGGCGTCGTCGCCGGGGGCATGATTTCATTCATTCTTTTAAAGGCCTCTGTCATGCTGTTTACAAGTCTGGGAGGCAGCATCATTACCATTGTCGGCCTCCTGGCCTTGATTTATCAGTACGAAACCAACCTGGCCGAGCCGACCGGCTATGTGGAAGACCTCATTTTCAATCAGCCCTGGTTTTTGCCGGTGGTCCTGATTCTGCCGACGTTGATCGGCATGCTTATTCAGAATAAATTCATTAAGCATTCTTCGAAGTGGGACCTGAAGTAAGCAGCGATTCAATTTTCTGCACATAGAGGTCCGGGTTGAATTTCCGTTTCAGGCCGGCCGCGTTCATATAACGCACTTTTCCGAATACGGGCCTCTCTCCCCAGGGCCGGTCATGCTTGCCGAAACACCAGGCCACGCCCGCGTAACCGTTCGGATCACGGCCGTCCAGCTCGTATTTATTATTCAGAGTCAAAGCAATCCGAAACGCTTCTTCGGGGCGTCTCGTCCATTCGATGATTTTCTTGCCCCAGTACATCCGCATGTATCCGTGCATCTTGCCGGTCAGCACCATCTCCGTCTGGGCAGCGTTCCAGTATGGATCATGGGTCTGTGCCTGTTCAAGCTGCTGGTGCGTATAGAGGAATTCACGGCGATCCTTCGCGTGGTAATTCAGCGTCCGCAAAACCCACGGCGGCAGGGCGTCATACTGATCGTAGCGACGATTGTAATACACAAAGTTATGACTCAGTTCCCGCCGCACAATCAATTCTTCCAAAAAGGCCTTCCGGCCAGGCGAATCGATCTTCATCGCTTCCAGCGCAACCTGCAGCGGTGAAATCTGTCCAAAATGAAGATAGGGACTCAGGCCGGACTGATACTCTTCGGCAGGATGATTCCGAAGCGTCTCGTAGGAGTCCAGTTTGGATTGCAAAAACGTCTTAAGCCGTTTGAGGGCCTGTTTCGAGCCGCCGGTAAAAAAAACGGATGGCTTGACGGCCCCGTCAATCCCAAGGCCCTTTGCCGTTTTCTCAGGAAAGTCCAAAGGAATGCTGTCAAAACGAAGAGGCATGGAACTCGTGTGTGGTTTCGTGTGTTTCAGGGCAGTCAGGTACCTGTCAAGCCGGCGGCTAATGCGGGGACGCAGCGTTCCGGCCGAATAATTCTCCTTCTCCGAGGCCTCCTCAACGGGCACAATCAGGTTTGTGGTCACTTCATAGAGCGGGCAGTCCATCGCACGGGCAGCGGCACTGCGCCATTGCCGCTGCATATGCAAGTAGCCCTCATCGACAACAGCCAGATCGGCCTTTTTCGACATGTTTACAGCGACCTTGTCGGGCGCTCCTTTCTGAATTACCAGTTGAATCCCTCGATCCGCCAGCTCTGCCTGGGTTTCACGGAGGCCTTCCAGCATAAACACATAATGACGCAGAGTGGCCTCCGGAAAGTCAGCGGTCAGCCCAAAGACGGCCACAACCGGCTTTCGGCGCCGGTTGGCCTGCCGGATGGCCCATTCAAGGGCATGGTTCCAACGGGCCCGCTGCGCCGCCTGCATCCAGTACAGAACATATTCCCGGTCTTTGGGCTCTGCAAAATTAAGTGCCTCGATGCGCTGGCTTTGAATCACGGCGTCCTCGCTTTTTTGCTCTTTTCTGTTTTGGCATTCACAAAAGAAACGACTGGCGGCCATTTGCTGACTTGATATAATACGCACTGGAACAGGATTTGAAAAGTCCCGGAAGGAATTTTGCGTGAAAAAGGTATTTATACATGGCTCGCAGTTAGACCGGTATCCGTATCCGGAATCCTGTCCTTTCAAAACGCACCGGGCGGGAATGGTCCGTCAGAAACTGACCTCAATGGGGTTGTTGCGGGGCGACGACAAGGCCGAGGTCGTTCCCGTCCGCGCTGACAGAACCCTCCTTGAACAGTTTCATACGCCTGCCTATCTGGACGCTATCATCCGGGCCAACGAGGGCCACTTTGAAACGGAGATGCTCTATATGGGCTTGGGCACCGGCGATTGTCCGGTTTTCCGCGGAATGTACGACTATTCGGCCTGGGCCGTCGGGGCCACCGTCACCGGCGCCGAAGAAATTCTCGCAGGCCGTGCGGCAATCGTTTTCAATCCCTCCGGCGGCTATCACCATGCCTTTTCCGATCATGCCGGCGGTTTCTGCTATCTCAATGATGTCGTCCTCGGTTGCATGACCCTCGCAAAGGCGGGCAAACGGGTCCTTTTCCTCGACATTGATGTGCATCACTGCGACGGCGTGCAGGCGGCTTTTTATGACCGCGCCGATGTCATGACCATCTCCACCCACCAGGATGGCCGGACCCTTTTTCCCGGAACCGGATTTGTCGATGAGATCGGAACCGGCGAAGGCAGGGGGTATTCGGTCAATTTTCCTTTGCCCATCGGCACCTATGATGAGGTCTATATGAAAGTGATTCGGCAGGGCGTTTTGCCGCTGATACACGCCTACAATCCCGACGTGATTGTGCTGGAAATTGGGGCCGACACCCTGGCCGGAGATCCCCTCGCGGGCCTGGCTATGACAAACAATACCTGTGCGGATGTCATCAATCTCCTCCTCGCATTTGGCAAGCCCATTCTCACGGTCGGCGGCGGGGGCTACAACGTGGACAATACGGTACGGGCATGGGCCCTCGTCTGGTCGGCCTTATGCGGCGAGCAGAGGGAGCAGGATGCCTTTGCAGGCATGGGCGGGGTGATGCTTGAGACTACGGACTGGCAGGGCGGAGCGGGCCTGCGAGATCGAGTACTGATCCCCGCCGATGAGCAGCGGAAAACGGTTGTTCCCTTTCTTGAAGAGATCCTCGATCAGGTTCGACGTACCGTTTTCCCCATCCACGGCATCAGGCAGAAATGAAAAAAGCCCGGAGCACAATCCCCGGGCTTCAATGGATTTTCCTGATATATCAATTTCTTATTTGGTAGCCCCCGGCACGGCGATTTCCGGTTGAGCGGAAGGGGTCTCCAGGGCCGAGACTTGTTTTTTGACCGGCTTGAGCCCAAGACACAAAAATGCGGCCAGCAGACAGGCGATGCCTGCGGGAATAAAAGCCCAGATCCAGAGTTCTCGCCCGCCCATCCAGCCGCCGAGCATCGGTCCGACAATGCCGCCAACGGCATACGCCATAAAGACCCACGGATAATTCGTACCCACATTCTTATTCCCAAAATAATCTGCGGTGGCCGCGGGAAAGAGGGCAAAGTTGCCCCCGAAATTAAATCCGATAATGGCCGCCCCGATATACAGACCGATTTCACTGCCGCCGATGAAATAAAACAGGATCATCACGATACCCTGAACGGCATTCATGATGAAAATCGCGTTTTTACGGCCGGTTTTTTCGGAGATGGCACCCCATGCTATCCGTCCCAACCCATTCATCAGGGCATAAAATAATCCCATCGCCGTTCCGGCGATAATCACGGCTTGTGTCGGATCGACCTGGTTGGCCGTCAGCGCATCTTTGCCGAACATGGCGATAATCCCGATGACCATCAGTCCCGCGGTTCCCCCGGCCGCGAAATTCAAAAACAGCGTCCAGAACTGCGGGGTCTTGGCCATCTCGATTTCCGTCAAATTGACGGCTCCTGTCGAAGCGGCTTTCGAAGTGTCCGGATGCCACCCGGCAGGCAGCCAGCCGTCTGGAGGATTAATCATAAACAGGGCGCCGAGAATAACCAGAATGGCAAACAAAACGCCGTACAACTTAAAGACTTCCAGCACTCCCCACCCGGCCCCATAAAAGCCCAGCCAGCCGGGCGTCAGGTCAATCGAACCAAACTGAAAGCCGCTGGTCAGCTTAATCCAGATCAGCGCGCCAAAGCCGAACCCGGCGACGGCCAGCCCGGTGATTAGCCCTTTCTTATCGGGAAACCACTTGACCAGCGCCGCAATCGGACAGACATACCCCAGTCCGATCCCCGCTCCGCCCAGCAGCCCGACACCGAGTAGAATCCCCCAAAAATTGGGCTGCTCATTCGTGCCCGAAAAACCGGCCAGCAGATAACCCAGGCCGAGCACAATGCCTCCGGTGATTGCGACTTTTCGCGGCCCGGCTTTTTTCTGCCAGCGCCCGGCAACAAGCGCCATCACCACGGCAAACGTCACCAGACCCAGAGTAAAAACAAGCTGGGTTTGCGGCCGCGAAAAACCGGCGTCCGTCAGTTTTGTGGTAAACGCCGACCAGGCATAGATCGCACCCAGGCACAGTTGAATGAGGATGCCTCCAAAGACAACCCACCATCGATTCATGACTTTCTGTTCCGTCATTACCCCGTCCTTTCCAATCCGTGTTTGAAAGAAGAAGGCCGGACGTGCGGATCGGCACGCCCGGCTTATCGTTGTCTGGATGGCTTGTGTTATCCGCGGCCGGCGATCAGTTTTTCGACGACGCTCGGATCGGCCAGTGTGGTAATATCACCCAGGTTGCCGGTATCCTTTTCCGCGATCTTGCGCAGAATCCGCCGCATGATCTTTCCGGAACGCGTCTTCGGCAGCGCCGGCGCGAACTGAATGGCTTCCGGGGTTGCGATCGGCCCAATCTCCTT
>JAHDQI010000043.1 GCA_018433925.1 Phycisphaerae bacterium | reverse complement strand
CCAAAAAAATTGCCATTTGCACCGCCTTAAATGAGCAGGCCGAACTGGGTGGCCAAATGATAACGGATTTGTTTGAAAGTGACGGCTGGGATACCCGGTTTCTGGGAGGAACCGTATCCAATGACGATATTTTGGCTTTTATTCATACCTATCATCCGGACATTCTCCTCCTGTATGGCATGAACGGTTCAGACGCACCGGGAATCCGCCAACTCATCGATACCGTCCGTGAAATAAACGCCTGGCCGGAGATGAGAATCATGCTGTCCGGCGGCGTATTTAACCGGGCGGAAGGCCTATGGGAGGAAATCGGAGCCGATCTCTATGCCGAAAATGCCTCCAGGGCCGTCGAAGTAGCAGATGCCGAAGAGGTTTTGCTGCCCGCTCCGCAGCGGACAATTAAACAAAGAAGCCGAGTGAATGTATCCAGAGAAGCCGAATTTGCCCAAAGCTAAGAAAGAGATGTCGGGATTGTTCAGTCATATATTAAAGATAGAACGTGCCCTGAATTAGTTATTTTTTTAGCAGAAAGCCATTGCTTTTTAAAGAACGCGTGAGTATAAGGTAGGGCTTGTTTTTTTGTTGAAACCGACAACCTATATGAAACGATATGGTAGCGCAGGATGATTCTGACACAAATTTTGCAGCCGACCTGTATCAAGGCGCCTCTCGAGAGCACCGGAAAAGAAAGTGCCATCGAGGAACTGGTTCAATTGCTGGCTCAGTCCGGCCAGATTTCAGACCCCAACAATGCGTTTCAGGCCATCATGGACCGCGAGCAGCAGCGAAGCACCGGGATCGGGTCCGGTATCGCGATCCCTCACGGCAAGTCATCTTCTGCCAAAGAACTGGTCATGGCCCTCGGAATCACCGCAGAACCGATTGACTTTGAAAGCATTGACAACAAGCCGGTAAAAATTATCGTGCTGCTTCTCTCCCCGCCGGATTGCACCGGCCCGCACATCCAGGCACTGGCCCGAATCAGCCGACTTATGCTCGATGATACATTCAAGGCCAAGCTGGAAAAAGCCGCATCGCCTGAAGAGGTCTACGGCCTGATCAGCGCCAAAGAATCCGAGTAACGCGGCCGGCCCAAATCCACTCGTGCCGAATATATAAATCCCGGCTAATTCGCTGTCGCCTCCCAGAGGACCATCCCCGGCTCATAGGACTCCACCAAATCCCGATGCCGCGGCAAAATGCGGAGCGAAAAGCCCTGCTTGCCGGAATTCCGGCAGTCAATCGTTCCCTTAAAGCGAGCCGTTCGATCCGGACTGAGCGTTCCTTCCTCATACCGCATATCCGCGATCTGGCCCTCCTCGATCACCCCCGCGGAATTGACATGCCCGTAGAATATCTGCACAGAAATATCCTCCGGTTCCAGCCGTCCCAGTTTGACCTCCGCGGTAACATTCAATACGGCTCCGACCTCCAGCTCGGGCTGACGGCCGTTCCACGTCTCAAACTGATCGCCCACACTCGACTGGACAACCACATTTGAAATCGACAGATCTTCCCAGGCATTCCGGGTCTTCATCTTCCACTCGGACAGGGCCCGCACGCGGGTTTCTCCGTCGCTGGTCAGTTCCGACCATTTCACCGCCGCCGGTTTATAAAACTTCCGGGTATATTCCGCAACCATACGGCTTGTGTTAAATCGGGGCGCACACCACTTGATCGTATTCTTCATCCGCCGAATCCACTGACGCGGCAGGCGGTCTTTCGATCGGGCGTAAAACAGGGGCACCACTTCCTGTTCGAGCAGGTTAAAAATCGCCTGCGATTCGACCTGGTCCTGATAGCTGAGGTCCTCGTATTCCTCACCGGCCCCGATGATCCAGCCGCCCTCCGGAATGTACCCCTCGCACCACCAGCCGTCCAGCGTGCTCATATTCAAGACCCCGTTCAGGGCCGCTTTCATGCCGCTGGTTCCGCTGGCCTCCATCGGACGCCGCGGATTGTTCAGCCACACATCCACACCCTGAACCATATACCGGGCGATATCCATATCGTAATCCTCAAGGAATATCAGACGCCGGCGAACCTCGGCGTTCTGAGAGGCAAAGTGAACAATCTGCCGAATCAATTCCTTCCCGGCCGTATCGCGGGGATGTGCCTTGCCCGCGAAAATAAACTGCACCGGCGACGGGCTGCTCGTCAGCAGCTTGATCAGGCGCTGCGGCTCACGAAGCAGAAGGTTGCCGCGTTTATACGTGGCAAAACGCCGGGCAAAACCGATCGTCAGGGCCTCCGGATCGAGCACCTCATCGGCCCAGCTCAATTCACTGTGAAAAGCCCCGCGCCGCTGAAGCTGCCGTTTCAGACGGGACCGCGCAAAACCAACCAGCCGTTCCTTGCATCGCTGATGCGTACGCCACAGCTCCTCATCCGGAATCTGATCCACATTATGCCAGATGGATTTGTCCACAATCTCGTCTTTCCAGCGGGCGCCGAGATATCGTTCATAAAGCAGGTTCAGATCGCCCCCAACCCATGTCTTGGCATGGACCCCGTTGGTTACCGAATCGATGGGAACTTCATGAATCGGCAGTTCCGGCCACAGGTTTCTCCAGATTTCCCGCGATACATGGCCGTGCAGTTGACTGACCCCGTTACGAAAAGCGCTGGCGCGAAGCGCCAGCACAGGCATCTTGAACGGCTCCGCATTATCTTTGGAACGAATCCGACCCAGGGCCAGGAAGCTCTCCCGGTTGATTCCCAGCTTCCCATAGTAATGCCCAAAATATTTATCCATCAGCTCAGTCGGAAATTCGTCGCTGCCGGCCGCAACCGGGGTATGCACCGTAAACACATTGCTGGCCTTGGCCGCCTCAAACGCCTCCTCAAACGTCATCTTGCGATGGCTGCGGAGTTTGCGAATCCGCTCCAGCGCCATAAACGCCGCGTGTCCCTCGTTCATATGGCACACAGTCGGCTCGAGGTTGATCGCGAACAGCGCCTTAAGTCCGCCGATCCCAAGAATAATCTCCTGGCAGATTCGCATTTCCAGATCCCCCCCGTACAGGGCCTGGGTAATCATCCGGTCCTGGGGAGAATTCGCGGCCACATTCGTATCCAGCACAAACAGGGGAGTACGGCCGATCTGCGCCTTCCAAACCTGCACCACAACCGTCCGCCCGGGAAACTGAACACTGATCGTCAGCGGATGACCGCCTTCCTTGCGAACCAGTTCCAGGGGCATCGTATGAAAATCATTGTCGATGTAATGCTCCTGCTGCCAGCCGTCCGTATTCAAATACTGACGGAAATACCCCTTTTGATACAGCAGACCCACCCCGACCAGGGGAATGCCCAGGTCCGAGGAACTCTTCAGGTGATCGCCCGCCAGCATCCCAAGGCCCCCCGAATAAATGGGCAGACTTTCATGAATGCCAAACTCAGCGCTGAAGTACGCGATAACAGGACGCGGCTCCTGCCCATAGATTTTATCAAACCAGTTCGGGGCATTGATGGTTTCATCCAGTTTTCTGCGGGCCTGCTGAAGCTGATACAAAAAACCCTCATTGCGAGCCAGGTCTTCCAGCCGTGCCTGAGATACCATCCCAAGCATCTTGACCGGGTTATGGGCGCATTTCTTCCACAGGTCATAATCCACGCGGCGGAAAATATCCGTAATCTCATAATGCCAGGACCAGTACATATTATAGATAAGGACCTGAAGGTCCTGAAGCGGCTCCGGCAGGGACGGTTTGACGGTAAACGTTCGTACATTCTGCATAGGGCATTCCCTTTGATAATCGGTACGCAAAAAATCTTATCCGTTTCTGTTACACATACTTTATACGTTGATAGTTCGTAAAAAGTATCGGTTATTTCTCTTCTTTCCTTAATCGGAAATAAACCCCCTTCCACTTAAACCGGCCCATAAAATAGGTTTTATCAGACCACGATGAAAAAAAAGCCGGAAATAGACAGTTTTTTATTCCCGATCCCTGCCCTCCAGTACCTCCGGAATCCGGCCGGTGCATTCCTCCCTATATATCCCGTAATACACTGTCTGTTATGTCTATAGAATCCTCTCCTTCTATTTTTATGGGTTTCTTTACAATGGGACTTGCCGATTGCCTTTTTTTTCGGTAATATCACTACTTTTCCATTAAAGAAAGAAAGTCTATAAGAAATTCGTGAAATTTTTGGGAGGTTCAGAAACGTGGCAAATGTCAAGGATCTTCGTAATGTGGTCCTGCTGGGTCATGGCAGTGCGGGAAAAACCTCGCTGGCCGAGTCTATCCTGCATAAATCCGGAACCATCAATCGACTCGGTACTATCGATGACAAAAGTACCACCAGCGATTATGACGAGGAGGAAAAGCAGCGAGGCCATTCTCTCTATTCGTCCCTGCTGTATTTAAGTTATGAAAATAAAACGATTAACCTGATCGATACACCCGGCTATCCTGACTTTATCGGGGCCGCTTTAATGTCTGTTCCGGCCGCCGACACGGCCGTAATCGTCATCAGCGCCGCCGCCGGCATCGAGTTGAATACCCGCAAACATTTCGCCGCCGCATCCAACGCCAATAAGGCACGAATTCTGGTTATCAACAAAATGGATGCGGATAATGCGGATCTCAGGGAACTGGTCGCCCAGATTCAGGAAACTTTTGGTCCGCAATGCCGATGCGCCAACCTGCCCTCGGACGATAAAAAATCCGTTATCGATTGCATCGTCAACGCCGAAGGGCAGTCTTCCGTCATGGAAGTGGCCCAGGCCCATACCGATCTGCTCGAAAGCGTCATCGAAGCCGACGATGCCCTGATGGAAAGTTATCTGGGCGGCGAAGAAATCTCCGCCGAGAAAATTTCCGAGGTCTTCGTCAAGGCGCTCGTGGCCGGCACGGTGATTCCGATTGTTTTTACCAATGCACGCGATGAAATCGGCACAACAGAACTGCTGGACATCCTCGTTCGCTATGCCCCCTCTCCCGAGGAAGCGACTCCGGCGGTCCTTTTTGATGGCGACAAAAAAACCGAAATCAAGCCCGATCCGAACGGCCCGCTGGCCGGTATGGTATTCCGCGTGGGATTTGACGCCCGCTCCAATATGAAATACGGCTCCATCCGAATCTTCAGCGGCAAACTCGACTCCGGCACCTCCCTGCTGATCAACGACGCCCGAAAGGCCCTCCGGCCGGGACATCCGCTCAAAATGCAGGGCGGCGAGACAAAAGAAGTCGAAGCCGGAACCTGCGGCGATATAATTACGCTGGCGAAAATTGATGAACTGTCGCTCGGTGACCTCGTTCACGACGGAAAGTGTTCCGGAAAATTCGAGCTGCCGGCCATTCCCAGGCCCATGTTCGCGCTGGCCCTCGAACCGGCCTCCCGAGGCGACGAAAACAAACTCAGCAGTGCCCTCGATAAATTATGTGACGAGGATGCCTGTTTCAAGGTCAGCCGGGATGCGCAGACCAAGGAACTGGTCATCAACGGACTGGGAGACCTCCATCTGCGCATCATGCTGGCCAAGATGGAGAACCGATACAAGGTATCCGTCAACACCAAACCCCCCAAGATCCCCTATCGCGAAACAATCACCGCCAAGGCGGACGGCCATTACCGGCACAAAAAACAAACCGGCGGCGCCGGCCAGTTCGGCGAGGTCTACCTGCGGGTCGAACCGGCCGAACGCGACTCCGATCCCTCCCTCATTTACAGTTGGGATATCTTCGGCGGAACCATTCCCGGGCAATATGAGCCGGCCATTCTCAAGGGCGTCCATGATGTCATGGACAGCGGCATTGTCGCCGGCTTCCCGATGCAGGATATCAAGGTCTCCGTTTATGACGGCAAGCACCACCCGGTCGATTCCAAGGAAGTGGCCTTCCGGGCCGCCGGAAAAGGCGCCTTTATCGATGCCCTCGAAAAGGCCAAGCCCGTTCTTCTCGAGCCGATTGTCAACATGGAAATCACCGTGCCGGCCGACAACATGGGCGACATCACCGGCGACTTGTCCTCCCGCCGCGGCCGCGTAACCGGACAGGAGATGCTGCCCGGAAACATGGTCAACATTTTCGCCCAGGTGCCCCTCTCCGAGGTCGCCAACTACAACAGCCAGCTCAAAAGCGTCACCGGCGGGCAAGGCAGCTATTCCATGGAGCTGAGCCACTACGAACCGACTCCGCCGAATATTCAGCAGCAGGTGATCGCCCAGTACAAAAAGGAACGCGAAAGCGAATAACCAATAAGACGTTTACAAAAGCAGTCCAAAGCCCGCCTCTTTCCTGGCGGGCTTTTTTTGTGCGCCTGCGATTATCGGAAATCAGGCATCACGCTGGGTGAAGTACTCAATTGGGTTTTAATCTGCCCCGTTTCCGGCTGGTACTGAATCATCGGCACCGTCACCGTATCGACCTTGCACGGACGGGCCTCAGACCCCTCGATCACTACCCATCCGCCGTCGCGGCTGTAAGTCAGCGAATCGCCCTGCAGCGTGCGGCCGCCGGGCTTCTCTTCACGATAACTGACCCCTCCGCTGGCCGTCAGCGAGGCCAGTTCGCTTTTCCCCTCGGCGGCCGAATCAAACTGCGCCTGCGCATGGGCACACTGCACAATCACCTGGTCGCCCGGCCTGCCCGACTCAAAGGGCCAGTAATTCAGGTAGATCGAATCCCTGCCGTAAGCCCGCACATCGTTGCGATCAAGATTCCACACAAGCTGATCGAATCCTTCCATATACGCAAAGCAGGGCTGCTGCAGACTGAATGGCCTGTCCGCCTGCGAAACGGACGACACCGCCTGGTTGTTCATCTCCAGCCGCCCGGGCCCCGTCGCGGTGATCTTGTTTCCGTCCGCCTCATAGTCAAACTGAACACAGGTCAGCCCCACATGATTGACTTTTTTTCCGTCAAGGATATGGATGGACTCAAACAAAACCTTGCGATCCTGCAGCGAAACATGCTGAATACGGTGGGCTCCGCTTGGGTCTTTTTCCAGGTCCACAATCAGCCGATCCCCGAAAAAACGACGCAGCAGTTGTTCCCGCGGCCCTTCGGCCTTCCACTGCGCCACGACCCGGCCGGAAAAGATCACCTGACGTATGGCGCCTTTGCCGTCCGTTTCAAATTCCGCATGATCGTGCGCTGTAATCTCAACCGGAATCGGTTCTTTCAAAAAGTCCACCGTGTCATCCGCGGGAGCCCAAAACGTAAAATGAATCGGGCCGGCCGCGATCGCGTTTCCCCCCTGCAAATCATAATCAATCTGCATCGCGTCAAAGCGGCTGGGGGGGACGTCCGCCTGCCCGGCATCTTCAATCTGTGACTGTCCCTGCAAATGCACCTGGCCGGGAATCAATCGGCCCGATGAATCCTGCGCAAATTCAATCGCGGCGCTCTCGGCCAGGGCCGTCTGCCCCGCCGAGGTCATGCGGACCTGCCCGCTCAAATTCGCAGACTGGAGATGCCCGCCCGAGTCAAATTGCAGCACGGTCCGGCCGGCCTGGACCTGCGACGAACGCCCGTCTGAATCCGTCTCAAAATGAACATCGCCCTTCAAATCCAGCGTTTCGGGCTTGTTGGACGGCTGAAAGGTAAAGAGTGCCTGACGGGCGCGGCTGCGAAGGCCCTGGTCATGCAAAACGGCTTCCATCCCTCCCGTCAGATTGACCATTTTCAGCGCCAGCGGAGAACGCTCAGACAATCCGGCCCCATCGGCAAACTCCAGATCCATCAGCCCATCGAAAGTCACCTCGCCCCGGTCGGCCTCACCCGATTCTCCATCTCCCGTAAAAGTCACCTTCCCCGGACCATCCACGCGGGCCAGGTTCGTCCTTCGGTCCCAAAACACCTGGCCGAGCGTCTCAATCATGCTGCCCGCCTGATCCAGGTAAATCTGTATCGGACTGCCCGACGAATCGGAAAACAGTTCAAGAATCTCATCCCGCAGCACATACCGCAGCGACGAACAGCTTGCCAGGGGGATGCGCTCCTCCGATGCCGCATCAAAAAATCGGTCAATCTGAAGCTGCCCGGACATCTCCACCGAAGGCAAAATAGCCGTTGCCGATTGCACCGGCTCAGAATCCTCCATCGGCTGGATAATAATCCCCCCGTCACAGGTAATCAGCACATCTTCCCGATCAATCGTATCAATCGAATGCGCAACCGGCGGCCTGACAGGCGCCGCCGCGATCTCCGCCGGTTCCTCCGGAATCGGCGCAGGGTCCGTTTTCACGGCCGCGACAGCCGGCTTCAGATCCGCCGTCTCTTTCGTCTGCCCCTCCGGCGCCTCCGCCGAGGAATCACCCCGTCCCCCTTCCCAGAGAATTCGCTGGATATTAACCTGATCGGCCCCGACCACCACCAGTTCGCGCCCGTACCGGATCATCACATTGTTCTGAATGCTGCACTGATAATACGCCGGCTCCTCTTCGCCCCGGACGACACTGGCCCCGGAGGGTTCACTCGCCGCAGGAGCCCCTGCCCCCGCCGCCGGCGGCAAGTCGCTTTTCTTCTCGGCCGTCGGCCTGTCCGCAGGGCGGCTGTCACGCCAGGAACCCCCCGCATCTCGAACCAGAAGAGTATCCAGATCGCGAATCTCCAGGTACTCCATACGGCTGGTGCGAGGGTTATAAATCAAAATCAGCCCCCGCCCTTTGATCTCCGCACGCTGAGAAACCATATGAACAGGCCCGTCCGTGGAAAACTCCGAACGCTCGCTGCTGTAACTGAGGGTATCAAGATAAAGATAGGTTTTTTCATCCTGCTGCTTTTGGTCAATCGGGCTGATCTCAAGACGCACGTTCTCCATCAGCTCAACGGCCGAAGGCAGATCGCCAACCTGGTCCATCTGAATGCGGCCCTGTTCGGCATCGATGCGGCAGGTAAACCGATCCTCGTACCGAATCAAATACGGCGACTTGACCAGCCAATATCGGCTGCCCTCCGGCGGCGTCAGCAGTTTGGAAAACCCGCCCACCTCGACCACCTTTTTGGTATCCGGATCCCGCCGGCTCCAGCGGCTGTCCTCCACGAGGTCAATTTGGGTACCCCCGATCCGGTGGCTGTCCGTTGAGGCCCGCGAGGGAATAGACACCTCGGACTTCGGAACCTCTGTGGAGAGAATCCGTTTCGGCGGAGACAGAAGACGGTACAGAAAAAATCCGGCCCCGGTCACAAACAGTCCCAACAGAATCAGCATCACTTTTCGCATAAAACCAATCCCGCACCCGCCTATACCTGGTACCGTTGAATCAGATCTTCCCAGCGGCCGGTTATCTTCAGCATATATTCGATCACTTCCGCGACGGCGCCTTCTCCCCCGCCCCGCGAGGTCACGTAATCGGCCTGCTGCTTTACCTCTTCCGAAGCGCTGCCCACCGTCACGGCAAATCCCACCCGGCGCAGCAGCGGCAAATCCATCAGGTCGTCCCCCACATAAGCCACCTCATCGGCCGCCAGCTTCGCATCCGACAAAAGCCGCTCAAAGGCAGGCAGCTTTTCCGTACACCCCTGCATCACAAAGGAAAGAGCAAGCTGCTCAGCGCGCCGGGCTGTCGCCGCCGATTCACGGCCGCTTAACACCCCGCACAACAGTCCCGCACGCTGCCACATTTTAATCCGGTGACCGTCATAGACGTTAAACACCTTGCTTTCGCTGCCGTCGCCGTGAATCACCAGCCCCCCATCGGTCAACACCCCGTCAACATCCAGCAGCAGCAAGCGAATTTTATGAAGATTGACACTCTGTTTACCCAAGATGTCTCCTTATTCGACAATTTTCAGCGTCACAATATCCTGCACATCAATCAGACCCACCGGCCTGCCCCCGGCATCCACAACCGGCAGCTCATCAATCCGGTATTTATGAAAAATAGCCATCGCTTCGGCCGCCAGCGCATCCTCCGGAACCCGCTTGCACGGAGAGGTCATAATCTCGGCCGTCTTCAGAGCAAACACCCCCGCTCCCTGCCGCGACATCGCCCGCCGCAAATCCGCGTCCGTGATAATCCCGCTCAGGGCCCCCTGCCCGTCCACAATCATCACGGCCCCCCGCCGCTTCAGCCGGGCGGTCTTCTCCAGCATCCCGCCGATCGTATCGGTCTCCCCGGCCAGCGGCAGTTCCTCCCCGTGCTTAAACCACATCGACTGGCCCACCGTAATCAGCCGCGCTCCGAGGGCGCCGCCGGGATGATACCGCGCATAATCCTCCATGCTGAATCGCCGCGCCTTCATCACCGTCAGGGCCAGCGCATCGCCCAGCGCCAGCATGCACGTCGTCGAAACACTCGGAGCCAGCCCGTGCGGACAGGCCTCTTCCTGCATCCCCATGCACAGCGATACGTCGCTGTGGCGAGCCAGCGCCGAACAGGCATCCCCCACAATACTCAGCAGCCGGATTTCACGCTGCTTGAGCGGTTCGATCAGACGCAGAATCTCATCGCTCTGCCCGCTGTGACTCAGCGCCAGTACCAGGTCGACCGGCCCGATTCGCCCGAGGTCACCGTGCAGGGCCTCGGTCGGATGCAGAAAATGACTCGGCGTCCCGGTCGAGGCCAGCGTACCGCTGATCTTCCGGCCGATCAGGCCCGCCTTGCCGACGCCCGTGACAATCACCGAACCCTCACAGCCATAGAGCATCTCCACCGCCCGCGAAAATGCCGGCTTCTCCAGCAGCCCCAGCAGACCGGTAATGCCCTCCGCTTCCGAACGGATCACACGGCGGGCATACTCCAGGTCCGGCTGAACACAACCCGAGGCCGCGTCATCTCCGGTCGGCGAAGAATACGCCGCCCTGCCGTTAGATTTTGACTTCGCTTCCGCGCGCGTCATACCCAGTCACCTTTCGGTTTTGTCCGTTGATCTTCCAGTCCGCGTGAACGGTGATTTCTTTTTCATATTCCGTTTCCAGTTTCGCCAGGGCCGTCCGCCTTTGATTCTGCAGAAAGTCAGCCGTCTCCGGAGAGATCCGCAGTTCAATCCGCTGCACTTCCTTCCTGGCCACCGCCGTCTGCAGCAGACGAATCAGCTCGATGGCCTGCGATTCATAACTTTTGACAAACCCCGTCCCCTCGCAGTGCGGACACTTCTGATACGTGCTCGATTGCAGCGACGGCCGCATCCGCTGACGCGTCAGTTCAATCAGACCAAATAAGCTCATCTTCAGCACGCGGGACCGCGCCCGGTCCGTCTTCAGCGCATCCCGGAAGACGCGCTCAACCTCGCGCTTGTGCTTGTTGTCCCGCATATCAATAAAATCGCAGATGATCAGCCCCCCCATGTCACGCAGTTTCAACTGCCGCACAATTTCCCTGGCCGCCTCCATATTGATCTTCAGCGCGGTTTGCTCGGCGTTGTCCTGCTTGCGGTATTTGCCGCTGTTGACGTCAATGGCCACCAGCGCCTCGGTCTGCTCGATCACCAGCGAACCCCCGCTGGGCAGCGCCACATGGCTCGACTGGATCTTCTCGATCTCCCGTTCGATCCGGTACCGGCTGAACAAAGGAACCTTGTTATCATAATACACCACTCGTTTGCGAAGCCGCGGCTGGACAATCCCCAGAAAATCCCGAATCCGACGGGTCATCGCTTCACTGTCACAGTAAATCTTGCGGATCTGGCTGTCAAAAATATCCCGCATCGTGCGAATCACCAGGTCGGATTCCTGGTAGATCGGAGCCGGGGATTTATCCTTTTCGCCCCGTTTCAAAATCGCGCTCCACAGCCGCGACAGGTGCGAAATATCATTCTGCAGCTCCCGCTTGGTGGCCATCTGCGCCGCCGTCCGGATAATCAGACCCGCCTGCTTGGGAAGCCGCAGGCCGTCCAGCATCTCGCGCAACCGCTTCCGTTCGGCTTCATCCTCGATCTTCTGCGAAACCCCCGTCTTGTTCATCCACGGCATCAAAACAACATACCGGCCGGGCAGCGAAATGTAACTGCTCAGCGTAGGCCCCTTCGTATTGATCCCCTCTTTAATGACCTGCACGATAATATCCATGCCCTTCTTCAGGCACCGCTGAATAGGCGGACGCTGCGTCACCGATTTCCGGCGGCCGATCTTTTCCTCCTTCTCCACGGTCTCCGCGAAATAGCGGGGGTGCAGATCGCTGATATGCAAAAACCCGTTTTTGGCATGACCGAAATCAATAAACGCCGCCTGGATCCCCGCCTCGATATTGACAACCCGTCCCTTGTAAATATTCCCGACGGTGCTGGCGATGTTCGCCCGCTCAATATACAATTCCTCCAGACTGCCGTTGTCAAGAACCGCCACGCGGCACTCTTCGCCCTCCGATACATTTACCAGCATTTCTCTTGCCATGGTCTGTCCAATCACCCGATTAAATTAATTTTGTATCCACACAACCCCGGTTCGATGCGGCGGCCGGGCCAGGTCCCTCGGACCGATCTCCAGCCAGCGAAGCAGCTCCTCAACACGCACGCTGCCGCTCGAATCAACGCGGCAACGAAGCCGCAGGGTGTCTCGATTTCCGGTTAGGGCCTCTACATAATTCCGCACATTCACCGGCCTGTTTTTATGCTTGGGAGTAGTCCGCTCCAGCAGAATCGGCTCCCCGCCCGCAAGCTGCCGGCCGCATCGTTCAACACACGCCTCCCAGCATCGGACCTCCACCCCCTCAGATCGTTCCAAAAGATAGTCGACCTGTACAGCGTGAAAACGCCGGCTCCCCTCGACAACCTCGACCCCCGTCACCGCACAGCCGGTCGGCAGCATCCCGTTCAATTGCCGCCCAAGCGCCTCGGCGCAACACTCCGCCGGTCCCTCCAGTTCCGCGCTCAGCAGTTCGCCGTCACTGCACAAACCAACCGCCCGCGGCAAAGGCAGCGATACGCCCGGACGCGGATTAAACCCCCGGCTGTAGCGCAGCGGCAGTCGGCAGCGAATCAGGACCCGCTGCCACAGGGTCAGGGTTTCCCGGTGCGACAGGGCGCACAGATCGCCGTCAACCCGAAACCGTATCAACAATGTTCTTCTTTGTAGACTCATCTCAGTAAAACGCTTCTAATACGTCTCCGGCAGAATCCGCGTGGCCGCATCCCGCAGCACATTCTTAATCTGCCGCTGCGAATCCATCGTGGCCACCTTCCGGGCCAGCAGGTTGCACTCTTCAAGCGTCACGGAACGAATAATTTTCTTCACCTCCGGAATCATCGGGGCCGCCAGCGAAAGAACCCGCACCCCCATCCCCAGCAGCAGCATGATAAACTCCGGCTCCGAAGCCACCTCGCCGCAGATACTCAGCCCGATCCCCGCCTTGTGCGCATCGTGAATAACATTCCGAATCAACAGCAAAATCGCCGGCTCGGCCGCCGAAAACAGCGTCGAGACATGCTCGTTGGCCCGATCAACCGCCAGCGTATACTGGATCAGGTCATTGGTCCCGATGCTGAAAAAATCGCTCTCGATCGACAGCAGGCCGCTCATCAGCGCCGAGCTGGGCGTCTCAATCATAATCCCCACGGGAATCTGCGCATTGTACGGAACGGCGTATTCGTCCAGGTCCTCCATGACGTCCCGCAGAATCATCTTCGCCTGGCGCAGTTCCTGCATCGTGGTAATCAGCGGGAACATCACCCGCACATCCCCCAGCACCGAGGCCCGCAAGATCGCCCGAAGCTGGGTCTTAAACAGCGGCAGATTCTGCAGGCAGTACCGAATCGAACGCAGTCCGAGCACCGGGTTGGTTTCGTGCGGATGACGGGTCGTCTGCGGCAGTTTATCAGCCCCCAGGTCCATCGTTCGGATTACAATCGGTTTGCCGTTCAGCGAACGGGCCACCTCCGCGTACGCCTGGTAATGATCCTCCTCCGTCGGCTCGCTGCCGCCGTAAAGATACAAAAACTCCGTCCGGTACAGCCCGATCCCCTCACCGCCCTTGCGGAGCACCATCTCCGTTTCATCCGGAAATTCCACATTTCCCAGCAGCATAATCGTTGTGCCGTCCCGCGTCACGGCCGGCCGGTCCCGCAGCGAATCCAGCTCGTGCTCAAACTCGACAAACTGCCGGGCATAATCCCGGTACTCGGCCAGCGTTTCCTCGTCCGGGTCCACAACCACCACGCCGCGGTTGCCGTCAATAATCACCGTGCTGGTCGTCGT
>JAHDQI010000273.1 GCA_018433925.1 Phycisphaerae bacterium | reverse complement strand
CGAAGGCGGTTTCCTTGTTTATTTTCTCTCGGCAACGTTAAAACGCTGGCAAAACTCGGAAAAAACAGGAGAAAAAGCGGCAATTTTCGGACAAAAAGCGGACAAAACAGAACAAAGAGCGGACAAAAAAGGAAAAGGAACGGACAAACTTGGCGTCAGGAAAAATACCTACAAAACCGCCCAAAAACCGCGTTTTTAGCCCCGAAAACCTGATAACGCTCTTTTTTAAAGAAATGCTATTCTTCCGGGCTTGTGTTCGGGCCTGTCATTTCGAGGTCCGCTGACTCATTGGGCTGGGGCTGGACGGGCACCATACATAAAACAATCAGAAACACAGCGAGAATTACACCAATCGGTATACTCATAAATGATCTCCCGTTCTGTTCGATCTGATTTTGCCGCTCCCCACCTGCCTGATATTATATCCTTACTTCGTAAAAAAAGAGGAATAAAAATTAAAAATCTTTTTGAAAAATTTTCTTATTTTTTCGGCATCATTCGTTCCATTTTGTCCGCTTTATCATTCCCGAATTCTTATGATAATAAATCGTCATTCTCCGAAATGATCCGTTTTGCGACCTATTCCGGCCGAAAGAGAGAATCGGATTGAGGGGCTGTGGATTATTCGCCGGGGTATTTAAGTTTCCACTGGCGGCGGATTTTGTCCATTGTCTGCATGATCGCGAGAGATTCCTTGAGGGGCATTTGATCGCTTTCGGGGCGGCCTTTGTGAAGGCACTCGGCAACGTGATCGGCTTCATACTGAAATCCGCGGCCGGGATGGGGAAAGGTCAGGGTTTGCGGATTTTTCCCGTCCGCTTCGAGTGTGGCGCGGTTGGGACAGGAAAAATTTTCGTGCAGAATGATTTTTCCTTTTGTGCCGTAGATTCGGGCTTCCGGGCGAATGGCCAGGCGGCTGCTGCTCTGGAGGACGGCGGTGGCGCCGTGGAGGTATTCGAAAATCAGCGTGGACTGGTCATCAACGCCTGTGGGGCCGAAGTGGACGACGGAGGTGATTTTTTTGGGCTCGGCCATATACACCAGCCAGGCCAGGGAAACGACATAGATGCCCAGATCAAGCAAGGCCCCGCCGCCGAGTTGGGGATTGTGGATGCGGTGGGAGGGGCCGGCTTTGAACGCAATGCCGAAATCGGCCTCGATGTTTAAGAGATTGCCGACGGCCTTGTCGAGCAGCCATTTTCGCACCTGCTGAAGGGCGGGGAAGAAACGGGTCCACATGCCTTCCATAAAAAAGAGGCGGCGGTCTTTGGCGGCGTTGATCATTCGCTTGAGCTGGCGTGCGTTCATAGAGACGGGTTTTTCGCAGAGAACGGGCTTGCCCGCCTTGAGGGCCAGGAGGGTATGTTCCATGTGGAAGGGATGCGGAGTCGCGACATAGACAATGTCCACTTCCGGGTTGGCGACAAGGTCTTCATAGCTGCCGTGGGATTTGGGAACGTTCAGTTCCTGGGCAAAGGTTTTGGATCGGGCGGCGGATCGGGAGCCGACCGCATGGATGACGCCATATTTGGAATAGGCCAGATCCTCGATGAATTTGCGGGCAATGGAGCCGCAGCCGAGGGTTCCCCATCGGATCTTCGATGGCATCTTAACTTTCCTTCCCTTGTATTTTATCTATATTTCCAGACATTTTCTGTGTTCTTCAGGAAATGTCCATCCTTCGGGTATAATGCGAAAAAGCATTTGGGTCAACAGGATTTCTATCCAAGGTTTTTCGGGGAGTTTTGGGTTCAAATGACGGAAAAAACTTTGCCTGCGCGGGTCAAACATGGTATAAAAGCCAGTTCTTTGTGCAGGGATGGTGCATCAAGAGCACAAATAGAATACGTATTGCTCACCTAAATAGATGAATTGGAGAGATTTATGAGTCGAAAAACGGTAACGATTGACGGCAACACGGCCGCGGCCCATGTGGCCCACGCAACGAATGAAGTGATCGCGATTTATCCCATTACCCCGAGTTCTCCGATGGGGGAAATATCAGACGCGAAGACCGCAGCCGGTCAGCCGAACATTTGGGGGACGATTCCGTCCGTGACGGAAATGCAGTCGGAAGGCGGAGCTTCGGGCGCGGTACACGGTTCGCTGGCTGCCGGGGCCCTGACAACAACGTTTACGGCCTCGCAGGGACTGCTGCTGATGATTCCGAATATGTATAAGATTGCGGGGGAGCTGACGCCGACGGTCTTTCATGTGTCGGCTCGGTCGCTGGCCTGCCAGGCGCTGAGTATCTTCGGGGATCACTCGGATGTGATGGCCGTGCGGCAGACGGGCTTTGCGCTGTTGGCTTCGTCGAATGTGCAGGAGGTGATGGATATGGCCCTGATCGCTCAGCAGGCGACCCTCGCCAGCCGGGTTCCGTTTGTGCATTTCTTTGACGGCTTTCGTACGAGTCACGAGGTGCAGAAGGTGGAGGAGCTGAGCTATGACGATATGCGGGCTGTGATTGAGGATGCGCTGGTCTCGGCGCATAAGGCCCGTGCGCTGAGTCCGGACCGCCCGATGATCAGCGGTACGGCACAGAATCCGGATGTGTACTTTCAGGGGCGTGAGACGGTTAATCCGTTCTACCTGGCGTGCCCCGATATTGTGCAAAAGACGATGGATACATTTGCCCAGGTCGTCGGCCGGTCGTATCATTTGTTTGATTATATCGGCGATCCCAATGCCGAAAAGGTTATCGTGATCATGTGTTCCGGTGCGGATACGGCCCACGAAACCGTGGATTCTATGAATCAAAACGGGGAACAGGTGGGGCTGATTAAGGTGCGGCTGTACCGGCCGTTCAGTTGCAGGCACTTTATCGAGGCCCTGCCGAAGAGCGTCAAAAAGATCGCGGTGCTGGACCGCACGAAAGAGCCGGGTTCCATCGGCGAACCGATGTACCTGGATGTGCGCACAGCCATTGGCGAAAGCATGTCCGAAGGATGGGCCCCATTCAAGGACTACCCGATTACCGTAGGCGGCCGATACGGTCTGGGATCGAAGGACTTTACGCCGGCGATGGTCAAGGCGGTCTTTGACAACCTGGACGCGGAGAAACCGAAGAATCATTTCACGGTCGGCATCGTGGATGACGTGTGCCAGACGAGTCTGGAGGTGGATGAATCGTTTGATATCGCCGGAAAGGTCTTTACGGGCATGTTTTACGGGCTGGGCTCGGACGGGACCGTGGGGGCCAACAAGAACAGCATCAAAATCATCGGCGAAGAAACCGACAACTACGCACAGGGTTATTTCGTATACGACTCGAAAAAAGCCGGGGCCATCACGGTATCCCACCTTCGTTTCGGGCCGGACAAAATCCGCAGCCCGTACCTGATCAACCGGGCGAATTTTGTGGCCTGTCATAACCCCAGCTTTCTGGAGAAGTACGACATGTTGGCCAATATCAAGCCGGGCGGAACGTTTCTGTTGACCAGCAGCCACGGGCCGGATGAAATCTGGGACACCCTGCCGGCGGAGGTTCAGCAGCAGATCATTGACAAGAAGCTGAAGTTTTATGTCATCGACGCGATTCAGATTGCCGAGGATTTGGGGCTGGGGGCCCGCATCAACGTGATCATGCAAACGGCCTTCTTCAAAATCAGCGGTGTGATTGATATTCAGCAGGCAGTAGAGGCCATTAAAAACGCCATCAAGAAGACCTACGGCAAAAAAGGCGACAAGGTCGTTCAGATGAACAACAGCGCCGTGGATGAAGCGCTTGACAAAATCTATAAGGTGAAGGTTCCGGCCCAGGCCACCAGCACAACCCACATGGCCAAGCTGGTACCGGATGATGCGCCGGAGTTTGTCAAGACGGTAACGGCCGAGATCATGGCCGGCCGCGGCGACCGGATTCCGGTCAGCAAAATGCCCTGCGACGGCAAGTTCCCGACGGCTACCACGAAGTATGAAAAGCGGAATATCGCCGTGCATATCCCGGTGTGGGAACCGGATCTGTGTATTCAATGCGGGCAGTGTTCCCTGGTTTGTCCGCACGCGGCGATCCGGATCAAAGCCTACGATCCGAAGCACCTGGAGAAGGCCCCGGAAACCTTCAAGAACGCCGACGCCAAAGGCAAGGATTTTGCCGGGATGAAATTTACCGTGCAGGTGGCACCGGAAGACTGCACGGGCTGCCAGGCATGCGTCATTAACTGCCCAGGCATAGAACGCGATGAAAATAAGCAGCCCACCGGCAAAAAGGCAATCAACATGGCACTTCAGGAGCCGCTGCGTGAACCGGAGCGGGAGAACTTTGAGTATTTCCTTTCCATCCCGGATACCGATCCGAGCAAGTTCAAAGTGGCCTCAATCAAGGGCAGCCAGCTTGTGCCGCCGCTGTTTGAGTTTTCGGGGGCCTGTGCCGGCTGCGGGGAGACGGCCAACGTGAAACTGATCAGCCAGTTGTTCGGCGATCGTCTTTATATTGCCAATGCCACGGGGTGCTCTTCGATTTACGGCGGGAATCTGCCGACGACGCCGTATGCCAAGCGGTTTGACGGACGCGGGCCGACCTGGAGTAACAGCTTGTTCGAGGACAACGCGGAATTCGGCATGGGGATGCGGCTGGCCATCAACAAGATGATGGGATATGCCCTGGAGCTGACGGAGAAGGCCGCGCAGGCCGGATGCATCGACAAAGGCCTGGCCGAGTCGCTGACGAAAGGCATGACAACGCAGGACTCGCAGGCAGGCATTGAAGAGCAGCGCAGTCGAGTTGAACAGCTTAAAACCGCCTGTGCCAAGAGCGACTGTGATGACTGCAAGAAACTGCTGACGGTGGCCGATTACCTGGTTCGCAAGAGCGTCTGGGTTGTCGGCGGCGATGGCTGGGCGTATGACATCGGCTACGGCGGACTTGATCACGTTCTGGCCAGCGGTGAAAACGTCAACATGCTTGTGCTGGATACCGAAGTGTATTCGAATACCGGCGGGCAGATGTCCAAATCGACGCCGCTGGGCGCGGTGGCGCAGTTTGCCGCAGGCGGAAAACGAATGCCGAAGAAAGATATGGGCCTGATGGCCATGAGCTACGGCGGCATCTATGTGGCCTCTGTATCGATCGGGGCCAATCCGAACCAGGCGGTTAAGGCGTTTGCTGAGGCCGAAAGCTATGACGGGCCTTCGCTGGTGCTTTCCTATACGCACTGCATCGCCCACGGGATCGATATGTCTCGCGGATATGAGAACCAAAAGAAGGCCGTGGCCAGCGGTCACTGGCCGCTGTATCGGTTTGACCCGCGGCTGGCCGAGCAAGGCAAAAACCCGCTCCAACTGGACTCCAAGGCACCGACGCTGGACTTTGAAGAGTACGCCTACGGCGAAAACCGCTATCGCGTACTGAAGAAGTCCAACCCGGAAATTGCCAAGCAACTCATGGAACAGGCCAAAAAGCACGTGGCCAGAAAATACAGTTTGTACGAGAAACTCTCACAGTTGGAATGCTGATGCAATTAGAAACCGGCTCTGAGCGATTTGCACAGAGCCGGTTTTTTGGATTAAAAATCGGATAAGGAAAACGGCCATGATCCATCGAAAAGTATTGTCAATCGTAGCCCTTCTCGCCTGCGTAACGCTGGCCGGCTGCGGCACGCAGACAACGGACACCCCGACGAAACAGCCGACTTCAAGTGAACAGATTGACCCGGCTAACTGCATCGCAGCCCAGGCGGTTGTTTCCTGTTTTCTTGAGGGGGGACGTACTTATATTACCGCCCAGCAGCATTTGTTCTGCCCGGAGGCCAAATCTCTGCAAATTCATTCGAAGGAACCGCAGGGCTCCTTTACATGGAAATTGACTGCTCAGCAATTCAGCCGCATGAGCTCAGGGGTCCAATCAAACCCGGCCGGCTGGGATTTGCCCCGGATGCTGACTGTATATGCCGGTTTTCTCTATGGGGGCGGGTTTGTTTCCACCGACTCACTGGCCGATGGGGGCATCGTCACGCTCGATGGACAGCGCTATTTGCAGTTGGCCATGCCTGTATCCGATAACGCGATTCATGCTCAACTTTATCGGGACCTGGATACAAATCGGATTGACCGAATTGTTATTGAAGACAAGAAACAGGGACAATCCTGGCTGGGGGTCTGCTATAATTGGAGCTATTACAGTCCCAAGAAATTATGGATTCCCAGGAAAATCGACATTTACGACATTACCGATGGGGTTGCTTCCAAAAGATTGATTCTTCAGACAGAATACAAAAAAGTCCCATAATTTACAAGTTTATGACCCTAAAAAACAATTTCTTCGGATATCTTTTGAACCGGTTTTATTCTTCCGTAAAAAAATGAACTCCGGACGTCTTTTGTCAGTATAAAAACCATTACGGAGGTTTTCCTGATTGTCGATTCTATAGCTTGAATTCTTTTTCAGGAGGCAGTATTATCACAACATTCAATCGCACTCGGCGATCTGTCGCAATGTCCTGCTGGCTGTCTTTTGACCTGATGAGAAAAGACGTAAATTGTATAAATAATCAGGTTTTATCGCCGATATATCCATTAAGGATAAACTCGGATAAACCGATATATTGATCGGTGTTTTAAGGATCGGTTTTTATACCGCGGCAGAGGCGGTTATACTGTTTATTCGATAGATCACGAAAACCAAAACCGAAATGATTGTGAAAATTATGGCAAAACAACTATCCCTTACAGGATTGGCGGCGCTGTGCCTGATCCCCTTTTTGAGCGGTTGTTATAATGACATTCTTGATCCGACCCAACTGGGACGCTTTGAGCCAACGCCCAAGGTTAATGTGATCCTTGACTCGCTGGGGGTTGCCGATGAACCCAGTCCCACCTATGAAGGCGCTGAAGACCCGCGGCCGGAAGATCTGATTGATTATCAGACCGACTACACATTCAGCCCCGGCGACGTGGTGCAAATCAGCATCTTTGAGCTTTACCAGGAAGGACAAATCTACGTCAACAATTACGTGGTAACCGAATCCGGCCGTCTTTCGATTCCGGACGTGGGGCTTGTGCAGGCCGAGGGGTTGACTGAGCCGCAGCTTGAGCAGGAAATTCGGGACATTCTCTCACCCAATATTCTGAAAAATCCTTCCGTGACGGTTTCGCTGCTCAGTTCGCAGAAACGGTATTTTTCAATTGTCGGCCAGGGGCTGGGCAGTTCCGGTCGTTTTTCCCTGCCGCGGTATACCTTTCGGCTGACGGACGCAATTTCCCTGACCGGCAGTATCGCCGAGTTTAACCTGAGTTATATCTACGTTTCAAGGGATGTTCCGGTTGTCCAGTCGGAAAGCAGCGAGCGATTTGAATTTGAGGAGATTCGTCCCGCCGGCATCCCTGAGATGGAGTTGACCGAACCCCAGAGTCCGGATGACGACTTATTTGAGATTATCACGCCGTCAGCAGGCGTTGCTAAACACGGCGGCATCGTAATCGCCTCCGCGGAGATGATAACGCGAGAGGAACTGGAAGCGCTGGCGGTACCGGAAGGGATTGACCCGGCTGAGATCGCCCCGACCGCCCAGCCCTCTGGGCCGGCGGCCGCACCGGCACCGGAGATTGAATGGGTCTTTGAAAACGGCAAGTGGATTCCAAAGACCCGAACGGAAGCACAGGCCCCGTTCGAACCGGAACCAATGCCTCAGGCGGTTCCTGAAGAACCGCTGCCCTCAGGATTCGGGCTGGCAGATATTGGGAAAACAAAAACCACCACACGCGTCATCCGGATCCCGGTGGACCGTCTGCTGGCCGGGGACCCGCGGTACAATGTTGTGATCCGTCCGGGAGACCGAATTACCGTTCCGCTGGATATCATCGGCGAATTCTGGATTATGGGCAATGTCAACGCCCAGGGCGCTTTTCCTTTGACGGGCCGACCGATTACGCTCAAACAGGCCATCGCCACGGCGGGCGGACTGAATGCCCTGGCTTACCCTCAGAAAGTAGAGGTGATTCGTCGCTTGGGCAAAAATTCATCGGGTCTCGAGCAGGAGCAAATCGTCATGGTGGACCTGAAAAAAATCGCCCAGGGTATTCAGCCCGATTTCTTTATCAAACCTTATGACCTGGTCAACGTAGGGACTCATGGGACCAGCCGGTGGCTGGCGGTTCTTCGCAATGCCTTCCGGGCTACGTACGGCTTTGGGCTTGTGTATGATCGCAACTTCGCCCTTGAGGATTTTGAGGACGTGTGGACCTGGTAAACGCACAACCATGATGACAAATACGACAGCCGCAACAGAACGATCCGCCCTTTCAGACGAGAAGAGTCCACTCGGCTGGTCTGACCTGCCTGCGTCTTTATACATTAAAATCGCAATCGTTGGATTGCTGTTTTACGGCTTTTATTACCAGGAAATCAACAGCATTGTCCGCCAGTGGCTGGATCCGAGCTGGTCGCATGGTTTTTTAATTCCCCTGTTCAGTTTGTACTTTCTTCACCAGCGGAAAGAGCCGATCCTGTCGCTGACTGCCCGGCCCAGTTACGTGGCCGGACTGGCGGGACTGCTGTTTTTTCTGGGGTTGTATGTTCTGAATATCGTCCAGTTCAAATTCGGCTACGGCCGACCGCTGATTATGCTGGCCTCGCTGGGCGCGGTTGTGCTTTTTCTCGGCGGCTGGTCGCTGATCAAATACACCTGGCTTCCGATCGGCTATTTGTTTTTTGCGATTCCCCTTCCCTCCCGCCTGTACTCACAGCTTACCATTCCCATGCGCCGATGGGCCGCGGAGGTAGCCGCGATCATCCTGAACCTGGTTCCGGAACTGGAAGCCAACTGCCAGGGTGTTGTGATTGATGTGATTTACAGGGGACAGCCCATGGAACCGGGCCTGGATGTGGCCGAGGCGTGCAGCGGGATGCGTCTTTTGATGGCCTTTGTCGCGCTGGGCGTGGCGATGGCCTATCTGCATGAGCGTCCGCTGTGGCATCGGCTGGTGCTCCTGCTCAGTACCGTGCCGATCGCCATTTTCTGCAATATCGTTCGGGTGACGGTGACGGGATTTATCTACATCCTCTGGGATCCGCGTTATGCCCAGGGGGTGTACCATGATATGCTGGGCCTGGCGATGCTGCCGCTGGCCTTTGCCCTGTACGGTCTGCTCGGATGGATCATGGGCAACCTGTACGTGGAAGAAGAGGCGGCCGTTGCGGAAGAGATTATTGTTCGGAAAAACAACCGGCCGTCGCCGGGGGAGGGGCCGCAATGAAAAAAGGAATGCAGCCGTTTTTTCAGCCGTCGTTCGTGCTTTGCGTTGTGATTCTGGCCGTGGCCGCCTCGACCAAGGAATACACGATTCAGAAACTGGGAATTCACTTTATCAAGTTCCCGCTGCCTCTGCAAAAATCGTTTGAGGAACTGGATGAGACCAAGCTGTCTCCGTACCGGGTGCTCAATAAGGCGCGGATTACCAACCGGGACGTACTGGAAACGCTGGGCACAGAGGATTATCTGCAGTGGGAACTGGAGGATCCGGATGCGTCGGCCGACAGCCCGGTTCGACGGTGTTCTCTATTCATCACCTATTATACAGGCAACCCGGACATGGTGCCGCACGTGCCGGATGAGTGCTATGTGGGCGGGGGCAACAAGCGAATGAGCGGACAGGTCATCCGAATTCCGCTGTCGGTTTCAGCCGAAATGGATGCGGATCTGCCGGAGAGCATCGGGGCCCAGTCGGTTCTCTTCAGCCAGACCGGGCAAGGGCCGGTTCCGGTCGAACACCGCTATTATGTGCAGTATTTCTTCAAAGCCAACGGCAAATACGCCGCGGGACGAACCGAAACCCGGAGTCTGCTGGGGCGCAATTTTTTCAGCAAATATTCCTATTTCTGCAAGGTGGAGTGGAAATTTTACGGAGCGGATTTCGCGGGCATTGTCTATCCCGATCCGCCACAGATTATCGAGGCCAGTGAAAAACTGCTTTCGATCCTGCTGCCGATTCTGGAAAACGAGTACTGGCCGGACTGGGAAGCGGCCAATCAGCCAAACGATGAGGAATCTGAAACGCAAACATGAAATCATTAAACAGGTATTGATATGGCGAAAAAACTGAACACGAAGATCGTGATCATTCTTCTGGTACTTGCCGGCCTCGGCGCCCTGGCGGCCGCGGGACTTGGCTTTTATTATCTGCGGGAACGCAACCCGGAGTATTGTCTGCAAAAGGCCCAGCACGCTCTGGAGAACAATGATTACAAGACGGCCGAGCGGTATTTCGGGCGTGCCTGCGGAGTGGCTCGAAGCAATCAGGAAAAAATCGCCAATTATTTTCGATTCGCAGAATTTCAACTGCTCGATAATGAACATCATGTGCCGGATTGGACCAAGGCGCTGGGCTGCTGGAACACCGTTTTGAAGATTGATCCGAAGAACGGGGAGGCCCTTCGAAAACTGTTTGATTATTTCTATGAAATTGCCGATCTCGGGCAAACCGGTTTCTGGAAACAGGTCCAGGAATACTCCGAATCCCTGCTGGAGATTCAGGAGGAAAACAACCTGCCGGTCGATCCGAAGGTGCTGCTGGCCCGCGGCCGCTCTCATTTGGAAATTGCCCGGGCGGGAGGCACCACCAACCGGCAGGAACTGCTCGATCAGGCGGTGGCGGACTTTCAGCGGTACCTGGAAATCAAGCCCGACGACGAAAACGGCTATTTGTATCTGGCGGACTGTGCTCTTGTAAAGGGCACCATCGAGGTCAGCCAAGGCAACCTTCAGGCGATGGATGCCTCGCGTCGCGAGGCGGACCGGTACCTGGAAGAGGCCATCAAGATTACGGATGACAAAGCGGCGGCGTGGGCGAACCGGTTTCAGTTTCAATTGCGAACGATGACGGATCCGAATCAAATCCAGCCGATTCGTCAGGAACTTGAGGACTTGACAAAAACCCTTCCGGCCAGCGGATCGCTGTATGAGGTGCTGGCTACTTCCTATGAGCGCTCCGGACCGCTGGGACGCGAAGAGGAATTGTCCCGCGCGATTCGTGCGATGCGTCAGGCCGTAGAGATCGAGCCCGAAAATGTTCGGCACCTGCTTCGTCTGGCTACGCTGCTGCATCACAAGGGGTCGATTTACAGAGACTCGGCCCTGCTCGCCGAAGCTCTCTCGCTTGCTGAAAAGGGTCTGAAACTGCCAGATGCGGTGGAAAAACCCGGCCCGCGTCAGTTTTACGCTCGTGGAAATCAGTATGCCCTTCTGTCGCTGGTCGCCCAGATTCACGTTGAAACGATTCTGGATACCCGCCGGGACGGGGGCCAAATCGAGGATTTGGACAGCCGCATGCAGGCGATCCGATCGGCCGTCGATAAGATAACCCAAATCATTGGAAGCGCTGAAAATCCGACAATTCAAAAATGGCAGGGATTGATTACCCTGGCCGAAGGCGACAAGGTCCGGGGGATTCGCCAGTTGTACCGGGCGTACGAACAATTCAAGGCGCTGGACCAGCCGGAGGAGCGGTCGCAGATCGATCCGCTGCTCTGTTATGTGCTGGCGGAGGAAATGGCCGATCGAAACGTATTCGGCATGCAGAAGGAATTTCTTGAAAAAGCCCTCTTTAACCGAAACAGCATCTCCAACTGGAAACCGAAGGCCTGGATTGACTACGCCAAACTGCTGCTGATTTCGCGGAATTTCCGCGAGGCGGTCATGGTCGTCAGCGCTTATGAAAACGCGTTCGGCAGTTCGCCGGAAACCCGGGAGATCCGCCTGCGATCCTATATTGAAGCGGGCTTTACCGAGGAGGCCGAGACGATTATTTCCGCTCTCGATCCGGACCTGCCGGAAACGCAAAAGCTCCAGCTTTTGCTGATTAACAAGAAAATTCTAAACACCCAGATCCGGCTCAGTAACGTGGATGAATCGGCCGAGCCCCAGGATTCGCAAGAACAGATTCGGGCGGAGCTGGACCGGATGCAGGATCAAAAACTTTCGCTCTTTCTGAACCTGCTGGCCTCGGACAAAACCCTCGCCGATCGCGGGCTTCTGGCGGTGACTTGTCAGCAATGGCTTCAGGAAGGCCGGATCGAATCGGCCCGCACACTGGCCTCGGCGGGGCTGACCGCTTTTCCGGAGGAAACGGGACTTGTAATTCTCTCCCGGCAGCTTGCCGAGCCCGATCCGAAATCCATCTCGGATGAGAAGGTCAATCAGATTACCGAGGACGCAATCAAGGCGATTGAAGACCCCCGGCGACGAGGCATTTCCCTGGCCCGGTATTATCAGTCCCAGGGCCGCCCTTCCGATGCTCTTGAAATCTACAGCGGACTTGCTGAGGAGAATGCGGAGGATGCGGAAATTGTCGGAACCTATTATGAACTGCTGCTGAACCAGAAGCAAACAGACCGCGCTGAACAGATTGCCCGCCAGGCACGGGACAAGAACCTGGACGGCTGCGAAGGCAGTTTTTACGCGGCCCGGCTTGAAATGGCCCGCGATAATTATGACCTGGCGCTGCGCCGACTGGATGAATGCCTGACCTATCGGCCGATGTTCCCGCAGGCGTGGCTTCTGAAAAGCCGTATTTTCAATTCCCAGGATGATCTGCAGAGCGCTCTTGAAGCGGCCGCTACGGCCAACCGGATGAATCCGCTGAATCCGGAGATCGTGCTGCATTACGCCTCTTTGCTGCACACACGCAATGTTCGCCTGGGCAATCGAGTCACCGATGAGCAGGCCCGCGAGGCCGAGCGGTTTATGCTTTCGGCGCTGGTGCTGAATCCCGGCAATCGCAACCTGCAGAGCTTCTACGCCGAGATCATGTATCAGCGTGATCCCGACAAGGCGATGGCGATGCGTCAGCAACTGCTGCGGAATGAGGCGAGTTTGTCGAACGCGATATTTCTGGGTAATATGGCCATGCGACGAGCGCGGGAGGAAACACATCCTGACCGCAGAGACGGCTTTTTTGAGGTGGCCGGAGAGGCCTATCAGCAGGCCCTTGCCATTGCTCCCGACAACAAAGACGTGGTCAACGCGTATTCGGAATACATGCGGCTGACGGGACGGTCTGAGCAGGCCGAGGCCCTGCTGGACAGTCAGCCCGATGTGCTGTGGCGATTCTACCTGCGGGACGGCCAATATGACAAAGCCGAGGCCATCCTGCTCTCGCTTCGCAGTAAGCAGCCCGATGACCAGCAACTGCTGCGCGGACTGATCCAGGCAGCCCAGGGCAAGGGGGACCGACAGGCGCTGCGCGGGTATCTCGACATCCTGCTGCCGATGGCGACCACGGCCGATGAGGAGTTGTGGGCCCTGCAGCAATACCTTGAGTTTGAATTTACCGAATCCATCGAAGATCAGATTGCCAGTTTTCGAGAGCGGCACCCGGATAATATCCATGTGCTTCTGCTGGAAGCATGGTATCACATGAGCCGGGGACGCCTGGATGAGGCCCTGTCAGAACTGAATCAGTTTTTGGCCTCCAACACCGAACATGCCGGGGCCTGGCGTCTGCGCGGGCGCATTTACCGGCTGCTGGGAGATTATCCAAAAGCTATTAATGACGTGCTGCGGAGCAAGACCCTGGACCCGGCCCCCTCGACCCGTATCGAACTGGCCAACATCTATCTGGAGAACGGACAGGCGGAAGCGGCCATTGGGGAACTGCGGAGCGGGCTGGAAGATGCCCAGGCCCCCATGCAGCTTCGCTCCATGCTTGAAAATATCTACGAACAGCGAAACCGGGTTTCCGACCTGAGGACGTTTTACCGCGAGACCCTTGAAAAATATCCGACCAGCGTTTATTGGCAGTTTCGGCTGGGGAAATTTCTGCACGACCAGAAAGACTATACGCGGGCGGAAGCGGCCCTGTCCAAAGCGTGGGAGCTGAGCCGCGAACAGGGTTTGGGAGATCCCCGGACTCTCGATTATTATCTTGAAACGCTTCTGTTGAGCAAGTCCTATAACAATCTTCTGGCCTTTGCCGCCGAACACATCGACACGCCTTTTGCTCCGATCCTTTATACCTACATCGCCCAAACGCACCTGGAACTGGGACAAAAGGAAAAGGCGGCGCAGAATTTCTTTACCGCGCTGGACAAAACCGGGACGAATCTGGACCTGATGGGCGGAATCATATCCGTGATTGTCGAGAAAACGGGACCGGATACCATTGTCCAGTGGTGCCAGGACAAACTCCGCCGTAATCCAGAATCCATTGAAGGGCTTCTGGTCGCCATTTCCCTTCATGAGAAACTCGGCCAGTACAACCAGGCCCTCCAGTATATCGATACCTGTTTGGAACTGCTGGATCCGAAGCAGAACCAGTGGCTCATGCTGTCGCTGAAAAAAGCCAACATGTACACGATGGCTTATGCGCAGACGGCCGATGAGGAATACCTGAATCAATCCATTGCGCTGATGGAACAGATCATCGAGATTATGCCGTACAACTATACGGCAATGAACAACCTGGCCTACCTGCTGGCCAATAACAATCAGCAACTGGACAAAGCGCTGAGCTACGCGCGCAAGGCCTGCCAGAATAACCTGGGCAACCCGGTATTCCTTGACACCTATGCGTTTATCCAGTGTCTGCTCGGTGAATATAAAGACGCCTATACCTCGCTGCTGCGGGCGATTCAGCTCCATGAAGCCCGCAATGAACCGGTTCCCTGGGAGGTATACAAGCATCTCGGCATGGCCCAGGAAGGCATGGGCAAAACCCAGGAGGCGGTGCAGGCCTATGAGCGTTCGATCGGAACCGCAGGCATTCCGGCCAAAGAAAAACAAGAACTGGAAAAGAAAATACTGACGCTGATCCAGTTATAACCCATACAACCTTATTGTTTACCGATCAGGAGTTTATCGAATGGCAGATCAGATAAAACGGGTCATACACGGAATGACGGGACCGATTGCGCCCAATGCGGCCCTGATGCGAATGCCGGCGCCGACTGCGGCGGCGGCCGGGGTGACGTTAACTCCCAAGGAAATTCTGGGAATCGTGCGCAGGCATATCTGGATGATACTGATTTTCACGTTTGTCGGCCTGGTTGGCGGCGGGGCGACGTATTACCTGCTTCGTCGATATGCCCCGAAATACACGGCGACCACAGGCATTAACGTGCTTGCCCCGGTCACCAGCGATCCGCGGGAATTCTCCACGGTTCAGCCCCAGAAAGACCTGTTTTACCAGTTCCGCCTGACCAAGGCAACGCTGATGAAACAGCAGGACATGCTGCAATCGCTTCTGGACCTGGATTCCATTCGCCAAACCAAATGGTTCAGCAAATACGAAAAGCGAAATAAGCTTGGTGAACTGGTGGAAACGAGTATCAGTGATGCCATTCGAGATCTTGAGAAAAACCTGGGCGCCTCGGCACCGCGGGATCAGGATTTCATCCGCGTTTCCATGACCTGCGGCGATGCACGGGAAGCAGCGGCGATTGTCAATGAAATGGTTCGAATCTACCTGGCCGATCAACGGGAAAAGGCCCGGTCCACCATTTCCGAGCAGCTTGCATCGGAAGAAAGACAGCGACAGCAGGTGCAGACCAGCCTGCGCACGATCCAGGATCGCCTTGATTCCCTTCGGGCCGGAAGCGACTTTGCGCGGCTCAACATCGAAGGCGCGAATTTCCGGGATTACATGGATCAAAAATTAGGCAATCTGTACGATGAGTTCAGCAATCTTGAGGCCCAGAGGAACCGGCTTCAGGTGATTCTGGCCACCGTGGAGAAACGGGCGACGGAAGCCGATTATGACCAGGTAGTTCAGCAGACTGTGGAACAGGACGCAATCGTCCGTCAACTCCAGAACTCCATCAACGGCATCGAGGCGCTGCTGGCTCAGCAACTGGCCCGTTTCGGCGAAAACCACCGCCGGGTTCACGAAACCCGGCAGGCCCGCAACCAGTATCTCAGCGATCTGGACGCAAGGAAAATCGAAATTGCTGAAATCCAGCGAAAATCGCAGTGGCAGCTTGTGCAGGATGAAATGGCCGCGTTGAATCAGCAGCTTGAATCCATTACACAGCAGCTTCAGCGGGCCCGGGATGAATACAAAAAGGTTGACGACGACCGGTCGGAATATGCCAAATGGGAAATTCAGCGGGAGGAAAAACAGGGGCAACTTGAGAAAATTAACGCACATATCGAAAGTCTGCGTGCCTTGAATGACAGCCCGGATATCAGCAAACTCCGCAGTTTAGGAATGGCCCCCGTCCCGCTGCGGATGAGTTCGCCGCGGTGGCAGATTTTCCTGCCGGCCGGGTTTTTGCTGGGCCTGCTGGCCGGCGTAGGGCTGGCCTTTGCCATTGAGCTGCTCAACGACCTGGTGCGTACGCCCAGCGACGTCATGCGTCACCTGAAGGCCCCCCTGCTCGGCAGTATCTGCCATGTCGATGACGATGACGATATCGAGGGCGTCGATCTGAGCCATGTGGTGCGACAGGCCCCCTACTCGATCATGAGCGAATGTTATCGGCAGTTGCGGACCAATATGAAGCTTTCGGCCGGGGCGGCGGAGCACAAAACACTGCTTGTGACCAGCCCGGATGCCGGGGACGGCAAAACCACGGTCGCGACGAATCTGACCAGCACCATGCTGGCCGAAAACAAGAAAGTGGTTCTCATTGACGCCAACTTCCGCAGGCCCGCCACGGGGCATCTGTTTCCCCGGACGGGAGAAACCGGCGCCCGCATCGAACATGCCGACTTCGGCCTGAGCAATTACCTGATGGGTCAGTGCTCGGAGGCCGAGCAGATCATCCGGCCAAGCGGACTGCCCGGCCTGGACATCATCGACAGCGGTCCCCTGCCGTCAAGCCCGGCCGAACTGCTTGACAGCCCGCGGATGGATAAACTGCTGGAGCACTGCAAGAACAAATATGACCATGTGATTATCGACGGCCCGCCTCTTCTGGTCAGCGACGCCAAAACACTGGCGGCACACTGCGACGGAACCGTTGTGGTCTTTAACGCCACCTCCACGCACCGCGGCGAGGCCATGCGTATCCTGAGGGAATTGCAGTCCATCCAGGCCAATACCGTCGGGGCCGTGCTGATGGGCGTCAAGAGTCACAAAGGCGGCTATTTCCAGGAATTCTATCGATCCTACCTGGAATATCAGCAGGTTCACGTCAACCCCAACGTCTAATCAGAAAGGAACCCCCTCGGCATGGAACGATTTCTTATTACGGGCGGGGCCGGATTCATCGGCTCGAATCTCTGCCGGCGTCTTGTTCATGAAGGCGCCTCGGTGCGGGTGGTGGACAACCTGCTGACCGGCAAGAAAAGCAACCTGGCCGATGTGATCGATTCCATCGAGTTTATCGAAGCGGATATGGGAGACCCGGACGTGGCCCGTCAGTGTATGCAGGATATCGATGTGGTTCTGCATCAGGGAGCCCTGCCGTCGGTGCCGCTCAGCGTGGAAAACCCGGCCGCAACCCATCAGCACTGTGTGGATGCCACATTTACGCTTTTGATGGCCGCTCGTAACGCGAAGATCAAGCGATTTGTCTACGCCGCCAGTTCATCGGCCTATGGCGACAGCCCCACCCTGCCGAAGATCGAATCGATGGCCCCCAATCCCCGCTCGCCTTATGCGGCCGCCAAGCTGTTTGGCGAATATTATTGCAGCGTTTTTTCAGGCGTTTTCGGACTGGAGACCATCTGCCTGCGTTATTTTAATGTCTTTGGACCCTATCAGAACCCCAAGAGCCAGTACGCGGCGGCCATTCCGGCCTTTGTCACAGGTATTCTCCGGGAACAACCGCCGACAATCTACGGCGACGGCGAGCAAAGCCGCGACTTTACCTATATCGACAATGTGGTCCATGCCAATCTGCTGGCCGCCCGCGCCCCCAGGACCTCCGGCGAGGCGATCAACATTGCCTGCGGCAGCCGTGTCACTCTCAATGAGGTTATTCGGCTGATTAACGAACACCTCGGCAAAAACGTCAAGCCGATCTACACCGACCCCCGCCCCGGGGATGTCAAGCATTCCCTGGCCGACATCAGTAAGGCCGAGGCCCTGATCGGCTATCGGCCGGTTGTCTCCTTTGCCGATGGTCTTACCAGTGCAATTGGCTGGTACAGCGAAAACCTGATGTAAACGGGACGAAACGGCCGTCCGTATCCGCTGTATGCCCGTTTTGCCCCGATTCTGCCCGGTATGCCGGTGGAAAACAACATCGCAATTTAACCCGGAAACCTGCATTCTTCGTCACGCAAACAAAAAATCCGCATTTTAATCTTGCACAAACGTTTGTTAACATTACACTTCTGAAGGTGTTATTTTTCAAACTGAATCTATGGGAGAGACAAAATGTTTGGACACACAACTGCCGCAACCATTCTTTTGGGGATTGGAATCATGCTTTCAGGATGTCAGGTCTGTCAATCGTCGGTCGCGGGCGACCCGGCCGATCTGCCGTATCTGGTGAATGTGCCGCAGGAGACGCGTTCGATTAGCTTTGAAAACCCGACCGGCCAGAAAGGCAAAGGGGGTATGGCCGCCAGCAAGATCGGCGTCGGCCGCAAAGGCGCTGCCCTCAAGAATCTGAATCCCGGCCAGACGGTCACCTTATGCGATTTTGAAGGACCGGCCGTCATCCGGCGGATGTGGGTTACCCTGCCGGCCAAAAAAGAGAACCTGTTGGGCTTTGTGATTCGCGCCTATTGGGACCATCAGAAATCACCGTCGATTGAGGCGCCGATCGGGGATTTCTTCGGGGCCGCCCACGGCATTGCCAAGGCCTACCAGTCCGCCGTTCACTCGATGACCGATACGGCCGGGATGTCCATCTTTCTGCCCATGCCGTTTACAAAGCACGCTAAAATCACTGTCACCAATGAAGGAACCGAAAAATATGTTCCGTTCTATTACCAGATCGACCTGACGATCAATGAGACGCTGCCCGAGGATGTCGGCCGTCTGCACGTGCTCTATCGCCGCGAAAATCCGACGACCCTGGGGGAGGATTTTACAATCCTGCCCAAACGCACCGGGATGGGACGGTTTATCGGCTGCGTAATCGGCATTAATAACGTAGACAAAAAATGGTGGGGCGAAGGCGAGTTTAAGGCCTATCTCGACGGCGATGACGAATTTCCGACAATTTGCGGGACGGGCACCGAAGATTACATCGGGCAGGCATGGGGATTTCATGAAAACGCCTTCCTCTACGGAGGCGTCAGTTTGCGCAGAGACTGGCTCTGGACGCTGTATCGCTGGCATCTGAAAGATCCGCTGTACTGGAAGAAGGATATACGCATCACGCTCCAGCAAATCGGCGCCGGTGATGAAGGCGGCGGCGGATACTACAATAAACAGGAAGATGTCAGTGTGGCCTCTTTCTGGTATGAATCGATCCCCAGCAAACCCCTGCCGAAACTGGCTCCGTATGCCGAGCGGATTGCTGAAGGGTATACGCCGCAGAGCGGGCGGTAGAAACCGGCTGCCTGCGGGCCTGTATGACGCCAAAACAGATGTCATGCCTGCTTAAATACAATCAGGACGCATAATTATGCAGGCCTATAAACAGCCGCGAAAGGTTTACCCAGAGAAGTGTGCACAGGATGCACCCCAAACCCACAACGGCCAGAGAAAGATTGATTTTCAAAAAACGTCTGCCAAAGAAAGCACGCCAGTGAAAATAAAACGCATACACCAGCCAGCAGGCCAGTGACCAGAGTTCCTTTGGGTCCCAACCCCACCAGTCGCCCCAGGCCAGCTTGCCCCAGACACTGCCCAGCAGCAGTCCGGCCGTCAATAGTGGAAAACCCAGCCGGACCAGATTATAGGCCTCCCTTTCACGTCGGCCGGCCCTTCTTCCAAACAACCCCGCCGTCGCCTGGAAGGCCGCCTTGGCCATTACGATATACGCAAGCATATACACGGCCACATGCGGTCCGAACAGCGGGCTTTGCAGAGCCGGCGGCAGCGGTACCGGCCGCTCGGCAAAGATAAATCCGGCCGGAAACAAAATCACCACTCCCAGCAAACCATCCCCGGCCAGGGCCAGGGTATCCCTGATCTTCAAAAACCGCTGACAAAACAGTGAAACCGGTCCGACAACCATCCCAAGCGTCAAAAATACCTCAACCATGGTCTGCATGGGGATATGACCTGTCTGGGCCCATCGGAGCGTCCAGGCCCCTGCCGCCGCGGCAAACCCGGCCGCGAAAAAGAGATGCCGGAGCTTTTTGAAACCGGCAAGCCGTGTCCCAACCGACAAAAAATACAGTGCCATAGCCAGATAAATTATCGACCCCAGCAGCGAATGCTTGATTTCCATCTACGTCGTCTCCCCCTTCTTTCGAAACCAGTCGGCCGCCGGCAAGATCCACAACCCGCCGAAAAGCCCAATCGCAAGCATCCCGTACCCCGCAAAAACCGCCGCCAGCCCGCTGTTGCTGACCACCCCAATCACACTGTAAAGCCCCCGGTGATCCTGTCCCCACGAATTTTGATGAAACAGGTATCCTTTATAAAAGAGCGGATCGTTGACCCGGATGCGTTTGCGAACCTGTTCCTGTCCGTTCTCTATAATGCTCAACTGGCTGGCATACTCCTTCGGCATCTGCGGCGGACAATACCGGACCTCAAAACGGTACTTCGGGAGACTGTGTAGCTCGTGCCGCTCGAATACATATTGAATCTCCCGGCCGCCGTCAGGCAGAACAAACTGCACCTCATGGCCCGGATTGGGTAAATCCTCCGGACCTTCCACCGCGGCAACCCCGCCTTCGACGATGCGAATCTGAAGGTTTTTAAAGGAGCGAACAATGCCAAATTCCACGGCCTGTTCCGATGGGCCCAAAAAAAATGTCCGCCCGGCTTCGACAGGGATGGTATATAGATGCCGCGGGTCCGCTTTGTCGTGAATGATGAACTGAGGCCCATCATAATACTGCACCTCAAAGGCATGCAGATGGATTTCAAAAGGCAGTTGCCCTTGCACATGCCCTTCATAATCATGAAGAATAGGGGAACTCTGCCCCTCATACAACGGGATCAATCCCTTTGTGAAGCCCTTAGAGCCAAAGAAATGATTTCGAAAATGAATTCCTTTCTCGGAACCCCACAATCCTCCCAAAAGCACCAGCAGACATCCGGCATGAGTTAGAAAAAGAAAGGGACGAGTCCGCAGTCGGCGGAAAAAGACGATTCCGCCGGCCAAGATCAGGACAAGAATAATCCACATCATAGCCAGCGGCGGCGACCTGAAAAAACGGCCTGCGTTTTCAGCCCCCAAAAAAGCCCCATAAACGGACAAAACAGCCAATCCGCCCAGCAAAAACAGCCCGATTATACCTATCAAACGCGACATTTTCATGCGTTTATGACCTCAAATAACTCTATTCGGGGGTCATTATCCATTTCTAATGCCCAACTTTCAAGAAAAAAGACGTCAAAAACCCACAACTATCTCTCATGTCGTTTTAATATGCCTATGTGTATCTTTTATCTCCCGAAAAAAGCTATTGCTTTTTTTTACCGCATCCGTATAATGTCCGGTTTATTCGATTCCTTCCGGCGGAATTTGGATACTGCCGAGTCAGGAAAGCAAATGGCAGACTTCCCCTTCAGGCGGTCTGCATAAGATAAACCGATTCAAGTTTAGGAGTGTCTATATGGCAAGCGTAACGGGTGCAGGCAAAGAGTTGTTCGAAAAGGAAGTCCCGTCGGCAGACGCACTGAAGAAGCTTTGGCCGCAGCTCAATGCAAGCGAACGCATGCGTTTGGATGTTCTGGACAAGGCCTCTCGACACAAGGATCCTCTGGCCGCTGGTCTGGCGTATCTGTTTTGCGGACAGGTGAATCAGGCCATCGAAAAACTCGAACAAGCATCCGACTGCGGACAGAAGCACATGGGCCTGGGATATGCCTATCGCCGGAAAAAGCACTATGAAAAAGCCGTCAGCGAATTTGACAAGGCGGCCAAGAAGGAATCAGACGGCATGACCGCGGCCATGGAAAAAGCCGCCACGCTCTGCATGGCCGGTGATCTGACCGCCGCGGAAAAAGAACTGGCCGCCTACGGCAACTTTGAGAATGTCAGCGCGGAGTATCATTTTCAGCTCGGGCGGCTTCAGGATGCACAGGGCCAGTATGAAAAAGCCATGCAGAACTACCAAACAGCCGTCGATCTGGATCCGGCTCACACCGAAGCCCGGTTCGCGCTGGCCTATGCCTGCGATCTGCGGGGCGATGAAGAGGTCGCCGTCGAACAATACCGTCTGATTGTCAAAGAGCAGCCGGCCCATGTAAATGCGCTGCTGAACCTGGCGGTACTCTACGAAGACCGGGGAGAATATGAGAAAGCCACCCGCTGCGTGGACAGAGTCCTGCGTTCGCATCCCAATCATGCCAAGGCCATTTTGTTCCGCAAAGACATCGAAAGCTCTAAGGTCATGATTTATGATGAGGAGCGGGAGAAACGGCGGGATCGGCAGAATAAGATACTGGAAATCCCCATCTCTGATTTTGAATTGTCCGTGCGCAGCCGAAACTGCCTCAAAAAGATGAACATCGATACCATCGGCGATCTGCTGAGAACCACAGAAGCCGATCTGCTTTCCTATAAGAATTTCGGAGAAACCTCCCTGCTCGAAATCAAAAAGATTCTCGATTCCAAGGGACTTCGTCTCGGGATGGCTCTCGAAGACAAGAATATTGCCGCGGCAGAAACAACGGCCGCCCAGGGAGCCAGCCAGGAAATTCTCTCGAAAACAGTCGATGATCTGGAAATGTCCGTCCGGGCCAGACGCGCGCTGTCCCGCCTGGGCGTCAAGTCCGTTTTGGATATCATTAACAAGACAGAAGCCGAGCTTCTCGGCTGCAAAAACTTCGGCGTAACCAGTCTCAACGAGATCAAGGACAAGCTCAGCCAGTTTGGTCTGAGTCTGCGAACACTCGAATGAGGCCGGCTTGAGTGAAACAGCACAAGCGTATTTCAGGACGTATTTCAGGACGTTGTACCGATTCATCTATCAGCGCAGGCCCGCAGTAGCCAAAAGACAATGGCTGTGGGCCTGTATGGTATGCGTCGGGTTGTGCGCGGGCTGTTCCAGACGTCCGCATGCAACGGAAACACGTGGAATGCAGCAGCCGGAGGCCTGCTGGATTCGCGTGCTGCTCTTTGGCAACCTGAATGAATGTGTCATCAGCGGGTACGGCAACCTGGTCATCGAAGACAGGGAGATGGGCGTAACGGCCCGTTTTAACCGGCCGAATCAGGCGCTGACCGTGCGAATGGATGCAGGGAAACTGCGGATCGGGGAGCACCTGTTTGATGGGGACATGATGATCCAAACGGAAACGCCGTTTGTCTTTACCGTCAATGAACTGCCTTTTCGCGGTCATCTTCGTCTTTCGCGAAACGATGACGGGATGACCTTTTCGGCGATTAACCATGTGCCTGTGGAATCGTATCTTTGCGGCGTGATCGCGGCAGAGATGCAAAGTTATTGGGAACCGGAGGCGCTGAAGGCCCAGGCGGTCGCTTCCCGAACGTACTGCCTGTTTATTAAACATCGGTTTGGACGCGGACGCGACTGGGACGTAAGACGCAGTCAGGCCCACCAGGTCTACAGAGGAATGGCGGCCGAGACGGCCCCTACCAATGAGGCCGTTTTTCAGACGGCGGGGATTGTTTTGGTCTGCCCGGACAAAAGCGGAAAACGCACAATCTTTCCGGCGTACTACAGCTCCGCCTGCGGAGGCCATACGGAAAACAGCCGGTTTATTTTCGGAGATTCGTTTTCGGTTCTCCGGGGAGTGGAGTGTCCCTATTGCAGAAAAACGACCCGGTCGGACTATTTTTACTGGACAGGACCGTTGTTTTCACGAGAGGAGATTACCCGGCGGCTGCTGGGTCGGTATCCGTCCCTGGCCCGTCTCGAATCCATTGAGCAAATTGAAGCGGCTCAGCAGTCCGAGATCGGGCGTATCGTCTCGGTTCGTTTAACCGGAACAAACGGGAGAACCGCCTTTTTGCGAGGGGAGGATTTTCGACTGGCTCTTGATCCGAGCGGACGAAAACTGAAAAGCGCGATTTTCACCATTCACCGGACGGACCGCGGTTTTGAATTTGTTGAAGGACGGGGATTCGGGCACGGCACAGGGCTTTGCCAGAGCGGAGCGCAGGCCCTGGCTCGCTCGGGATCGTCGTTTTCTGAAATACTGCAGTACTATTATCCGGGCAGCCAGTTGGTCCGCCTGAAAGAACAGGGATGAACGCATTTACAATCGCACAAACAGAGCCCGGCCGCCGGGCACGTCTGGGCAAGCTGCATACAGCACACGGAACCGCCCTGACCCCGGCCTTCATGCCGGTCGGAACCCGCGGCTGCGTCAAAGGAATCCTGCCGCAGACGCTTCGTGAAACCGGGGCGCAGATCATGCTGTCCAATACGTACCATCTGCTGCTTCGGCCCGGCGTGGATATCGTCGAGTCCCTCGGAGGACTGCATCGTTTTACGGCCTGGGACGGACCGATTTTGACGGACAGCGGCGGCTACCAGGTTTTTTCGCTCAGCTCATTGAATCGTGTGGGTGAGGACGGCGTGGAATTCGCCAGTCATATTGACGGCCGACCGATTTTTCTGAATGCCGAAATCGCAACCCGGATTCAAAATCGGCTGGGAGCGGATATCATTATGTGCTTTGATGAATGCACTCCCTACCCCTGTGAAACGGAGCGGATCGAAAAAGCCGTCGAGCGGACGGTTCGCTGGGCCCGACAATGTAAAGAAAGCCACGACAATCCCCGCCAAATGCTGTTTGGGATCATCCAGGGAGGGGTGGATCTCTCGCTTCGGGACCGCTGCCTGGATGCCCTGATCCCGATGGACTTTGATGGGTACGCCGTGGGGGGCCTGAGCGTCGGGGAAGGACATGAAGCGATGATTCGAACAGTCGCCCATACCGCCGCCGGCCTGCCGGAGTCGAAACCCCGCTACCTGATGGGAGTCGGAATGCCGGTTGATATCGTGGCCGCCGTACGGGCGGGTGTGGATATGTTTGATTGCGTACTGCCGTCCCGGAACGGTCGAAACGGCTTTGCATTTACGGAAAACGGGGCCATTCGCCTGCGAAACAGCATTCACGGCAGCGATCCGGACCCGATAGAGCGGGATTGTCCCTGTCCGACCTGCCGAAATTTTTCGCGGTCGGCCATCCGCCATTTTTTTAATGTCGGCGAAATGCTCGGACCGATCCTTGCGACAATCCATAATTTAACGTATTATCAACGACTTATGACCCGAATTCGGGACCGTATCGCCGACGGGTCATTTGGCGTATGGTCAGAAGAGTTTATTCGAACTCGGAAACCGAACGGAATCGAAGAGAATGAATCCTAAGCAGGAAGGAACAAAAAACATGAAATCGATCTGGATACTTGCCGGAGCTGACCCGGCCTCGGACACAACCGAAGTCATTACAATGGAACCGGCCGAGTCGCAGCAAAACACAACCGTACAGGAAGGCGCCAATGGAACCCCGGAGCAGACGGAGGTTGCCGAAAGACCCCCGGCCAATCCGCTGGTTCAACTGCTGCCTTTTTTGCTGATTATTGTCGTGATGTATCTGCTCCTGTTCCGAGGTCCCCGCAAGAAACAGCAGGAACACAAGAAGATGGTCTCCTCCCTGACGAAAAATGACCGGGTTCGAACCATCGGAGGCATCTACGGAACGGTGGTCGATGTCCGGCAGGACGACATCGTTCTGAAAATTGACGAATCCAACAACACAAAAATTCATATTATCCCGTCCGCGATCGGCGCGGTTTTATCGGAAGAAAAGAAATAACATCTGCCGGCAGGCATTGATCTTGGAATAGGAACCGACCATGAATAAAAATCTGATCTGGAAGCTGCTATTTGTTATCGCACTGGCTCTTTTGGCGTTGTGGGTGGTCTATCCGCCGCAGGAGAAGCTGAAGCTGGGACTGGACCTGGCCGGCGGAACGAGTTTGGTGTATGAAATTGACACCACGGGCCTTTCCCCTGAGGAGCGCAAAGGGCTTGCCGAGAGCATGATCCCCATCCTCCTCAAGCGAATTGATCCGACGCACATGGCCAACATCGTGATGCGTCCGCAGGAAGATACGCGCATCGAGATCCAGCTTCCGGTTTCCAGCCCTGAAACCCGAAAGAAACGCCAGGCCTATGAAGAAGCGCTGGCGGCTCTCGAAAGAGAAAACACCAACCTGCTTCAAATCAAGAAAACTCTGTCTCTCGATCCGGAGGTTCGCAAAACCGAGCTGGAACGATTTGCCGGAGACGATGCCGATCGTTTGAGGATTCTTCAGGCGCTGGCCGAGGCCTTCGATCTGCGCGCCGAAAAACAACGTCTTCGGGACGAAACGGCCGCTCAAATGGAAGCCCTTCTTGAGCCGTTCAAAGACACCGTAGATCCCGATCAGATCCGCATGAGAGCGCCGGACTGGCTGAGCCGGACAAACGCGAAGCGGCTAACCGATCTGACGGATTTTGTTAAGCAGACGCTTGAACCGGGAGAAACACCGCAGACCGACGGCTCTCTTACGGAACAGCAAAAGCAGTTGCTGAAGGCCCTGCAGGAATACGTCACCCTGTTTGACCGGTGGGCCCAGGCGGTCAACGCCCTGACCGATCCGGAAAGCGGAGCCAACATCCAGTGGAACCGGGCCGTTGCCGGGCTCAACGAGTTAAACCTGAGCATTGACCAGCTCCAGGATATTTTCGAGCTGCCCGCCGATTCGCTGAAGCGAAAAGAATCGCTCGATGCCCTCAAAGAACAGTTTCAGGATCGGGCGGACAAGATTGCTCAAGCCGAAAAGGTCTTTGAGGAATATCGCAAGGTTGCCGGTACCCTGGATGACCCGGAAGATCTCAAACGGATGCTCAAGGGCGCCGGCGTTCTTGAATTTCGGATCCTCCCGACTTCCGGCGACGGCGTAACCAACATGGACGAAATGGGCGCGTACGAGGAAGCCCTGCGAACCAAAGGGCCCAAACAGGCCTCGGATAACCGCTACGTCTGGATCGAGATCGAAGATCCCGCCGGTTGGCCTCAGGGACTCGGCATCACCGGGCAGTTCGGCGATAAGACCTTTGTGCTGGCCAGCAATCAGGCCGGCGAAACCATGCTGCATACAATAGACAAAAAATGGAAACTCCGGCGGGCTTATCCCACGCGGGACGACAAGGGACTGCGTGCCATCGGGTTTTCCTTTAACCAGGTTGCGTCCAACATGTTTTTCACCCTGACCAAGAATAACCTGAAGCGTCCGTTGTGCATCATCCTGGATGACCGGGGCTTGTCGGCACCGACCATCCGCAGCGCAATCAGTTCGGCCGGCATCATCGAAGGCAGTTTTTCGCCCACGGAACAGACCGACCTGGTCAACAAACTGAATGCCGGTTCCTTCCGCGCCAAACTCTCCGAGGTGCCCATTTCGGAAAAAACCATTGGCCCCCTGCTCGGTGCCGACAACCTGAAAAAGGGAATTCGAGCCGGCATTTGGGGACTGATTCTGGTGGCGATCTTCATGTTCGGCTATTACTGGGTCGCCGGAGCCATTGCCGATATGGCCCTGATGCTCAATATCATTTTTGTGTTGGCGATGATGGCCGCCTTTAACGCCACGTTTACCCTGCCGGGCATTGCCGGTCTGATCCTGACCATTGGCATGAGCGTTGACGCCAACGTGCTGATCTTCGAGCGTATCCGTGAAGAGCAAAAACGCGGTTCATCCCTGCGGGCTTCCATCGCCAACGGCTACGGCCGAGCATTTCGGACAATCTTTGACGCCAACCTGACCACCTTCGGCGTCGCGTTTATTCTCCTGATGGTGGCCTCTGAGGAAATCAAGGGATTCGCGATCGTGCTGATGCTGGGTATCATATCGAGCATGTTCACCGCCCTGTTCGTCACCCGTGTGGTCTTTGATTTCTTAATCAGCCGCCGGATCCTGAGCAACCCGCTGACCATGTTCGGCATGCTGCAGAATGTCAATCTCAACTGGATGGCTCTGCGGCCGCTGTTCCTGGTGATTTCCGTCATCCTTATCATCGGCGGACTTGCGGTCTTTTTCACTCGTGATGAAGCGGCAAACAGCAAATATGATATCGAATTTACCGGCGGCACCAGCGCTCAGATCAACCTGCGTCCGGCCGCCGCCTATACCCGTAAAATCGTGGAAGACCGCTTCCGCGAATACGCCGAATCCATCGGCAACCGGGCCCTGGCCGCCGCCCGTGTATACAGCATCGGCGAAAGCGGCCTGCAATATGAGATCACGACCACGGAAACCAATCGAACCACGGCTGAAATTCATTTCGCCCAGCCGGGTCAAATCGCCGCTGCCGTTACGGAAGCAATTCAGTCGGCTTCACGGGAACTGGGCCAGACACTTTCCGGTCTTGAGGTCAAAGCCGTCAATGAGCGGCATTTTCAGGTGTCCACAAACCGGGTCAATGTATCGCTTGTGGAAGAAGTGCTCCAGCAGGCCTTTGGAGACAGCGCCGAGATTTCGGATGTAACGGTACATGAAGTTGTCAGCGATGCCATCCGCACCGCGTTCAAGGATCTGCTGGATGTACGGGAAGACCTCGAACCGGAAATTACCGCCGCCGGCGAGATCACCGCGGCCGTCCCGGAACTGGCTGATTTCGTCGGGGGACTTCGAATTGACGTCACACTGTCTTCCCCCGTCAGCGGCAAGGAGCTCAAGGCCCGGATTCAGGACATCAAGTTTAAACGGGACATGCAGGATCTGCACTGGTATCCGTATCAGCTTTTGAATACGGACCTGACGGAGTTCTCTGAGGATGAAACGGCCCGTGAGTTTGTCTATGTCAGCGCTCATCCGGAAGCCGGTTTTCGCACGCTTTCCGAAGACGAATGGAAACAGTACACAGACAATGAAAAAACCAAGATTCTCAGCGCCCTGGCCATTGAAAGCTCACTGGCTCGGGTCACACAGATTGACCCGTCCATCGGAGCCCAGGCCAAAATCCGGGCGCTGCTGGCAATCATCCTGTCGCTGATTGCGATTGTGCTCTACATCGGTTTCCGATTCGGCACGGCCCGCTACGGCTTTGCGGCCATTGCCGCTCTTGTACACGATGTCTGCATTACGCTGGGCATTGTGACCGTTTGTACCTATATTGCCGGAACCCCGCTTGGAAATGCCCTCGGAATCATGGATTTCAAAATTAACCTCGAAATGATTGCCGCTTTTCTGACAATCATCGGGTATTCACTGAATGATACGATTGTGGTCTTTGACCGAATCCGTGAAAATCGAGGCAAATTAAACGCCCTGACTCCCAAGCTGATCAATGACAGCATCAACCAGACCCTGTCCCGAACCCTGCTGACCTCGTTTACGACATTTCTTGTCGTGCTGCTCATGTACATCTGGGGCGGAACGGGCCTGCGTGGTTTTACGTTTGCCATGCTGATCGGGATTATCATCGGCACCTATTCCTCGATCGCGATTGCCTCCCCGCTCCTTCTGCTGGGCCGGCCCAAAAACCAGAAGTAGTTTGTGCCGTCTTTGTACCATTAAAAAGGCCGCTGTTTATGCAGCGGCCTTTTTTTGTGTCTCATGTTCGGCAGTTTCTGTCAAAAACGAAAACGATATTGAACACCGACCACCGTCGGTTCTTCAATCCAACTGGTCTTGTCCGGAAAGATTTTTCGGTATCCCGATGAATAAGAGTATCGTTTATTCTCCCCGATCACGGGAATGTTGTGCACAAACACAGTCAAATCCGCGGACTTGCTGATATGATAGGTAAGGGAGACATTGGCCGTAACTTCAAGATCAAACACGTCGTGATCGTGCATGGCGGCAATGATCTCAGGCGTACCGCCGGCCTCCTCAAGGGCATCCAGGCCGTCCTTATAGCCCTCAAAACCCCACAGCGTCCTCATGTCGCCGTGCAGGGTCAGTTTGCCGTCCAGAAAATCCACATTCATAAAAAGCTTGGTCGCATGATTGGACCAGTTGGCCAGGTCATTGCCTTTGGAGGCGATGATGCCGCTGCCGGTATCGTAATAATAGTCCGAATAACTGATGCCGGAGGCAGCCACCTCGTCATCCAGTTCCCAGTCGAGCTGCTTGACAAACGAATGGCTGGCCCCGATATTGAAATGATCTTTTTTGTACTGGGTTTCAAATTCGAGGCCGAATGTTTGCAGTTCTCCAATCAGGGCGCTGCGGCGGAGCGATCCTTCCCACGCGATCACTTTATTCTTATTCAAGAACGCGGATGCCTGATACGTCAGATTCTCTCCCGCCCGGCCGGAGTAAATCACTTCATAGGTATCCAGTTTTTCGGGCTTGTTTGAAATCCCCATTTCATGGCTCATGTACAGTTCTTCCTGCGTGTTCATACGCACTGAGCGCTGCGCGATAAACTTGAGATAGGCCTCCTTTTCCAGCTCATAAATCCACGCAAAGCGGGGAGAAAACATATAATCGGTGTAGGTATGCTTGTCCAGTCGGGCCGACCAGATCGTCTGCATTTTGGGCGTATGCTGAAAATTCAGCTCGCCGAGGAAAGCATACGAACGGGTATCCCAGCCGCTGCCGACCGGAAAATATTTTTCGGCATCATGCGTAGGACTGACCTGCCTGTACTCCTCTCCATAGCCCCCGGATGAAGGTCCGCTGATAATCCCATCGGACATGCGGATTCCGTCATCTTTGTCTTTGCCCCAGGCAGGCCGAATCATGTCGTAACTGAATTCCACGCCGACGGCGGCCTTCATCCGTTCATCCTCCGGCTTATAATTCAGCATAAACTGGGTAAAATATTCCCATTCAGACCAGATCCATCCTATATTCTGGAGGTTATCCTTGTCATTGACGATGGAACTGCTGTACTTCTGAATATCGTGAACATCAATTGAACTGAATCCAAAGAGGGATTTTAAGCTTAATTCATCCGTAATCGGCGACTGGTTTTCAAGGGCCAGTTGGAAATATCGAAATCGGCTCTGCCGGAAGTCCCGGTATTTCCCGTCGATTTCATACTTTACGGCCGAGGCCTGGGTCAGCGCGGTAGAAGAAGTGACATAACGGGCCCAGAAACGCCAGTTCTCCTTAAAATGAAAATCGATCATGGCCTTGACCTGCGGCTCATCTTGATAATCCATCAGGTAAGTAAACGGAGGCCTTGGATTGTACGGGCCGGCCGGATCACCGACATAGCCGTACTCCGCTTCATTTTCTGCCCCGTACAAATCCGGCGTATGACCGGATGTGTGGACCACGCTTACATAGCTGTACAGTGAAAATGCCTCAGACTCATGACCATAGCTGACGTAATTGCCGATGCTGTCGTATTGATCCCAGAAACTGCCGCCCAACTCAACACCGGGGTGATTTTTGGCTTTTTTGGTTGTAATATTAATCACTCCGCCGATAGCGCCCGGGCCGTAGGTAACCGAACCGGGGCCGCGCACAACTTCGATTCGCTCAATATCATTCATATCCCAGTTCAGCAGCTCCAGACGGGCGCCGTAGTGGGATTTTATATTGACATTGATGCCGTTGACATTAATCAGGAATTTATAGGGACGGTCGGCAACAACCCCTCGAATTCCCGGTACCGGCCCGATACTGTGATTGAGATACAGGGCGCCCGGTACGTAAATCTCGATCAGGTCCAGCAGATTTCGCGCCGGTGTTCGGGCAATGTCTTCGGCCGTAATGACCGTCACACTGGCTGGGGTTTTGAAGGGATTTTTTTCCGTAATCGAGGCAGGCACATAAATTTCAACCTCCATAAGCTGGGCCAGCGACATGCTGTACAAATCGTCTGCCCCAGGTACCTTCGAGGCCGGTGATGGGGAATAGGCCGTTAAAAACACCACAAACAAAAACCCTGCCAAAAACCTTTTTTTGCCCTCCGATTGACCGATATTCTTCATTTTTGACCTCCTAATGCGAAAATCGGATAGGATGAACTTATTCAAAATGAGCGAACAGAAGAGGATCGGCAAAACAAAAGAGGATGTTAATGAAGAATACCAGTTGGGTCTATTGGAATGTAGACATACTATGTCTTGTCATAAATTATATCCCTGTATTTCCCCTGATTTGGGGGAATTTGTTCCATAAATGGTTTAAAAAGGAATATAGATTCGAAAATTCTTTATAAAATTCTGAGAAAAAGGGACCTTCAGAATATGAAAAAACGACCCGGAATGGACGGGTGCCCTTCTTTACTGAAGCCAATTTTGCGCAAAGAGAGCGAATTCAATGGAATCAACGATTCCGCTGCCGTCATAATCTGCATCGTCAATGTCATCCTCGGCCAGCCAGTACCCAACGAATGTCCCGAGATCATCGATCGTAACCTGCCCGTTTTTGTCAAAGTCGCCGTAAAGGCCGAATAACCAGTGCGGCGGGTAAGGGGTTCCGGCGCCCGCATACGCCTGCACCATGACCGGCAGGTCCGCCGCCTCATGAAGAAGATAGGAATACGGCGGCGTGAAAATTGTCGCGTATTCATTGGCCGCCCAGGTCGGCTGAGAGCAGCTGTAGAAAACATTACCGGCATTCCAGCCAATATGCCCCGCCGGATAACTTGTACTGCTGTAGTAGTCTTTCCAGGGATTCGGCACCGCGTTAAAGTAATTATTCTCAACCCGAATGCGCGCCCCGCAGCCAACGCCGATGCAGTACCCGCCGGCCATCAGGTTGCTGTAGTAATTGTTATAGACGTGCACCTGCCCATAACGCACGCGGGGCATTCGTTCCTTGCACAGGGTGGTCCACCAGTTGTGATGATATGTGACTCGAAGATTTGCCGCGTCGTCTCCCTGGCTGTCACTGCTTCCGACGAGACTTACAAAGTTATGACCATTATCGTATGTATAGTAGAATTTACACCAGGAGACGGTAATAAAGTCGGAATTGTTGGAGATATCCAGACTTCCGTCGCCGCAGTCATAGAAACTGCATTTGGTGATAAGGACATTATATATGTCCTGTTTTAAACTGATGCCGTCACAACTGCTTGACGTACAGGGATTCGTGATGTTCAGGTTCTCAAGGATGATATTCCCATCCCGATTTTTGAAACCGACGGTGCCTACAAGTGTCGGATTTTCGCCGATCCCGATGAGCGTTTTGTTCGCGCTGATTTCGACGACCCCGATGCCGATATCAATCGTTCCGGATATTTGAATGATATAGGGCGTTGTTCCCGCTTCGGCATAATACTCAAGGTCCGCCGTATTGTCTACCGTCACCACCGTTCCGCCTGCGCCGCCTGTGGTGCCCCCGTTCATATCGGCCCAGCCGTCCGTTGCGGCATTCGCAGAGAGGACGCAGACAAACAACAAAAGTCCAGGATAAAACATCTTTTTCATCAGGGGGTGTCCTTTATACAAAAAAATTACTCGCAAATGGCGATCTCCGGAGCCGGGCCGCTTACCTGCAGGGAGTCGATATTGGCGCCCCCATCGCTGTTTGTCGCTTCCAGTCGAACGCTTTTGACTCCCGCGGTCAGCGAGACCTGTACCGACAGCGTATCCCAGTTATTCCAGGCCCCGGTAGCCGCGAAATTGATGCCCGCTGCCTCCTCGATCCCATTAATCAGCAGCCGCGAGGAACGGTCGCCTGATCCGTTGGCATAGCGCCAGGCGAATGTATAGGTGCCGGCAGAAGCAATGTTAATCTTCCAGTCAATGCCGGCCCCGTTGGCATTGGTCGTATCTAAAAAGCCCGCCCCGGTAAAACCGTCGTGCTTGCCCAAATCCACAATGCCCTCTACGTCGCAGAAGCCGGCAGCATTTTCCTGAAGAATGACATTGGCGGTCAATTCAGGCACGGCACACGCTTCGACGGAATTGCCCGATTCGTTGCCGCTCGTATCCACGGCCGTGACGAGATAGTAATACAGGGTGCCGTTGACGGCGCTTTCATCCGCGTATCCAGGCGCAGGAAGCAGAGAGGCATTCAGTTGTGTATACCCGCCCTCGAACGTTGTCGAACGGTACACATTGTAACCGTCCAGGTCTTCTTCCTCGTTGTCATCCCATTGGAGGACGGCCTGCCCGTCTTTTCCCAGCGCCCACAGGTTCGCCGGAGCTGCCGGCGGCGTGGTATCCGGGGGAATATACAGCCAGTGAGTGACAAACAAAGCCAGTTCCTCCGCATCGACGGAACCGTTCGGATAGTAGTCCGCATCCTCAATATTTTCTGTGGCCAGCCAGTAACCGGCCAAAGTCGAGAAGTCGCTTAGGTCCACGAACCCGCTGAGGTCAAAATCGCCGTACATTCCGAACATCCAGTGCGGGGGGAATCCATCCTGTCCGTCAGCCCCCGCCCCCCATTGAACGAGCATGGGAACCAGGGCTGTATCCGTCAGGGTATAAACATAAGGAGGCGTAAAGACGGTATCCGTTCCCGGATGCACCGCGCCGGTGCATTGATCAAGGATGTTTCCGGAGGCGGCAATCTTTCCCCACTCTTCAACCGGCGCTCCGTCCCGATTATTCACATACGGTTCATTAACCTCTTTAAAATAATTATTCTCAATCAGCGCTTCGGCCTGAATACGCGACCAGATACAGTAAATATTGCCCGGACAATGATAATAGTTGTTGTAGATATGTCCCCGTCCGTAACGTAACGACGGCATCCGCTGCATACAGTGTTGTCCGAACCAGTTATGGTGAAAGGTAACATGCAGGGTTCCCTCATCGCCGCTGCTGTCCGTATTGCCGACCAGACTGACGCGGTCGTTATTGTCATTGGGCGTGGTAAAATAGAACTTGCACCAGGAAACCGTAACCCAGTCCGACTGCCGCGCAATGTCCAGACAGCCGTCCCAGCAGTCATAAAGAGTGCATTTCGTGATGAAAACGTTGGTAATCCGGTCTTTGACACTGATGCCGTCTTCTTCGCTGGTGTAGTCCTCAGGACAGGTAATCGTCAATCGTTCAATGATTACATTCGAACAGTCATTTTTAAAACCCAGACTGCCGATGATCGTCGGATTTTCGCCGATCCCCCGGATGGTTTTGTTGGACTGAATTCGCACTCTCCCATTGTCCGCATCCGCCAGTTCAATAGTACCCGAAACCTGGATGATATAGGGCGTGTCCACCGTTTCAACATACGTCAAAAAATCCGCCCCATTCGTCACCGTCACCGTGGCCCCGCCGGCTCCGCCGGTGGTATACTGTCCAAAACCATCGGCACCGTAAACGGAAGAAACACAAAGAAGCAGCGTAACCGGCAACCACACAAAATATTTCATCTCGATCCCTTTCCTCACTGGGCAGCCATGGTTTTCATGAAAACAGACAACCCCATATCGACACGTTTACCACCCATCCTCAGTTGAAATTCACCCTGAATACAGGCCCTTTTCGATATATTTTGGCTGATTTGAATCAATGAAACAAGGCAAAATTGCGCCTAAAAAAAGGCGATTTTGCGCAAATTCAACACCCGAACAACAATTCTTTTGAATTTGTCCGATAATGTCCGGAATGGACAACGCCTTGACAGAATGAAGACGCTTGCCTTATAGGCCCGCCAGTTCGAGGATTTCCTGATCCGTCAGGGCCCGGTCATAGAGCCGCACCTCATCAAGCCGCCCATTGAAGAAAAGCTGCAGCACATCTCCGGAATGCTGCATTACCCCCACTCGTACCGGGAAATTCGATGCCGTATCGATCCCCTGGGACGAGTTGGTATAGGTCCCCGGCGCCGGCTGGCCGTCAATATAGAGTTTTAAATTTCCCACGGTTGCCTGGTCCCCCTCCGGGGCATCCAGAACCGCCGCTACGTGATGCCACGTGCCGTCGGCAACCATCTGGGTGCTGATGATATTGCCCCCGCTGATGCCAAGCTGGAGTCTGCCGTTTGCATCCAAAAGAAACAGCCAGCGGCCTCCCGGAATGAAGTCTCCATAGGTCAGAATGGCCTCGTTCAAGGCAGAGGTACGAATCCACGCAGCGCACGTACGGCTTGCGCTGCCGCTGATGCCTTTGTAATCGAGAACTTCTACAGCATCTTCAGCCCCGTCGAAGGTCAGGGCGCCGCCTGCGATGCCGGCCGACCAGGCCGGGTCCCCGGCCAGCAGGCCCGTGCGGTTGAAGACGGAGCTGTCGCCGGCGATGCCGCCGGCCGTCTCGTCAAATTTGAAATGGAGCTTGAGCCCCTCATCCGCCAGCCAGTTGCGGGAGGCGACTTGCAGGTCCAGCAGGTCCACAATCGCATCACCGCTCAGGTCGGCGCCGCCGCAGGCCGGGGTATCGGGGCAGTCAGCATCCAGCCAGCGGCCGGCCAGACCGGCCAGGTCCTCGAGGCCGCGAACGCCGGAATAGACATCGGCAACCTCCAGCGTCATCTCGGCAGTTCCAAAAAGTCCGCCGGTATCCGTCACCCGCACGGTAAAGACATTGAGGCCCGTATCGGCATCGCCGGGGATTCCCGACAGCGCCCCGTCCGAAGCGACCTCCAGCCAGCCCGGCCCGGCCGTCTTGCTGAAAGTCAGCGATTCAACACCGTCCACATCCTCCGCGTAATCCGCAAGAGAATATCCTTCATACTCACGAAGCTCAATGCCGTCGAGATTGACAATCGGATCGACGGCAAAGTACGGCGCCGTATTGCCCTGCGCAATCGCCGCAACCTGGGGCCCTGACAAGGCATAGTTATAAATGCGAAAGTCGTCGATACTCCCGTTAAAATACGGATCCATCCACTGGCTGTTTCCAATATAATTATACAAGGGATTAAAATCGCTCGGATTAAGCGTCATGGAAGAATTCGTCGCAACCGGCGCGCCGTTTACATACAGCGTCCCGGTGTTCCCGTTTAAAGTAACCGCCAGATGCACCCACTGGCCGGTGGCCAGGGGGGATGTTGTTTCCAGTAATTGATGATTGCTGTTGCCGGTGATGGATATGGAAAAACGCAGCCGTCCGCCGCCCGAACTGGGCGTCAGGTACATGTACCGCGAGGTGTCATTGCCGAAGTCAAAAATTCGCTGCCAGGCGCTGCCGCCGTTCCAGGAAACCCAGGCGGCAATCGTAAAGTCGTCGATATTCAGGATCCCCGAAGGCAGGATAACATAATCGCTGTTGCCGTCAAAATGGATCGACTCGTCAACCTGCCCGGCCGTATAAACCGCCGACCCGATAACCGTTCCATGGTTCGGCCCGGCGCCGTCAAGGGCATGGCCGTCAAAACTCCAGTGCCCCGCAAGACGGGCAGCGGTCTGCACAACGTTTAAAGAAGCCGGCCGACAGGCAAGGGTTCCGCTGGAGGAAGAAGCCACACAATAGTAGCGGCCCTCATCGCTGAGATCCACGTTGGCAATCTGCAATGTCGATGTGTTAGCTCCTGATATATCGCCCCCATTGCTCAGCGGAGACGGATGGCCCTGTTTATACCACGCATACCCATACGCCAGCGGGGCATAAGCGCTGAACACGGCCGTCCCTCCCGGCGCAACATTTTGATAAGCGGGCTCTTGTGTAAATGAATATAAGCCCATGTCGCTGACCAGGGCCGCTGCCATTCGAATCGTGCGCACCCGGACAAGTTTGCCGTCTTCGCTGTCATAATTCAGCCCGTATGGCCAGAAATGGTCTTTGTCACCATGAACTTCAGCGCCGGCCCCGTCAAATTCCTGGATCAAGGCATTGGCATATTGCCCTGTCCACACGCCACCTGACAGATTATTGCCCCAGGCCCAGTAGGTCCCAACACCCAGCGTATGCAGGATTTCATGCATGGCAACCCGGCTATTCCTTGAACCGCCGAAAGTAATAACGCCGTCGTAGTTTGCCTGAGCTGTCGGCACACCAGAACTATAATACACATTTAAATTCTTGTTGAACGAGCCATACTGATTATACAGCCCAACCGCCTCCGCCATTGAAGTCTCGATTTGTGTTCGAATACCCTCATCAACCCCGCTAAGATGCAGCGTATAGGTAATATCAGAAAAAAGAGTTCCACAGGAAAATGCGAAAATACACAAGGCAGTAAAAAAACAGAATCTGACATTCATTTTTAACCCTATTCTATATCTTTTTTTCGATTAAATCGGGGTACCCCATGCCCCCCACTAAAACAGGATTCTCCTGTATGAGATTATACCACTTACGCACTCTTTTTTACCAAAAAATCACGAAGATTCCATATTGGAACCCCTTTCTTTTTTTAGAGTTATATAGGTATTATAGAAAAAGCACGAAGGGTATATAAGTAGACCGGATATATATTTTATAGTGTCATACTAAAACACTATGGATAATCGTGTATTCCGCTTCATTTCATGGACAACATGAAGATTCTGTTGTTTATACCGGATTCACCACTTTTTTTATTCAACCGGAACCGCTTGACAAAAAATTGCCAGCCGCACAGAAAAAAGACATCGCCAATGGGCCTGTCCCTTGAAATCAGAACGATTTAAAGTTTCAGTTCCTTTCTCAAAATACCGGGCTTATCGGTGGTAATGCCGTTTACGCCGTATTCAACCATTCGTTGGGCATCTTCGGTATCGTTAACTGTCCAGACATGAACCTCCAGACCGGCTTGATGGGCTTGCTCTACAAAACCCTTTGTCAATCCCTTGTAATACAGATCCACGCCCGTCAGTCCGGCCTGAACAACCTGTTCAATAATCTCAACATCGTACGGGGGATACTGACCGGTCTCTTTGTCTTTTTTCGTCGATTTAAGATAATAGGACGGAACGGACGGCAGGGCTTTTTTGCATTCCGTCAATACCTCAAAAT
>JAHDQI010000003.1 GCA_018433925.1 Phycisphaerae bacterium | reverse complement strand
TTGATCGAAAATCATTAAAAAAAGACATGCTTCGCTTAAAAGAAATCAAAGTCAATTTCTCATAAATATAGGGATATTCAACAAAAATAACAAAACAATATTTGTTTATAGACCCCATATGTCCTATATAAAATGATTTTACTTTCCATTTTCAATCCTAAGTGTATCTGCATTATCTTCTCAGATGCTTGTATTTTTCGACAAGTCCCTTTTCGAAAATGGTTTATATAATACAAGACATCTCCCCTCTTTATAACTATCATGGAAAAGTGCGCAAAAAATTGGCGAGGAGGTGGGTCCGTCTGGGGGGGAAAACGGATGACCACTTAGCCTCGCCGAGGTTTATGATCAAGCCGCACTTGGCGACTTAACTATCTATGTTCTTTTATATCGGAACTTTAAGGGGCTGTCAAGAAGCAAATTTCCTTTTTTTTTATTTTTTTCCCTTAATTTCTGACTACCACCCCAGACGACCTTATTTCTTCTACCTTGCAGAAACACAAATTTTCGAGTAGATTGTGATCCATAAAGAATGTGTTTTATAAATATAAACCGCTATGGAGAGGCTTTATATGGCCCTAAAGAAAACATCAGGCCAAGCAATAAAACGCTCACAAACCACGGGCGGCAGGAACCCGAAAATCCCGCTGGTCAGCCGCATCGTTGACAACGCAAAAGATGTCTATACAAAAATTGACAAAAACCAGAAACCCACAATGAGCACTCCCATCCGCTCTCTGGCCAATGTCAAATACATCCCCAAAAAAGGCCATTTCGAAATGCTGGGCAAGACTAAAAAACGGACGTTGACCGTCGGCACCGTAAAAACCTTTGCCCAGACCCTCAAAATGATGGCCCTGTCCAAAGAATTGATTGAAACCGAAGATATGGCCACCAAGCGAGAGGCCTATTACATTTCAAAAAACTGGGGCAAGGCGGGGTTTGACGAACAGCCCGAATCAGATACGATCATGGATGATATTGAGGCCATGTTTGGCGTCAACCGGGAGCAGCTCAAATTTGTCCCGGAAGAAAAGGGCGGAGATGTAGCCGGACGGCTGTTCGTCATTGATCGGGACGGCCAGGGCCGTAAACTTAAAATCGACTGTACCAAATTCGGTTCCGGGGCCTATTCGATCCCCGTGGAAGTCGAACAGCTCCAATTTGAAAGCAAAGCCAAATTCATCCTGGCCATCGAGACAGCCGGCATGTTCCAGCGTCTGGTCAAGTACGACTACTGGGACAAGACTAATTGTATTCTTGTAAGCATGGGAGGGGTACCTACCCGGGCCGCCCGGCGATTTATTCGTCGTCTCAGCGATGAACTGAAAATTCCGGTCTATGCCTTTGTCGACGGCGACCCCTATGGCTACTTCAATATTTATCGAACCCTGAAAGTTGGTTCCGGGAACGCCGTCCATCTCAATGAATTTTTCTGCGTTCCACAGTCTACTTTTCTTGGCGTAACTCCCCAGGACATAAAGGATTACGATCTGCCTACCCATCCTCTAAAAGAGGTGGACATCAAACGAGCCAAAGATGCCCTGAAAAATGATCCCTTTGTCAAACACCACAAGCCATGGCAGGCGGCGATTAACCAGATGCTCAAGATGGGAGTCCGCGTTGAACAGCAGGCCTTTGCCAAGCACGGCCTTGATTTTGTCGTGAATGACTATCTGCCGGCGAAACTGAAAAGTCCGTCAAAATTTTTACCGTAGCACCGCACCCGGCTGAAAAAGAAACGAAACCGTTTACGCATTTTGTTTGCTGAGTACAATGCGTGCGATGAGTACAATTGCTGATAGAATCCAATTGGTTCGCCAGACCATCACCGATGTATGCCGGTGCTGCGGACGAGATCCCGATCATATTCAAATGGTCCTCGTCACGAAAACCGCCCCCACCGAAGCCATTAAGGAAGTCGTGCGCCTTGGATACATCGATCTGGGCGAGAACCGAGTCCAGCATTTAAAACAGGTCTCCGATGAAATCGATGTTTTTTTAAATGAACCCGCTGAAAAAGCTGAACTGCCTAAAAAAGTCCGCTGGCACATGATCGGACATCTCCAGCGAAACAAGGTCAAGCAGACCCTGCAGATTTCCAATTATATCCATTCCGTGGATACGCTTCGCCTGGCCGAAGAAATCAATTCCGCCGCAGCCAAGCTCGACCGCCATCCCAATGTGTTTCTGCAAGTCAACTGCTCAGAAGAACCCCAGAAATACGGCGCCCCGGTCGGTGCCGCCGTACATCTTGCCGAACAAATCGCCTCCATGCCCAATCTCCGGTTGACCGGCCTGATGACAATGGCACCACTGACCCTGAATAAAGACGTGGTCCGCGCATGCTTTGCTCGATGTCGCGAACTTTTTGAAGAAATCCGAACCGAAAACATCTCCGGCGCCAAATTCAAACATCTCAGCATGGGGATGAGTCAGGATTACGAAATCGCAATTGAGGAAGGAGCTACCATTTTACGGATTGGCTCAGCCATTTTTTCCTGATACAATAACGCAAATCGTCCGATAATTTTTCTTTTCTCTCCATCTTCTCTATATTGCCCTTTTTCCCACCCTCGGCGTTAAGTCACTCGCTTTCCAGACCGATAAATTCAATGCGCGAACGAAACAGGGAAATAGACAGGAAATCGATGAAAGAAGACATACACCCTACAGCCGAATTAGAACGGGAGCAGAGTATCGTCCTGCCTGATCTGACCGAGCAATTAGAAATGGCCGGCCGAGTCCAGCGTAATTTTCTGCCCGCCCGTTTGCCCAACAACGAAAATTTCCGTTTTTCGGCCCTTTTCCGACCGGCCGAATGGGTTTCCGGAGATATCTACGATGCTCGCCGTCTTGATGAAACTCACATCGGCTTTTATATCGCAGATGCCGTCGGCCACTCTATGCCCGCTGCCCTCCTGACCATCTTCATTAAGCAGGCGCTGGTCATGCGGCAGACCTATGACCATTCCTGGCAGATCTTTCCGCCTAAACAGGTTATCGGTAACCTGAACCTGCAAATGATCGAACAGGAACTTCAGGGCTGCTTGTTTTCCACTGCCTGTTACTTCCTCCTGAACACCGAAACCCTTCAGGCCTCCTGGGCTCGTGCCGGTCATCCTTACCCGGTCCTGATCCGTGATAGAAAGCCGACCCTGCTTGAATCCCGAGGTGGACTGCTCGGAGTTTTTGAGCAGACCCAATTTGAGGAAAAAACTGTCCAGCTTTGCCCAGGTGATACGCTTCTGCTTTATTCCGACGGCGCTGAACCATTGATCGGCATGGGCAAAGACTCAGATTTTAATTTCCATTTTTCATTTCTGGATTTGTGCTCACTGTCCGCCGATGAACTGATTGCCGCACTCGACCACCAGGCCGATACCTATCGGCCGGCTCCCGGTCAAAAAGACGACATTACCGCCCTGGCCCTGCAAGTCCTCTAATACATCTCTCAAGAATAAATTCCTCTATTATCGTCCTTCTTGTATTACGTTTTTTCGTCGGAGGATGTGGTGGTAGTGCTGGGCGAATCGATGGGCTTCATCTCGAACGTATTGGAGCAGTTTTCGTACCGGCGAGGTGGCGGGCAGCTTCAGCGGCTTTTCTCGGCCGTGTATATATAGGATCTCCTCTTTCTTGGCAATGGAGCACAAATTAGGAATGGGGGCTTCCATTTCGGAAAAAGCTTGCTCAGCCGCATGGAGTTGGCCGATCCCGCCGTCGATCAACACCAAATCCGGCCACAATTCCTCCCCCGCCAGCGCACGCTTGTATCTGCGGCCGACAATTTCTTTTAGACTTGCATAATCATCAACACCCCTGACTGTTTTTATCTTAAATCTTCGATAACCTTCCTTAAAGGGACGGCCGTCAATGAATTGAACCATCGAGCCAACGGTCTCTTTGCCGGATAAATGCGCAATATCAAATCCCTCAATAATTCGCACGGGCTGCGCACTGCCCAGAATCTGTTGGAGCTTGGTCAGAGACTCAGCCGGGTCGGCCACAAAAACCTCAGGCTGCACATGTTCATCAACTGTACCCCGCTTGTCCAGATTCTCAATCAGCCGAATCCGGTCCCGCAACATAGCCGCCTGCTCAAAATCCTGCTGCTCTGACGCGGCAGCCATTTGCTTTTTGAGTTCCCGCAGCACAGTGGAACGCTTGGATTGCAAAAACTTAATTAGACCCTGTATTTGTTTACGATAATCGTCTTTGGAAACCTTTGCGCCGCATGGCGCGGTGCACTGATCGATATTGTAGAGAATACAAGGGCGAAAAAATCGCCGCTTCGGATCGTTTGTGCTGATCTCCAGATTGCATGTGCGAAACATATAAATCTTTTGCAATACCCCCACCACAGACCGCAGATCGCTAACGGCGGTAAATGGACCGAACAGTCGGCTGCGGTGATTTTTGGGATTGCGTGTAATATACACTCCCGGAAACTCCTGCCGCGTAGTAATTTCCAGGTATGGAAAACTTTTGGCATCTTTCAAATCCGTGTTATAAGGCGGGTGAATATCCTTTATCAGCCGGGCCTCCTGCAATATCGCATCCACCTCGCTGGCCGTTTCCAGATAATCCACATCCCTCGTCCGGCTGATCATCTCCACAATCCACGGGCTGCGGCTTTCAGCCAGGTTGGCGCTGGGCTGAAAGTAGCTGGCCGCCCGGCTGCGCAAATTTTTGCCCTTGCCGATATACAAGACCTTTTCGTCGGCATCCTTCATAAAATACAGCCCGGGACCGGTTGGAAAGGCACGAATTTTGTCTCGGATAGCTTCCAGATTTTGTTTTGACAATCCCATGACCCCATTCTACCGGATCCATTGCAAATTTTTCAATCAAATCTGTCCCTATTGAGCATGGCAGACATAACAATCTATGCCAGGTCCAGAATCGATCTAAAGCCGTTCACACGCAGATCAATATCGAGATGATTGGGAGTTTTAAGAAATCAAACGGAGATCATTTGGCGATTTATAATCCGGCCGTCGAGAGATATCGTAATCTCTTCAAAACTCATCTGTTTACCGCTTTTTTCTACCGCCGCCCGGGCAATTTGTGTCAATCCCGAACAGCAAGGGACTTCCATCCGCACAACCGTAAGCGAGACAATCTCATTTACCTCAAGAATTTGAGCAACCTTTTCCACATAATATCCCTTGTCGTCCAGTTTTGGACAACCCACGGCAATTGCGTGCTCCTTCAGCAAAGACGGATGAAAATCTCCCATCGCAAACGGAACACAATCGGCCACAAGCATCAGTTCGGCCCCGGCAAAATAGGGGGCTATCGGCGAAACCAGCTTAAGCTGAACCGGCCATTGTCCAAGCTGTGAAGGTATCGGACCTGCGGGTTCCGACGATGCTGTCGCCGGTTTTTGGTGCCTCACTTTCATACCCGGACAGCCCTGTGCTGGAACCGCCGCAGTCTTCTGTTTATTCAGATATTCCTGCGTGGCTTTTTCATCAAACGCCTCGGCCTGCCGCTGCTCAATGGATATGGCGTCCCGGGGGCAATGTCCAAGACAGGCCCCCAGGCCGTCACAGTAAATTTCACTGACCAGTTTGGCCTTACCGTTGACCAGTTGAATTGCGCCTTCGGCGCAGGCATTCACACACAGGCCGCACCCGTCACACTTGTCTTCATCAATCTTAACAATATTTCGTATCATCTGCATTTCCGCTTCTATTGTAAAACCTCTGCCAGATCCTTTTCCGGCGTAGAGATCGGCGCCAAATTAAACTGCTCTACAAGCACCTTCAACACATTCGGACCCACAAAGGCCGGCAGTGACGGGCCCAGTTTCATATTCTTGATACCCAGATGCAGCAGCGTCAGCAAAATGCACACCGCTTTCTGTTCATACCAGCTCAAAATCATTGAAAGTGGCAGGTCATTAACCCCGCAATTGAAGGCCTCTGCCAGAGCCGACGCGATCTGGATTGCTGAATAGGCATCGTTGCACTGCCCGACATCCAGCAATCGAGGAATCCCTCCGATATCGCCGAATTCGAGCTTGTTAAAGCGATACTTTCCACAGGCAAGAGTCAAAATCACGCAATCCTCCGGTACGGCCTGGGCCAGGTCCGTATAGTAATTCCGCCCGGATTTGGCCCCATCGCAGCCGCCAATCAGGAAGAAATGGCGAATCTTCCCCGACTTGACGGCCTCAATGACCGTCTGGGCCACACCCATCACAGCATTTCGTGCAAATCCGATCATAATTGTCTTTTCCTCGGCATCTTCCGAAAAGCCCTCAGCCGCCAGGGCCGCTTCAATCACGGGGGTAAAGTCCTTGTCGTCCCCGATGTGCACCACATCCGGCCAGGCCACCAGTCCCGTCGTGAAAATTCGATTTTTATAAGTTTCTTTCGGTCGCTGGATACAGTTGGTCGTCATCAGAATCGCACCGGGAAACGCATCGAATTCCTTGTGCTGATCCTGCCAGGCCCCGCCATAATTGCCGACCAGGTGCTTGTATTTCTTGAGTCCGGGATACGCCAGACACGGAAGCATCTCACCATGCGTATACACGTTGATTCCCTTGCCCTCAGTCTGTTCAAGAAGGAGGGAAAGATCCCGCAGATCGTGTCCGGAAACCAGGATTGCCTTGCCTTTGACCGGGGTCACTCGTACGCTCGTCGGCTCCGGATGGCCATAAGTACTCGTATTGGCCTGATCGAGCATACCCATCACCTTCAGATTTACTTCGCCGACTTTCAAGGCCATCGCCACAAGGGCATCTACGTCCTCGGCCTGGCGGCCTGTCAGAAAATCCAGCGCTTCATGGAAAAAACGGTACGTTTCATCGTCTTCTACTCCAAGAATCGCGGCGTGATCGGCATAGGCCGCCATGCCCTTCAACCCATAGAGGATCAGTTCCTGTAAACCGGCCACATCCGGGCCCATCGCCTCAAGCCGTCGGGCAAGGGAAATAGATTGGGCCTCAGCCAGCATATCAACCTGGTTGCCAGGGGCTTGCCAATCCGCCGGAGCCGAAAGGTCTTCCGGCTGCTGACCTGCCTTTTGGCAGCCCTCCTGATACAATTGGCGTGCCTTATCGATGATCTTGGCTGCACGATTAATCAACCTCTCCAGCCGTTGAGGATCAAAGTTAACATTAGTAACAGTCGTGAAAAGGGCCTCAACAACAAATCGGTCAATCGCCCGGTCGTGGCAGCCCAGCATTCCGGCACGGTGGGCATATTGAGCAATCCCCTTGGCTGCATAAATCAGCAAGTCCTGCAAATCCGAGGTTTTGGGATCTTTGCCGCAAACACCCATCTTGACACACCCTTTGCCGCCCGCTGTCTGTTCACATTGATAACAAAACATGGTCATTCCCTTTCAAATTCATGGGTTAATTTAAATATCCTTGTTATTTCCTATATTCAGATGGATTGGGAGTTTTGAAAACCAAAAAACTGGCTTCCCCTGATCCACAATTTCGAATTTTCATCGGGGTTCCATACGCCACCGGTATCATGTCGCCTTGTTTTAACAGATATTGTCGGCCGCTCAGATCGGCCTCAATTTGTCCGATAACCGCCAGCAGATGAACGTTTGAATTGGCTTTATGCTCCGGTACAGACTGTCCGGCCCGCAACGCAATCTGCATCAAAAGAAATTCTTTCTCATTAACCAACTCACGGCGGCCCATTCGTTCTTGCTGATACGGAATATGCTCATAAATATTTACCATACAATCTCCTTATCCATTAGGTTCAGTTTTGGTCAGGTTCTGATTTTTCTCCGCGTATCATTGTCAAAAGCATCTTAAAGGGCTCCTGAGCTCGAACCGAATGTGGAACCAAAGCGGGCATAATCACACCCTGCCCAAACGAGAGCGTGTGCTCCTGACCGCCAATGGTGATTGTTGCCTGCCCGTCGAGAACCTGAACAAACGCATCGTAAGGTGATGTGTGCTCGCTCAGACGCTGTCCTTCATCAAAGGCAAACAAAGTAATCGATCCGGCCGGTTTATCGATAACAATCTTACTTACGATCGAATCAGACGAGACGCCTATCAAATCCGATAATCGTCTCGGATGCCCGGCCATTTCCTTCAAGACTTTAACATGCTCTTTGGTCATACGGCCTCCAGATTGCGGTGTTGATTATCTATTAGGTCTGAAAGATATGTGTTATCCAGTGAATGAACGATTTCATTCTGAAGCCCCATCAATTTTTTGTGCAGCGGACAACGACCCTTCAGCGGACACTTATAGGATCCCAAAAAACAACGATTTACGCAAATGGGCCCCTGGATTATTTGAATCACTTCAAGCAGACTGATTTGCCCCGGACTCCGGGCAAGACAATACCCCCCTTTGGGGCCCATTTCAGATTTAATAATGCCTTTTTTTTGCATTTTCTGAAGAAGTTTACAGGTTAACGGATAGGGCACGGCGGCTTCTTTGGATAGAATTTTGGCTGAAACCGATTCTTCTGTACACGAAAAACCAGCCAAAATAGTCGCCAAACGTAATGCATAATCTGTGTTTCTTCGTATGATGTCCACAATTTTTACCTTTAATATCGTTACATTAGTAAGACTATTTTAGTCCTATACGAAAGAAAATCAAGCTTTTTCTGAAAATTTTCGTTAAAAAATAACGATTTGAAACATTTACTTATGGGGTAGCGTCTTATATAATGACGATGCCCTTTGGTAGTATCATTAAAATGAATGAAAGTTGTTATAAGTAAATGGATTATCATAATTTGTCTTTTATTTTTTTCTGTTGAAGGTTTGAAGGATCAAGCTTTAAGCCGAAATTTTAATAGAGGTGTTAATATTATCCTGAAAGGAGACAGCCTTGATTAGCTTCAATTGTACAAAATGCGGGCATTCGTACAGCGTACCCGATGAATATGCGGGCAAGAAGGTGCGTTGTAAAGAATGCCAGACCGTTAACTCAGTGCCTATTCAGACAAATGGCGCTTCAAGGGGAGATTGTGGAGATAGTATTGCCGCTTACAACAACCTCCTTAACGAACTGTTGCAATATGAAAAACAGGCCCCGGAAGTCGAAATCGAATCTTAATCAAAGACATGCCTGCTCCCTGTTTTTTTAAATCATCGCCGATTTTGATTCTCCATTTTATTTTTCCCTCTTTTTTTTAATTTTTGGTTGGCTCTTTTTATTAATTGAATGAATAAGTCGAGGAATTTCTGTGAAAAAATATAGGTTTTACTGTCCTGAAATCACGGAAAATCAATCTGTTTTAGACAGGTTTGAAACCCATCATTTGTCACACGTTCTTCGTATGGAAACGGGCGAACAGATCGAGCTTTTCGACGGAAAAGGGAAAACTGCAGAAGCTATAATAGAAAAGATTTCCAACAAACAAACTCAAGTCAAGCTTTCTTCTATTAAGATACATCAACCGATGAAACCACAGATTATCATTGCTGTAAGTTTGGCTAAAGGTCAACGATTTGATTTTCTGGTCGAAAAATGTACAGAATTAGGTGTCAACCATATCGCTGCCGTTCAATTTGAGCGAACTGTTAAAATGGGAAAAATTTCCGTTTTAGACCGGTACGAAAAAATCTGTATCACGGCAGCTAAACAGTCCGGCCGTGTTTTTCTGCCGGACCTGAGCGGACCAGCTCCTTTTTCAAAAACGATTGATTTTCTCCAAAAAAAGTACCCTAAAGCATGCTGGATATACGGTGACTATAATGCCAAAATCGTTCCTTTGTTCCCGAACAATCCTGGTCAAAACCTGATTGCCGTCATCGGTCCGGAAGGTGGAATTACCGACAGAGAAAAGCAACTGCTTATGAAAACCGGGGCATCTGCCGCAAGTATCAATCCGAATGTCCTTCGAATTGAAACGGCCGCGATTGCCTTTTCCAGCATTTTGACTGCCGGCCGAAATCTTTCTTCTGAAGTGTAAATCTGCTTAAAAAACGACCATCGCACTGCCTTATCTATTTTTAAAAAAACTTTTTTTCCCCATATCCACTTTGTAATTCGTATAAATAGCCAGAAAACACCGTAACGGGGATTCACTATGAAACAGCAAAGCAAAAAAGACATTGTTGAAAAACTCGCGGGCCTTTTGATAAAGATTCACGAAGGAAAAAATCGAACGGCTATACAAAAGGAAGTCAATCGTCTGCTGGCCCGAATTCGTCCGCACGATATCACCCATGCCGAAAACCGGCTGCTGCAAAGCGGGATTCCGGCTCAGAAAGTACAACAGCTTTCTGCGGCGTTTGTCCTGATGGGGGCACTGGAAAGTCAAAAAGGAGACCTGATCAAGCGATTGCCTGATGGTCATATACTGCGAAAAGTTTTGGCTGAGCATGAAATGGCGAGATGTTTTCTGGCCGATCTTGAAGAAGTTAGCATGCATATTTTGACATTGAATTCCCTTTCGGACACAAGCCGGGAATTTATGCGGCTGTCCCATATCACGGAACATCTCAACGCCCTTGAAGAGCATTTGGATCGCGAAAATGATGTAATTTTTCCCATGTTGAAAAGCCGGGGCTGGGCAACACTATGTCGTTCTGTAGAGAATGAACATATTTACCTTCGCATGGCCATCCATGATCTGACCAAACTGATCCTTGTGTTTCGAAATACAAATTTTACAGTCTTCAAAAATCAGTTAAATTCTCTGACAAAATATCTCTGTCCGGCTCTGAAAGAACACCTGTTCCACGAGGACCAGGTGCTGTTCCCTCTGGCCCTGGAAATGATCGTCGATCCCGACATATGGGAAAAAGTAAAGACCATATGCAATGAAATTGATTACTGCGGTATTCACTTGTAGATTCGCCGGCCAGACTTCATGGTACGAATCAGGATTCTGAAGATGAGTGAGAAAAATACCGGCTGATCACATAAACGGCCTGGGCAGCAAATAAATTGGGCCAAATCCGCACAGGACCTGCCACATATTTGCCAAGAGGGATACGAGCCAGAATCTGAATATCCGTTTCTCTGCAAAAACGATCAAAATCCTTCAGGGACAAAAAATGAATATTTGGCGAATTATGCCAGCGAAAAGGAAGCTGCCTTGTTTGCGGTGCGCACCCTTGAAATAACAACTGAAGTCGACAAGGCCAGTGGGCAAAGTTGGGAAAACTGACGATAACTTTTCGAGCCACCCTAACCAGTTCACGAATCACTTTTTCCGGATCACGAAGTGTCTGCATGGTCTGTGATAAAACCGCATAATCAAAACTGTCGTTGGGATATTCCTCAAGACCTCGTTCGATGTCCCGATGCAGCACTGGAAGCCCGCGCTGCACACAACGGATCACCAGATCCTGATCAAGCTCCACCCCCTGTGCCATTACTCCTTTATCCCCAATAAGGCGAACCAGAAGCTGTCCGTCGCCGCAGCCCAGATCAATCACTCGGCTGTTGGGCTCGACCAGAGAATCAATGAGTTCATAATCAAGACGCAGCCGCTTGCCACGGTCCGATGTTTTATACTTCTCTTCCGCCCCTCTTTTTTGCGGCGGCAGAAAACGGACACCTGTTCGAATTCGATGCAGGGTGGATTCAACAAAACCCGAAATCACCCCCCCCAACTCATGATCCTCCAGCAAAAAAGCGTCGTGACCGTAGGGCGATTCGATATTACAGTAAGTAACCTCTTTTCCTTCCGCACTGAGGGCACGCACCATTTCCTCGGATTGCTCCGGAGTAAAAAGCCAGTCGCTGCTGAAACTGACAATAAAAAAACGGCAAACACTGTTGCTGAATGCCTGGCCCAGTGTTCCGTATTCAAGTGCCGGATCAAAATAATCCATGGCCTTGGTAATATAAAGATAGCTATTGGCGTCAAACCGTTCAATAAATGTCTGCCCCTGGTAATCCAGGTAACTTTCAATGGAAAATTCCGAGTTAAAATCGTAGCTGTATCGGTCCTTTCGCTGAAGCTGGCGTCCAAATTTTGAACGCATAGATTGTTCCGAAAGATAGGTAATATGCCCGATCATCCGCGCAATCGCCAGTCCCCGATCCGGCGTTTCCTGCCCCGGATATTGGCCCTCACGGAAATTTGGATCCGCCAGAATGGCGTTTCGGCCGACTGCATCAAAAGCAATAGACTGGGCATTCAGCCGAGCCGTACTGGCAATGCAAATGACCGCTTCCACCATGGAAGGATAAGAAATAGCCCATTGCAAAACCTGCATCCCCCCCATCGAACCGCCAATGACGGCCAGAATACGATCGATTCCCAGTGCCTCAAGAAGCAGTTTTTGGACCCGGACAATATCTTCAATCGTAATAATCGGAAATTCCAGCCCATAGGGTCTTCCGGTGGCGGGGTTGATATCGGAAGGACCTGTCGTACCCCGGCACCCCCCCAGAATGTTGGAGCAGATAACAAAATACCGGTTTGTATCAATCGGCTTACCCGGCCCGACCATATTATCCCACCAACCCGGTTTACGGTCTTCAGGACTGTGAAAACCCGCCACATGGGCATCCCCACTGAGGGCATGACAAATCAGGATTACATTATCTCCGGCATCGCTGAGGGTGCCGTAGGTCTCATAGGCAACATCAATTGGGCCAAGAGTCTTTCCGCATCGCAGTGCCAGCGGCGCATCCGTATCAATAACGCGGATCGTCTGTGTCTGCACAATCCCAATCGAATTTTTCAAGTTCTTTTCCATGCGGGATTAATTATAACGATTCTTGATCGGGATACAATACCGATTGCTCATAAATGAATATTCCTATTCGTTTCATCGGGATTTCATCATAAAAACATCCAAATGGCTTTATTCACTTTAGCGGATAAATTTTCTTGAAATAAAAACGCTGTAGCGATACAGTAATCCATATATTGTAACGAAAAAAAGATATATTTTATCCCGGATGCGCCTGTAGCTCAATTGGATAGAGCGTCGGTCTACGGAACCGAAGGTTAGGGGTTCGAATCCCTTCAGGCGTAGTTTCCATAAAATCGTATTTTCAAAGTCATAGGGGTTTTCAGCGTTTTTTCTAATTTCCTCTCATTGAGGCACGCATCTCCCGTTGGACTCGCCGGATCTGAATCAGCGACTGCTCAATGAAATTGTGGCTATCCGCAGGGATTTTCGCAACTTTACAAATCCCTATTATTGTGCTGATCGTTTGACGGACTTCGATCCGGCATCCGGACCGGGGGATCGTTTCTATCCATCCCATGGGGCACATATTCCCCTTTTTCAAAAAGCCGAAGACGGAGAGCAAATCTTCTTTTTTGCTTGAAAAAAGAAGTAGAGACGGATACAGTGCCGGTCTGTAAATGCCGCGCAACGGCTGGTCAAAATAAGGTACACTGTAATAGTAAGGAATCATTGATTCATGCGTTTTCTGGAAAGAGTTATTCGACAGGCGTCCGCACTGAATAAAACCATTATTCTCGGGGAAGGTTCGGACCGGCGGGTTCTGGAGGCCGCCAAGGTACTCACAACAAGGAAAGTGGCCCGTATTATCGTACTCGGCAACCGAGACCAGGTCGCGGGGGGTCTGAAAGAGATCGGGGCGCCGGTTGATGAAATCCAAATTGTCGACCCGAAAACATTTGAAAAGCGAGAGACCTATATTCAGCAATTCTATGAGATTCGCAAGTCCCGTGGGATGACACCGGAAGCGGCTGAGCGAATCCTGCAAGATACCATTTATTTCGGTACGATGATGGTCAAGTGCGGGGATGCCGACGGGCTGGTCGGCGGGGCCATTCACGCCTCGGCGGATATGATTCGTCCGGCCCTGCAGATCATCCGGCCGGCGGAGGGATTCAAGACCATATCCAGCGTTTTCTTTATGTGCCGGGGGGAGGAGACTTATCTGTTTTCCGATTGCGGTCTTGTCGAACATCCCACCGCTGCCCAGCTTTGCGATATCGCGATTGCCACGGCCATTACTGCGAACCAGTTTGGGATTGATCCGAAAATCGCGATGCTCTCTTACTCGACCAAGGGTTCGGCCACGTCTGAAAGCGCCACCAAGGTCGCCCAGGCCACGGAACGGGTACGGGATAAAATCGGGGCGCTGTTCGGTTTTGGCGGTCCCGTTGTCGTGGACGGAGAGCTGCAGTTCGACGCGGCGTTTGTTCCTGAAGTGGCCGCGATCAAATGTCCGGGCAGTCCGCTGAAAGGCCGTGCGTCGCTCTTTATCTTTCCCGGACTTGAAGCGGGCAATATCTGCTATAAGGTCACCCAGCGTCTGGGGGGCTTTGAGGCGTATGGTCCGATCCTGCAGGGGCTGGCCCGGCCGATCAATGATCTGTCTCGCGGGTGCGTGGTTGATGATATTGTTGGAGCGGCGGCGATTACGGCGATCCAGGCCCAGTAGAGACGGCTTGATTTGTGGAGAGGGATTTAAGACAATTCGTGATTCAGCGGCATACGACAGCGGAGGGGGTCCACTGGGATTTGATGCTGGAGGCCGAGGGGGTTCTGCGGACGTGGCGGCTTTCGGTTTCGCCGGAGCAGGTCGGCCGGGAGGGAGCGGCGGCCGAACCGATAGCGGATCATCCGTTGCGGTTTCTGGAGTATGAAGGGCCGGTTCAGCGGCAAACGGGCTCGGTGAAAATCGCTGACCGGGGGACCTTTGAGCCAGCCAAAGGGGACGGTAC
>JAHDQI010000425.1 GCA_018433925.1 Phycisphaerae bacterium | reverse complement strand
TCCAAACAAGTTTATCACGCGTATAAAACAGTCAAAAAAACCAGGGCAATAGACCCACTGACTGATCTGAGAAACAGTTAGTGCTTAAAGTGCCGTTTGCCGGCGAAGACCATGGCGATCCCGGCCGCATCGGCGGCGGCGATTACCTCATCATCCTTTTTCGAGCCGCCCGGCTGCACAATGCACGCGATCCCCGCTTTGGCCGCGTTTTCGACGTTGTCCGGGAACGGGAAAAACGCATCCGAGCCCAGGGCCGCGCCTTGGGCCGCATCGCCGGCGTGCTTGAAGGCGATCAGGCCCGATTCGACCCGGTTCATCTGCCCGGCCCCCACGCCCACCAACCTGCGCCCATTGACCAGCGTGATCGTATTGCTCTTGACATGCTTGGCGCAAAGCCAGGCAATCCGCAAATCCTCCATCTGCTCTTTCGTCGGCTTGACCTTCGTCGGCACCGTAAGCGCCTGCGGCTCCCAGCCGACCAAATCCCGCTCCTGCAAAAGCAGCCCGCCGACAATACACCGAACATCATACTCCTTTGTATCCTGCTTCTTTCGATCGATCGGCCCGCTCTCCAGCAGCCGCACACGCTGGCCCCAGGCCTTGAGTGTACGAATGGTTTCCACCGCATCGGCCGTATACGCCGGCGCGATAATCACCTCCGCAAAGAAGCCCCCCGCCCCATGCGACTTGCCGAAACGCGCATACGATTCCATAATCACCGTCGCCAGTTCCTTATCCACCGGCCGGTTCAGCGCCACAATCCCCCCAAACGCGCTGACGACATCCCCCAGGTACGCCTTCTCATACGCCGCCCGAATGTCCGCATCCACCGCGCACCCGCACGGATTCATGTGCTTGACCACCACCGCCGCCGGCTCGTCAAATTCCTTGACCAGTTCAAACGCCGCGTTCGTATCCATCAGGTTATTAAAACTGATCGGCGTACCTCCCTCCAGCAGCCGCGACGCCCCCACGCTAACCTCCGTACTGTCAGCCGGCTTATAAAACGCCCCGCGCTGATGCGGGTTTTCCCCGTACCGAAGCTCCTGATCTTTCACCACGGCCATCGACAGCCGATCCGGAAACAGATCCTCCGCCTGTCCGTTCAAATACTTCGAAATCGCCGCGTCATACGAAGCGGTCAGCCCGAACGCCGCCCGTGCCAGGTCCTGCCGCAGCTCGTCGCGGACCGCGCCGCCGTTTTCCCGCATTTCCTCCAGCACCCGCTCATACTGAGCCGGAGACGTCACAATCGCCACAAACTTGTGATTTTTCGCCGCCGAACGCACCATGCTCGGCCCGCCAATATCAATATTTTCAATCGCCTCGGCCGGCGTGCAGTCCGGCCGGGCCACCGTCTTCTCAAACGGATACAGGTTCACGCACACCAGGTCAATCGGCTCAATCCCGTGCGCCTTCATGGCCGCCGCGTGCTCGGCCTTGTCCCGAAGCCCCAGCAGCGCCCCGTGAATCTTCGGATGCAGCGTCTTGACCCGGCCGTCCATCATCTCCGGAAACCCCGTCACCGAGTCTATCGCGATCACCTCCACGCCCGCCTTCTGCAGTGCCCGCGCCGTCCCGCCGGTACTGATGATCGAGACCCCCATCTTCGCCAGCGCTCCGGCAAACTCCGCAATCCCCGTCTTGTCCGACACACTGATCAGCGCCCGTCGAATCTTCACATCCATTTTGCTTCCCTTCATCAATTGAAAAAAGACATCCGCCCCCGGCGGATACCGCCTTGCATGGCATGGCGTTGGTTCAGTAACGAAAAGCAGGCATCTCGTTTACGGCACGGAAATACACGCCACCCGCCCCCGCGTGTCCGCCAGGTACATCCGCGCATCCCCAAGATTCATCGTATAGCGATTCACCTGCGAAAAGTTCAGCGAATACACTTCCTTCCCGGTCCGGTTATCCATCACATACAGCACACCCGGCACGGCATACACATACGCACGATCCCCCGATTCACACAGCACCGATTCCCCCCCCGGAATATTCCACACATCCTTGCCGCTCTGCTTCGAAACACCGTACAGGCCGCTTCTTCCCGCACGCAAATACAGCGTCGTACGGCCCACACCCGGGGCATGCAGAATTTTGTCCCCCGCGAAAAACGGCGTCTCCCATTGAAGTTTCCCCGTCGCGGCGCTGAGCCGATACAGCTTCGTATCATGCCCCCCCGCGTAAACACTGCCCTCATCCAGCGTCAGCGGAGCCGTGATCGCACCCGATGTGTTATACTGCCAGATATTCACGGGACCGTCCGCGTCCATCGCAACCACGTTCCCCGCCAGGGTCGAGAAAAAAACCTGGTCATCCGTCGCCAATAGAGACGTAATCGTCGAATCGTTATCCGCCGTCGCCGTAAACAGCTTCACCGAATCCCCATCCTCCTGAATCCGAAAAGCGTGAACCCGGCGATCCACTCCGGCCACATAAAAAAACCGGTCATTCTTGGCCAGACTTGCGTTGCGATTCTCCCCGACCTCGGCCAGTTCCTCTGTCTGCAAAACCATCCCGCTGGCAGGATCAAGCACCTTCAGTTGACTGCCGATTATAAAAAAAATCCGCTGGTCAATATACAGCGGGTCCACAACAGGCAGACCCTTCTCGGCAATCTGCATCTCAAAGCGAACCGACCCATCCGCCCGATTCCGGCAAAACAGGTAATTCTGATTCGTCAGAATCAGCAGATACTGATCCAGAATAAAAAGCCGGTCTACCCCTTCCCGCTGCCGGGTCTTAATCGGAAGCCGAATCTGCCACTCCTGATGCAGACCCGCTTTACGCAGCAGCATACTGGGAACCAGTTCCCCCTCCTGTGCCGTGCCGGATGTCTTCCCGGACGCGGCCGTTCCCCACAAAACAAAAATCCCCAAAAACAGGGCACAAAAGCCGGCTTTCAATACGCTGATACCTGCGTTATTCATCGACTGCTCCTCACGATATTATGATTCAGATAAATGTACAAAATCCGCAAGATCAATCCCGTTTTCGCTCTCAAATCTCCGAAGCTGATCAATCCGCTCAATGTCATCCTGGATCCGGTGAACCAGTTTAAAAATATAGGGCTTTCCGGACAGCCGGTTCTGCAAATCCTCAAGCATCGGCTCCCAGCTTCCCCCGTACAACTGCGACTTGAGGATCACCAGCATCCGGTGCTCTTCACTCAACTGCCCGACAAACGCCTCTACGGCCGATTGCCCGGAAGCCGATCGTTTTGTCTGCCGATTTCCCGACATTTCACCTCCCGGTTTTCTTCCGAGAAAGACATCCTACCCCCCAAATTCCAAAAATGCAACCGAAAACATCCCCCTTCGCTCTCAGTGACTCACGCACTTCCTCCCGCCTGCTCCGTCGCCAGCCCCGCCAGATTCGCCATCCGAACAATCAGACGAGACCGTTCAATATCCACCTCACGCCGCTGCACACGGATATACTCCTTGCCCACAACCACGCTCTGGGCCTCCGAAACCATCTGCTCAATCGACTCCTTATCCAGCCCCTCAAAGGTCACCGCATCATACGCCAGTATCGTCACATGATTTTCCGTCACCCGCACAAAGCCCCCCTCCAGGATATAAAAAGCATCCGGCCGCCCCGCGATCTCCCGAACCTGCAAAAGACCCAGCGACAAAGTCGCCAGCATCGGGCAATGATTCCGCAAAATGCCCCGCTGCCCGTCATGGGCCGGCACAATCAGCGAGCCGGCACGGCAGTCCAGCAGCTTGGCCTTCGGCGTCAGCAAAATCACCCGAAACAAACCTCTTGAAAGTCCGACCATATTCTCTCTCTGCAATTCACTCCGCAAAACCGCGGAAATCAACCTCGGCTTACTTTATTTTCTGTGCGCCTTATCCTGGGCCTCTTCCACCGCCCCGATATACATAAACGCCTGCTCCGACAAATGATCCCACGTGCCCTCGCAAATCTCACGGCAGCTCCGCACCGTCTCCGAAACGCTCACATACCGGCCTTCCATCCCCGTAAACTGCCGCGTCACCATAAACGGCTGCGAGAAAAACCGCTCCAGCTTTCGAGCCCGGCTGACCACCTGGCGATCCTCACGGCTGAGCTCATCAATCCCCAAAATCGCGATAATATCCTGCAAACTGTGATACCGCTGCAAATACTCCAGCACACGCTGCGCCGTATCATAATGATCCTGCCCCACCACATGCGGATCCAGAATCCGGCTGCTGCTTTCCAGCGGATCCACCGCCGGGTAAATCCCCTTCTCCGTAATCCGGCGAGAAAGAACCACCGACGAATCCAGATGCGCAAACGTCGTCGCAGGAGCCGGGTCCGTCAAATCGTCCGCCGGCACATACACCGCCTGCACCGAGGTAATCGCCCCGTACCCCGTCGAGGCAATCCGCTCCTGCAACTGCCCCATCTCGCTGGCCAGCGTCGGCTGATACCCCACCGCGCTGGGAATCCGGCCCAGCAAGGCCGACACCTCCGAGCCCGCCTGCGAAAAACGGAAAATATTATCGATAAAAAGAAGCGTCTCACCGCCCATCTGGCAAAGGGCCTCGGCCATCGTCAACCCCGTCAGGGCCACACGCAGACGGGCGCCGGGCGGCTCATTCATCTGCCCAAACACAAGGCAGGTATTGTCCAGCACCGTCGCCTCCGTATCCCCGATCTTCGTCCGCTGCATCTCCAGCCACAGGTCATTGCCCTCCCGCGTCCGCTCACCAACCCCGGCAAAAACCGAATACCCGCCGTGCTGGGTCGCAATCCGCGCAATCAGCTCCTGGATAATCACCGTCTTGCCCACACCGGCCCCGCCAAACAACCCCGTCTTGCCCCCGCGAACAAACGGACAAAGCAAGTCCACAACCTTGATCCCCGTCTCAAACATCTCCGACTTGGCGCTGAGTTCCGTAAATTTCGGCGGCTTTTGATGAATCGGCCGTTTTTCCTCCACCTTGACCTCCGGACCGCCGTCCACCGGCAGGCCCAGCAAATTAAACACACGGCCGAGCGTCTCCTTGCCCACCGGAACCTGCAGCGGACCGCCCGTATCCAGCACCTCCATCCCCCGGCGCAGCCCCATCGTATGCCCCAGGGCCACCGCGCGCACACGCCCCCCGCCCAGGTGCTGCTGCACCTCGCCCACAAGGTGCACCGGTTTCTCCTCAAACTGCCCCCGAACCTCCAGCGCAGAATAAATCCCCGGAATTCGTTCCGTGGCAAACTCCGCCTCAAACGTACTGCCCACGATCTGCGTAATCCGTCCAATATTTTCCATATTTCATCCAGCATCATACATCGGTATCGGCCGGGCATAAAATTCGGTCTTTAAGCCGAACGATACAGTTCGTTGTTCATAGAAAGCTCGTTGATCCCGCCAAAAACCGCGCTGTCCGCGCTTTCTCATTTCACTGCCGGGTTATTGCATCGCGTTCATCCCGCTGACAATATCCAGCAGTTCCGTCGTAATCTGTCCCTGCCGGGCCCGGTTATACGCCTTCGTCAGGTCGCCGATCATCTCATCGGCGTTATCCGTCGCGTTACGCATATTCACCACCCGCGACAGGTGCTCGCTCGTCACCGCCTCAAGAAAACACCCCAAAATCGAGGTCCTCACGATCATCTGCGCAAGCGTTTCAAAAATCTCCGCCCCCGAAGGCGTCACAAAAAAATCCTCAAAATTCTGTTCCCACGGCCAGATAATCTGCGACCGCGTCGTCAAATCATCAATCAAATCAATCACCGGCAGTACCGTCAGCGTCTGAACCTTCTGGCTGGCCGGCGAAAAAAACCGGTTGTACACAATCCCCAGCCGGCCGATCTGCCCGCTCCTGTACTGCTCAATAAAAAAATCGCCGATCGCCGCCGCCTGCGACGCGCTGGGCGCCTCCGCAAACTCCTCATAAACCCCCGACGGCTCGATCTTCAGGTGATCCAGGTAGCTGAGCACCTTCCGCCCCTTGGCATAAATCCGAAGCGACCTGCCGAACCGATTCGACATCTTGATATGCGTATCCAATTGCCGGAACAGGTCGTTGTTATACGCCCCGCAAAGACCCCGGTCCGAACCGATCACAATCAGCGCATGGGTCGTCGATTTCGGCGCCTCCAGCAGCGGATGAACAATCGGTTCCTCCGCCGTCACCATCAGGTACGCAAGCTGCGCCAGCGCATCATAAAACGCCAGCCCCTCCGCCCACTGCTGATAATACTGGCGGTAGCGCACCGCGCTGATCGTCTCCATGGTACCGGTGACTTTGCTGATATTCTGCGCCGCCCGGCGCCGTCCCAAAATTTGTCTTGTATGGGCCATCTAAAAAATCAAAAATAAAACGCGAAAACATCACAGGATGGGCCAAAACCCATACCCTGAGGTCACGCTCCAAAGGAAAATTTATAAATCATTTTATAAGTATGGATCGCCTCTTTCAGTTCCTCCATCAGCGCATCATCCAACTGCCCTGTCTGGTCCAGTCGATCCAGGTAGTCCGGCGCCTCCAGCCGCATCCAGGTCACCAGTTCATCAATGAAGTGATTGACCCGCGCGATATCCAGATCATCCAGGACCCCGCTCGTCCCGGCCAGGATACTGACCACCTCCTGGCCCACCGTCAGCGGTGAAAACTGCTTTTGCTTGAGCACTTCCACCATCCGGTACCCGCGGTCAAGCTGCCGCTGGGCCGCCTCATCCAGTTCCGTTCCCAGCCGTGCAAAATCCTGAAGCTCCCGGAACGCCGCCAGGTCCAGCCGCAGCTTCGGCGCTACCTTCTTCATCGCCTGCGGCTGGGCATCACCGCCCACCCGGCTGACGCTGATGCCCACATCAATCGCCGGACGCACCCCCGCCAGGAACAGGTTCCGCTGCAAATAAATCTGCCCGTCCGTAATCGAAATAATATTCGTCGGGATATAGGCCGAGACCTGCCCTTCCTGCGTCTCCACCACCGGCAGCGCCGTAATAGACCCCCCGCCCAGCGCCTCGCTGAGCTTCACGCTCCGTTCAAGCAGCCGGCTGTGCAGGTAAAAAATATCCCCCGGGTACGCCTCACGGCCCGGCGGCCTGCGAAGCAGCAAACTCAGCTCCCGGTACGCCACCGCGTGCTTGCTCAAATCGTCATACACACACAGCACATGCCCTTGTTTCTCAACCATAAAATACTCGGCAATCGCCGTCCCCGTATACGGAGCGGCGTACTGCATCGCCGCGCTCTCCGAGGCCGAAGCCGTCACCACCACCGTATGCTCCAGCGCCCCGTGCTCTTTCAAAATCGCCACCACCTCCGCCACCGTCGATTCCTTCTGCCCAATCGCCACATACACACAAATCACCCCCGTGCCCTTCTGGTTGATGATCGTATCCAGCGCAATGGCCGTCTTGCCGGTCTTGCGGTCCCCGATAATCAGTTCCCGCTGTCCCCGGCCGATCGGAATCATCGAATCGATGCTCTTCAGCCCCGTCGCCAGCGGCTCCTTGACCGGCTGCCGCTCGGCAATCCCCGCCGCGGCGCTTTCCACATGGCGGCGGCTCTCGGCCGCAATCGCCCCCAGCCCGTCAACCGGCTCGCAGAGCGCATTGACCACACGCCCCAGCAAGGACTCGCCCACCGGCACCGAAAGCACCGTCCCCGTCGAACGAACGCTCGATCCCTCCCGCACCTTCACGGGGTCCCCGTAAATCACCGCCCCGACCGAATCCTCTTCGAGATTAAACGCCTCGCCGACCACGCCGCCTTCAAATTCAAGCATCTCGTTGGCCATTACGTTTTCCAGACCGTAAATCCGAGCAATCCCGTCCCCTACCTCCAGGACCGTCCCTACCTGGGAAACCTCGATCTTCGCCTGGTACCGCCTGATCTCTTCCTTAATCAGGCCGCTGATTTCCGTTATATCAAACTTCATTCGACTGCTCGATGTCCTGCCTTACGTCCCCGTTCGTTTCGACGGATTCTTTTTTTCCCGTGAATGAGACACAATCACATTCACCGTCTGGTCCAAAATGTGCTTGACCGAATGATCAATCACCAAATCTCCCTTCTGGATCACAATGCCCCCCAGAATCTCCGGATCCACCTTCACCGTCAGTTTCACCTCCGCCCGGATCGCGTCCCGAATCTCCTTCTTCAGCGACTCCAGCTCCTCGCCCGTCGGTTCCTTCGCCAGCGTCACCACCACCCGCTTGCGGTTCCGCGCACTGTCATACAAATCCTCATACCGGCCGGCGATCCCGTTCAGAAAACTCATCCGGTTGCGGCGGGCCAGCACACACAAAAAATCCAGCGCCAGCGGACTCACACGCCCCCCGAACACACGCCGAACCATCTGCACCTTCTCCTCCTCTTTCAAATTCGCGGATACCAGCAGGGACAAAAACTCCGGCTCCGATCGAATCGACTGGCCCACCGCCTGAAGATCAGCCAGCACTTCGTCAAGCTGCCCCGATTCCTCGGCCAGCTCAAACATCACATCGCTGTAAATCTCATGAACAAGATGTCTCGATGAATTCGCCATGAAGCTCACGGTCCGCTGTCATAAAACCCTATGACTTTTCTTCCGTCTCCTTCAGCCGGGCAATCGCCTCGGCAATCAGCTTCCGGTTATCCGCGTCATCCAGCGCCTTGCCGAAAACCTCGCTGCCCAGACGCTGTAGAATATCTCCCGCCTGATCCCACAGTTCTTTTTCCGCCTCCCGGCGTTCCCGCTCCAGGTCCGCCTCCATCCGAACCTTAACCCGCTCAATCTCCTTCTGGCTCTGGCTCTGAATGTCACGGGCCTGCGATTCGGCCTCCTGAACCCGCTTGGTAATGATCTCACGACCCTGACGTTCGGCGTCCGCAAGCTGCGACTGGTATTCCTCAAGCGTCTTCTGGGCCTCCAGCTTCCGGTTCTCCGCGTCTGAAATCTCTTTTTCAATATGCTCTTCCCGGTGACGCAGACCCGCCAGAAGCGGCTTCCACGCAAAAAAAGCCAGCGCCGCCAGAAGAATCACAAACCACACCAGCGTCCAGATCGCTTCCCCCGCGTAGCCGCCGAAGAGACTGCTCTCCTCGCCGCCGCCCGGCTCAGCCGACGAGGCCAGGGCCAGCCCCCCAAACAGAAGCGCAAACCCCGCATTCAGAATAATCCTGCGACGATTCATGGTGGTTCCTTTAAATGCAAAATCCGTCACAGACGAAAACCGATAATCGCAAGCAGGCAGATAATCAGCCCGAAAAGAGCAACGCCTTCAATAAAGGCGCCCGCGATAATCATCGTCGTAAAAACCCGCGCCCCGGCTTCCGGCTGACGAGCAATCGCTTCCGTCGCGCTGCTGGCCAGTTGCCCGATGCCCCGCGCCGCCCCGATCACGATCAGACCGGCGCCGATCACGCCGCCAAGCACCCCAATCCCAATCCCGATTGCGTCCCATGCACCGCCCCCGGAAGTGGCCGTTTCGACCGCCGTCTCTTCGGCCTGGGCCAGCAGGAGCGGAATTTTTGTTTTCATAGGCATCCGGTTTTATATGATTAATCAAGCCACTTATTTATTCCTATTGTCAGATGGTTCGCAATAAAGTTATA
>JAHDQI010000233.1 GCA_018433925.1 Phycisphaerae bacterium | reverse complement strand
AGTGGCGGCCAGTCTGAAGGAATTCGGCTTTCGCGTACCGATCGTGGTCGATTCTGAGGGCGTGATCGTCTGCGGCCATACCCGCTACAAGGCCGCCCTGAAACTGGGCCTGGCCAAGGTGCCGGTCCATGTGGCCAAGGACCTGGCGCCCGAACAGATCCGGGCCTATAGGATCGCGGATAACAAGACCGCGGACCTGGCCGAGTGGGATTACGAAATCCTGCCGATTGAACTGTCGGAGCTGATGGCAGGGGGGTTCGATATGGAGATCCTGGCCTTTGATGAGAAGGAACTGACCCAGTTGCTCAATACCGAGGTCCAGCAGGGCAATTGCGACCCGGATGAAATCCCCGAACCGCCGGATGAGCCGATCACTCAGCCGGGGGACCTTTGGATCCTGGGCCACCACCGGCTTCTTTGCGGGGATGCCAGTAGCGAAGCGGATCTGGACCGGCTCCTGGATGGCGACAAGATACATCTGGTTAATAGTGATCCGCCATACAACGTCAAAGTCGAGCCGCGCAGCAATACCGCCATTGCCGCCGGCCTCTCTTCGTTTACCAACAAGAAGGCCCAGTTGCATCACCAGGGTTTCGATCAGGCACGAGGCGCCAGTGATCCGAAAAAGGCACGCAAGAAGATGCGTGCTAAAGATCGCCCCCTGGAGAATGATTTCGTATCGGATGAGGATTTCGATGAAATGCTACGGGCCTGGTTCAACAACGCAGCGCGGGTGCTGGTCCCCGGCGGCTCGTTTTACATCTGGGGAGGGTATGCCAATCTGGGCAATTACCCAAAGCCGCTCAAAGAGGCGGGATTGTACTTCTCGCAGGGGCTGGTGTGGGACAAACAGCACCCGGTTTTGACCCGGAAGGATTTCATGGGGGCGTTTGAGCTGGCATTCTACGGTTGGAAACTCGGCAAGGGCCATCGCTTCTTTGGTCCTAACAACGCCCCCGATTTGTGGCATGTCAAAAAGGTCAATCCGCAGAGCATGATCCATTTGACCGAGAAACCCGTGGAACTGGCCGTGCGGGCGATTCAGTATTCCTCCAAGGTCGGGGAGAATGTTTTGGACCTGTTCGGCGGATCGGGCAGCACGCTGATCGCCTGCCAGCAGACGGATCGGAAGGCATTCCTGATGGAATTGGACCCGCTGTATTGTGATGTGATTGTCCAGCGGTTTGAGACTTT
>JAHDQI010000263.1 GCA_018433925.1 Phycisphaerae bacterium | reverse complement strand
GTATAGTATCGCCAAACCGAATACGGAAATAGGCGGGCTTTACAGAACATGAAAATCAAAATGCACACACAGATTCTCATCGCCCTGGCCGGCGGAATTGCCCTCGGCCGTCTCTTCCCGCAAACGGCTGAAAATCTCAAATTCATCGGCGACCTGTTTATCCGCCTGCTCAAAATGATCATCATCCCCCTCGTCATGGCCTCCATGATCAGCGGCATCGTCAGCATCCCCGATTGGGGTCACTTGGGCCGCATCGGACTGCGAACCTTCCTCTATTACCTGGCCACAACAGTCATGGCCATCCTCGTCGGCCTCCTGCTGGTCAATCTCATCCGCCCCGGACTCCATGCCGATCTCCCCCGGCAGGAGGCCTTCGACGCCGAAACCCATACGCCTCCCACACCCGCCCAAATCATCACCGACATCGTCCCCGACAACATCATCGCGGCCATGGCCCGACTGGATGTCCTGCCGGTCATCTTCTTTTCCCTTCTCTTCGGCATCGCCCTCTCGGCCGTCCGCGAAAAAGCCGCCCCGGTCATCGAATTCTTTCAGGCCCTCGATATCGTCATGATGAAACTGACCGGCTGGATCATGGCCGTCGCCCCCATCGGCGTCTTCGCGCTCATCGCCCACCTCGTCTCCCAAATGGGACTGCGGGTCCTGGCCGATCTGATCCAATACATCCTTACCGTCATTTCCGGCCTGCTCATCCACGCCTGCGTGACCCTGCCGCTTCTGCTGTGGGTTGTCGCCAAAATCCGCCCCTTTCGATTCTTCCAAGCCATGTGCAGTGCCCTGGCCGCCGCCTTCAGCACCGCCAGCAGCGCCGCAACCCTGCCGCTGAGCATCGAACTGCTCCGGGAAAAGGTCGGTGTCTCAAAACGCATCACCGGCTTCGTCATGCCACTCGGGGCCACTGTCAACATGGACGGAACCGCCCTCTATGAAGCCGTCGCCGCCCTCTTCATCGCCCAGGCCTACGGCATGGAACTGGGACTCGCCCAGCAGATGCTCATCGTCATCACCGCCACCCTTGCCTCCATCGGAGCCGCCGCCATCCCCAGCGCCGGCCTGATCACCATGGTCATCGTCCTGAAGGCCGTCAACCTGCCCCTCGAAGGCATCGCCATGATCTGGGCCGTAGACCGCCTGCTCGACATGTGCCGCACCGCCGTCAATGTCTGGGGCGATTCCTGCGGAGCCGTCCTCATCGCACGCCTCGACGGCGAAACACTCGCCTCCCCCGATCTCCTCCGCGCATAAAAAAGGGACTCCGAAAAGTCCCGGTCAGGAAAAAAGAAGAAAAAGACAAGGGGATCTATTTGTTTTGCAGCTTCGTACGCATGCAAAGATGAACCATTTCATCCAGTTGCTCACGAATCCGGTCAAAATCCTCGGCCTTGACCGTCTCCTCAAGAGACCGCGCCTTTTCCGTAAACACCGGAAAACCCGCGAACCCGCCAAGCCCCTTCAGCGCATGGGCCTTAAACGCCAGGTCCTTCAGATCCTTTTTCTCAAACGCCTTGCGCATCTCCTCGATCTTGCCCGGCAGATTGTCCACAAACGTCTCCACCGCCTTCTGATAATCCGGGTCGCCCTCCAGGAAGGATAAAATCTCCTTGCCCTCATCGGCATCCTGAAGCTGTTTCGACTGCGCCAGAAGCCGCCAGACCTTCCGCTGCAGCCGTTCCCGGCTGATCGGTTTGCCCAGGCAGTCCGTACACCCGGCATCCAGCGCCTTCAAATCATCGCCCTTCTGGCCCGAGGCCGTCATCGCGACAATCGGCGTCTCCTCGTTAAGACCCCCGCTCCGAATCTGGCGGGCCGCCTCAAAACCGTCCATGATCGGCATCTGAAGATCCATCAATATCAAATCAAACCGCCGCTGACGGCATAACTCCACGGCTTCTTTGCCGTTGGCGCTGTGCTGACAGCGATACCCCAGCTTCTTCAAAAGCACTTCCAGAAGCGAACGATTCTCTTGAACATCGTCCACCAGCAGAATGATCGCGGCCTCCGACTCGGCCGATCCGTCTTCCTGGACCGAATCCTCCCGGCTGGCCGAATTCTCTGCCGCAGGTCCCTCGGCCGGTGCCGCCGACGGCTCGTCTCGCCCGGACAGGCCAAACCAGAAACAAACCCCGCCTGACGCACTCGGACGCATCGCCAGCCGACCGCCGAGAATCGAGACAAACTTCGCGCTCAGACGCAGCGGCATCGCCGCCTCCAACAGCTTCTCTTCCTGCCTCCACTGGGCCATGGATGCTTTCGGGTCCAGAATCGCCTCAATCAGTTTCGCGTCCGGCGGCCACCCCGTATCCTCCACCGAAAACTGAAGCCCCTCCGACGAAGAATCCTCACGCCAGGCACGCAGCACAATCCTGCCGTTTTCCGTCCGGGCAATGGCCTGCTGGACCAGCCCGTTCAGCGCCTGGGTGATCTTGGCCAGGTCCGCCGAAAGTGTCTCCGGAGCGTCCGCCTCAATCTCAAGCGAAAGCGTATTGCCCCGCGCTGTGGCATCCGACTGGTTGCTCTCCAAAACCTTCTGGAGCAAGCTTTTCAACTGAATCGAAGTATTCATTAAGCTCATTTTCGCCAAACTCCCGTCAGTATATCTCCAATGACCCTTTACAAAGAATACGCAAGCACACTCTATTTCGACCTTTTCTTCGGCCCCCTTAATTGTCATTTTCAGCTTTTCCCCCCAAGCCCACAAACCCCCGCCAGCCGCCGGCACTCAAAAAATTCAAAACCTCACCGTCCGATAACCAATCCGCCCGGCCCCAATCCCCACCCCAAATTCCGCGCGGGAACTCGCTTGTTTTTGGAAAGCCCGCGGGGTATACTGCCGATATTTATTCTATATTCCGGACTTAATTTTATTAAAACTCATTATAATGCGAAAGGAAATGCCATGATTTTGTTATTATTCATCCGCGGCCTCTTTTTAGTCACCGCAACCGCCTTTTTGCTCGTCGGCCTCAACAACACGGCCAAGAACCCTCAGGATATCCAGGTCTTCATCGTCGGACTGGTCATCACCATTTTAGCCATCGCCGTCGAGTGGCTGATCCCCAAAAAACCCCTCTCCGCCCTGGCCGGCATTTTCTTCGGGCTTCTCGTCGGTATGCTCATCAGTTGGGCCATGTCCCGCGTGATCGAAATGCTCAACCTGATCTTCTTCGGGCTCGGCGAGGATACCATGCAGATGGTCATCTGGCTCATGGGCGTGTGCATCTGCTACCTGACCATCAGTTTGGTCATCCGAACCAAAGACGATGTCCGCTTTGTCATTCCCTATGTCGAGTTTTCCCGCCAGACCAAGGGACTGCGCCCCCTCGTTCTCGATACCTCCGTCATCATCGACGGCCGCATTGCCGACATTGCCGAGACAAAACTCTTCGACGCCCCCCTCATCGTTCCCCGGTTTGTCCTCAATGAGCTCCAGCTCATCGCGGACTCCGCTGAAAAAATCAAACGAAATCGGGGCCGCCGCGGACTGGACATGCTCAACAAACTCCAGACCAGTTCCACCATCGAGGTCAAAGTGGACGACACCCCCCCGCCCGGAATCGAGGAACACTCCGGCGTCGATCAGAAACTGATCGCCTTTTCCAAAAACTGCGACGGCCGGCTCGTCACAAACGATTTCAACCTCAACAAGGTCGCCACCCTGCGAGGCGTCGATGTCATCAACATCAACGAACTGGCCAACGCCCTTAAGACCGTCACCCTGCCCGGAGAAACCATGCGCGTCAAAATCATCCGGCTCGGCGAGGAATCGCACCAGGGAGTCGGCTATCTCGACGATGGAACCATGGTCGTTGTCGAAGGAGCCAACAACAAAATCGGACAGACCATTCCGATTACCGTCACCAGTTCGCTCCAGACCTCTGCCGGCCGCATGATTTTCGGAAAATATGAAAACGGGACCAACGCCTCCTCCTGAGGCCGTCTTGCCCTGCGACTGAGCTATGAATCCGTCATCCCCATTGGACCGCGCCCCGGATCGAACCGGTAGCGATTCGCTCAAGTGGAGCCGCTACGCCGGACGCGATATCATCCCCCTCTGGGTCGCCGACATGGATTTTCAGTCCCCCCCGGCAGTCGTCGGCGCCCTCAAAGAACGCGTCGAGCACGGCGTCTTCGGATACGCCGTGGCAACTCCCGAAACGACAGAAGCCGTGGTCCGATGGATGCAAACGCGCCATCAATGGACCATCCGGCCCGACTGGATCGTCTGGCTGCCCGGCCTCGTATCCGGCCTGAACCTCGTCTGCCGCGCCTTCTCCGATCCCAATCAGCCAATCGCCGTCAACACCCCCATCTATCCGCCCTTTCTCACGGCCCCAACCCTCTCCGGCAGACCCCTCGTTCGCTGCCCGCTCAAAAGAGAACACGCATTCTATACCCTTGACTACGAGCGGCTCATAAAAACCCTTTCTTCCTCCCCCCTGTTTCTGTTCTGCAGCCCCCACAACCCGACCGGCCGGCTCTGGACAAAACAGGAACTCGAAACCGTCGCCGAAATCTGCCTCCAAAAAAACACCCTCCTTTGCTCCGATGAAATCCACGCCGACCTCGTCCTCGAATCCGGCGGCAAACATATCCCCGCCGCCTCGCTAAGCCCCGAAATCGCCGCCCAAACCATCACACTCGGCTCCCCCGGAAAGACCTTCAACCTGCCGGGCCTCAATTGCGGATACGCAATCATCCCCAATCCACAACTCCGCAAGCGATTCCTGGCCGTCATGCGGGGCATCATCCCCCACGTCAACGCCCTCGGCTACGCCGCCTGCCGCGCTGCCTACACCGAAGGCGCCCCCTGGCTGGCCGAGCTGCTCGACTACCTCCGCGACAATCAAAACCTCGTCAGCCAAACCGTCACGCGCACCCCCGGCCTGTCAATGAGCCCCCCGCAGGCGACCTACCTGGCCTGGATCGACTGCCGACCGCTGGGCCTTGCCGATCCCGCCGGCTTCTTCGAAGACGCCGGCGTCGGACTCTCCGACGGAGCCGAATTCGACGCCCCCGGCTTCGTCCGACTCAATTTCGCCTGTCCCCGCTCGCGCCTCGCCGAAGCCCTCCGGCGAATCCAAAAAGCCCTCTCTGACCAGACCTTCTAACCGCCAATTCACCGGCCCTTGCCGCAGATGACCTTCTGGCACAGCACGGTATTCAGGCACTCGCCCCGCTCAAACGCCGCGACATTCGACAGCGTCGTCTCCGCAATTGCCGACAGCGCATTGTGCGTAAAAAACGCCTGATGCCCCGTCACAATCACATTCGGAAACATCAGAAGCCGCGCAAAAACATCGTCCTGGATAATCTGGTTCGACAAATCCTCAAAAAACAAATCCGCCTCCTCCTCATAAACATCCAGCCCAAGATACCCGATGCGGCCGCTTTTCAGCCCCGCGATCACCGCCTTCGTATCCACCAGCGCCCCCCGGCTCGTATTAATCAGCATCACGCATTCCCGCATCTTCCCGACCGCCTCCTCATCGATCAGATGATGCGTCTCCGGCGTCAGCGGACAATGCAGCGTGAGAATATAGCAGCGTTTGTAGAGTTCCTCGAGATCGACATACCGCACCCCCAGCGCCTCGCAGTCCGGGTTCGGCTTCAAATCATAAGCGTACAGCTCGCACCCGAATCCGTTCAGAATCTGCGCCACAAGCGCCCCGATCTTGCCCGTGCCGATAATCCCCGCCGGCGTACCGTGCAGGTCAAACCCAAGCAGCCCCTCCAGCGAAAAATTCCCCTCGCGAATCCGCATATGCGCCCGGTGAATCTGCCGGTTCAGCGCCAGCATCAGCCCTACCGTATGCTCCGCCACCGCGTGCGGCGAATACGCCGGCACACGAACCACCGAAAGACCCAGCTTTTCGGCCGCCGGAAGATCCACATTATTAAAACCCGCGCACCGAAGCGCAATCAGCTTTACCCCCTGCTCGGCCAGCTTCCCCAGCACCGGCTCATCAAGGATGTCGTTAACAAATACGCACACCGCATCCGCCCCCGCGGCCAGACCCGCCGTCTCTGCGTTCAGACGCGCCTCCAAAAAATCCAGATCATACCCATGCGCCTCATTCGCCGCTCGAAAAAACCGCTCCGTATACGGCTTATTGCTGAATACCACAATCTTCATCTCTTTGTCTCCCAAATAAATACAATTCCCCTCCATTATTCCTCTACCCCCCCGCAAACCCGATTGTTCGCCGAATCCCCGGCTTCCCGCCCCGCAAAAATAGCATACCCCCGGCCCGCACCCCCATCTCCTGACTGCCGGCCGCACCCAAATCGATTTTATTAACCTGAAAACAGCTTTTCAGCCGACATAGAATAGAGTTTTCTGATTTTGCCGGGTACGGCTGAGAATACGACTTGATTGCATAAAATGCGGAATTTACCTACGCCAGGCCGGATATTTGGATACGATTTCTGGATTGAAGCCGTCGTGCTGTTGCTGATGGCCACCGGGACGGTCTTTGTCTATTCGGCCGGGGCCACCGTCAACCCGCAGGCCGGGCTGTCCGGCTTGTTCGACTTCCCGATGTTCAAACAGCTTTTCTTCTTCCCGCTGGCCGTGGGCATCCTGCTGGCCGTCTCACACGTCGATTATCACCGCTTCGATTTCCGAAGTCGGCGGGGGTTCGCCGGGTCCCTGACGCCCTGGCTGCTGGCCCTCAGTACCGCGTGCCTGCTCTTCGTGCTCTTCTTCGGCGAACAGCGCAATCAGGCAAAACGCTGGATGGACATCATGCCCGGCCCGATGTATGTCAGTTTTCAGCCCTCCGAGCTGGCCAAGTGGGTCATGATCATGTTCACCGCCGCCTACCTCGACCTCTTCGCCGATTCGATTACCGATTTCAAAAGACGCTTTCTGCCCATTTGCGCGGTCGCCGCACTGATCGCGGCACTGATCATTATCGAAGATTTCGGAACCGCCGCCTTTATCGCCCTCCTGACCTTTCTGCTGCTCTGGATCGGCGGGGCGCTTTGGTGGCACCTCCTGACCCCCCTGGCGCTGGTCATCCCCGGCTTTATCGCCGCCGTCGTCACCTCGCCAACCCGGATCAACCGCATCCGGAACTTTTTCAGCTCCGACATGATCCCCTACCAGGCCCTCCAGTCCCTCAAGGCCGTTAGCACCGGCGGCCTGATGGGAGCCGGACTCGGACGCGGCATATTCAAATACGGACATCTGCCCGAGGATACGACCGATTTTATCTTCGCCGTCATTTCCGAGGAGCTTGGTTTCATCGGGGCAATGTGGGTGCTTCTTCTGTTTGTCGCCTTTGTGATCCTTGGAATCCGAGTAGTCATGCGGTGCCCCGATCGGTTCGGCAAGCTCCTCGGAGCGGGAATCGTCCTCGCAATCGGCATCCAGGCGGCCATCAACATCGGCGTCGTCACCGTCGTCCTGCCCACAAAGGGAATCCCCCTGCCCTTCATCAGCGCAGGAGGTACAAGTCTCCTGCTGACCGCCGCGGCAACCGGACTGCTGCTCAGCATCGCCAGGCAAAATCACAACACCGCACGGCCGCACAGGGGGACGGAATATGACCCGGTCTGACCAGCGATGCTTCTTTTTCGCCGGCGGCGGCACAGGGGGCCATTTATACCCCGCCCTGGCCGTGGCCGAGGAAATCACCGAACTCCTCCCGGCCGCCGAAATCCTCTTTTTCTGCAGCAGCCGAGAAGTGGACGCCAGAATTCTCTCCCCCTCCGGATACGATTTTCTGCCGCTCCCGGCCGTCGGTTTTTCCGCCTCCCCCGTTCGATGCATCCGGTTTGGGGCGCAGTTCGTCAAAAGTTATTACTTCGCAAAACAGATCCTCCGGGAGCGACGGCAGGGCGCTGTCGTAATGGGCACCGGCGGCTTTGTCTCCGCCCCGGTCATCCTCGCCGCCCGATCCCTGCGGATACCGGTGGCCCTGCTCAATGTAGACAGCGTCCCCGGCAAGGCCAATCGGCTGATGGCACGATATGCCGCGGCCGTTTTCGTGCAGTTTCAGCAGACCCGGCAATATTTCGCAAAGACCCGGGCGCAGGTCTGCGTCACCGGCTGCCCGCTGCGCCGCGATTTCACCCGGCCGGCCCCCGCCGAGGCCCTCCGGCAATACCAGATCGATCCCGGCAAGAAAGTCCTGCTGATTACCGGGGCATCAAGCGGCTCCAGGAGCATTAATCAGGCCCTCGCCGAGATTCTCCCGGCCCTGGAGCCCTTTGCGGACACCTGGCAGGTTGTGCATATAACCGGCGCGGCGCATTTCGATCAGGTTCAACAGACCGCGGGCCGCACGGCGATTTCCTATAGACCAATCGACTATTGCCACAACATGCCCGCCCTGCTGGCCGCCGCCGATCTGGTCGTCGGCCGTGCCGGAGCCGTCAGCGTCGCCGAATACGCGGCCGCCGGGGTCCCCGCCGTCTGCCTGCCCTACCCCTACCACAAGGATCGCCATCAGGTTCTCAACGCCCGGCCCCTCGTCGAGGCCGGAGCCGCCGTAATCGTCGACGAGGCCATCGACAACCCCCAGCAAACCGTCGACGAACTGAGGCGGGTTCTCACGGAGCGAATGAGCGACCCGTCACGGCTTGCCGCCATGCGAAACGCCGCCCGTTCAATCGCAAAACCAGACGCCGCAAAGGCCGTCGCAAAAACCCTCCTCCAAACAATATAACCAAATCCCAAACCACAAAAAAAAACATCGCCTACGACAGGACATTGTTTAAGGATATCTCTGTTATGAGGCTATCCGTAAATTGAATAAATAAATTTTTTTGCTCTTTATTAATGTACTCATAGGCCCTCCTATCAATAATTATGGCCACTTCCAAAAATCGGCCAAAACCGTGATTATTCTTGCTGATAATCGCGGTGAAATTGAATTTTTAGAGATTGCCTTATGTTTTGCTGATACATCATATCCTATGGATGGTAATGATTCGTCCATTTCCAGCTTTCTAAAATAGTTTTTATCTCAGCTTCACAGGATTGACCTGAGCTCAATCCTGCCATAATTAAAAAAAGATCACCCTCTTTTATCGCGACAATTGCATCAGTTGGTTGCAATTCACTGGTATCATTTCTTGCTTTAACTTGTAACGCATCTGTTCCGTCCAGATTCACTTGATTGATTAAAACTTCTCCGTTCCAGTCTTCTGCTAAACCTTTCGCTATGGATAATGAATCTGATAGTTTTGATTTTCCGACTTCGATTATTATCATTTTTTCATAATTTGTATAACTCGGATATACATACATGGCGATTTCACTCTTTTTAGAAGATCTAGCTGGAAGAAAACCTTCTGGCATCGTGCATATAAAGCCGTACTCCTTAGAATAGAATGGAGTGTGGTTTACGTTCTCTCCGCTATTCATATATTGCTGTTGTAGCGATATAGATTTCAACTCATTCGATTTCTGGATATTACGATGTAAAATTTCAATAAAGCAAAGAAGTGATATACAAAAGGCAATATAAACAAGATTTTGTCTGGTTGTTTTAATAGTCGAGAAGATGGCTATTATTATGCAAGAATATAACAGAGTACCTATTGAATATGAAACCGAGTTTGGAATATTACGTCCTGTTTTTCTCGCATAATTAAAAGCTATTAGAAGCACTCCAATCAATATAACAACTGTAAGAACGAATATAATATTTTTAAAGGTAAGTGTTTTATGTTCTTTCATAGTATTTACTTTTCCATAATTCAATGTAACCCCCCTTTTTTCTTATTGACTCCTTTGTCTATAAATTATTTGAGAGAAACAGATAACAAGAGGAGAATCAGGGGATCCGGCACCTTTTTCAGTTTCCTTTTCATTCTTTTAATCCAGGCATATTAAAGTTTCCCAGTATCGTTTCTATATTCCTGCATTTTCAAAAACCCAAAATCCCAATCCGCAATTCATGAGGTATGATTTTTTTCATGGAAGAATGGCAGACGTCCGTTTGGCCCTGTCCCTTCTTCTCCTGATCAATGCTCCTTTCTCCTTTCATGCTTTTACGCCTTTACGCTCCATGAAACCCACAACCCCCATTATACCCCCACAT
>JAHDQI010000104.1 GCA_018433925.1 Phycisphaerae bacterium | reverse complement strand
TACGCTGATTGAGATTATTCTTGTGGTGGTCATTCTGGCGATTAGCGCCCTGGTGGCCATTCCCGTTTTCAGCAGCGGAGCCGATATGCAGGTGCGCTCGGCGGCCAACAAGATCGCCGCCGATCTCGATTACGCCAAAGGCCTGGCGATCACCCATCAGAAATCCTACACCGTAAAGTTTTATCCCACAGAGGACAAATATGAAGTTCAGGATGAAAACGGAACGCCTGTCACGCACCCTATGCGGGGCGATGAATTTGTTGAAGATCTGGATGCGGATCGGCGGCTGAGCAAGGTGGATATTGATAATACCACGCTGAGCGGCGATGCCGTGACTTTTGATTATCTGGGCAGCCCCTACAGCGGGGGCAGTCCTTTAAATAGCGGACAGATAGAGCTTCAGGCCGATTCGTTTACCCTGTATGTAAAGATCGAGCCCGTGACGGGCTATGTAACCATTACCGATACTCCCTGAAGCAAAACGTAAAACCCATGCGATACCTGCTTGATATATTGTTTCGAGGCAAGAGTCACCCGATCGGGATTGACATCGGGCACGACTGCGTGCGGATGATTCAGCTTTCCCGAAACGGCCAGACGGTTCGGGTGGAGGGGGCCGAACAGGAGCCGATTGATCCGCAACTGGCTGTCGGCAGTGAGCCGTACCGCAAGGCGATTGTGCTGGCCGTTCGGGCGATGCGCAGCCGCGGGCGGTTTGTGGGCAACCAGGCGGTTTCCTGCCTTCCGGGAGACAGCTTGCGGATCAAAAGTCTGCGTCTCGATTCCGTTGAGTCGGAGCGGATCGAAGAGCTCGTTTACGGCGATGTGGCCCAGCGGTTCGGCCTGGACCCGGACCGGGATGAAATACGTTATTTATTCGCCGGCAGCGTGTACCAGGGAGAAGAGATCAAGAACGAAGTCATTTTCTTTGGCATGAACCGGACGCATCTTACGAATCACATGTCGCTGCTGGAGGAGGCCGGGCTGGAACCGGCGGCGATTGACTCCATGCCCTGTGCCCTGTTTCGCAGTTTCCAGTGGACTCTGCGCCGCCAGGAGGACCGAGAGGTGGTCAGCGTGCTGGTGGACCTGGGCGTGCATTATACCACCGTCATTATCGGCAAGGGTACCACGATTGCCCTGGTCAAGCAGATTCCGCTTGCAGAGAGCCATCTGATGAGCCGGGTGGCGGAGGGACTGGGCATTTCACATTCCGAAGTCATCCAACTGATCGGCAAACTGCGCGAACCGGGGGCATCCGGTGTGGATTCATTTACCCAGCGGTCCGTTATGGGAGCGATGAGTCAGACGATCGAGGATCTGGCGAGAGAAATCTCCCTGTGTTTCAAATACTACGCCGTCACGTTTCGCGGCGAGCGTCCCTCCGAGGTAATCTTTGCCGGCGGAAATTTATTTGAGGCCGCTTTGATGGATTCCCTCCGCAGGCAGCTCAATATGGAAATTTGTATTGCCGAGCCGATGCGGGGGTTTGATCTGAGCCGGGTGACTTTTGACCGACGTCCCAATCCCCAGATGTGCGAGTGGGCGGTTGCGGTTGGCCTGGCGCTGAAAGGGTGGGAGACCGCCGCCTTTGCGGAGTGTGAACAGACGGAGTGTCGAGCCAATACATGAAAGAGATTGATTTTATTCCATCCTGGTATCATGAAAACCGCCGGCGGCGGAACTGGTATTTCCGTCGGTATATGGCGGTGATGCTGTTTTCGGCGGCCTGGATGATCGGCAATCTGATCTCCGGAGGGATTATCTCCAGCGCCTACGGCGAACTCGATTCGCTGCGCAGCTCGTTTGAGAACGGCATGCAGAAGATTGACCAGGCCCGCAAGCTCGAAGCCCGGCTGGCGGAACTGAGCCGCAAACAGAAGCTGCTTTTGGACCTTCAGCCCCGCACGCAGCTATCACCGATTCTGGCAGAGCTTTCGTCCTGTATCGGCCCGCGGGTGGTGCTGACAAAGGTGTCCGTAACCCAAAGCTCTCCGGAAACGCTTGAAACCTCCCGCCAGAGCAGTCCGGCGGGCATTCAGGTCCGGCGAAACACCGCCCGGCAGGAGTCTCTGGTATTCTCGGATTCGATTCTGAAGGTGGTGCTGGCCGGGATCGCCGCAGACGGGGCCGAAGCGGCCGCTTTGATCTCCCGGCTGGATGAGTCCGAGTATTTTATACGCGTTGTGCCTGTTTTTTCGAGAAACCAGTCTCGTTTTGAAAAGACCGTTACGGAATTTGAAATTCTCTGCTATGTCGCAGATTTTGAGATCCTGAACTGACATGAAAAGAATTTTTGATCAATATCCGATGCTGATTCTGATGGGGATGCTGCTGGCTGCTGCCGCCCTGGGGGCCTATCAGTATTACCCTGTCCATGTCCAGCGAAAGGCCCTTCGGCAGATCCTGAGCAAGCAAAACGACAAACTGGATGAGATCCGGACCTATTCCGAGAAGCTTCCGATGCTGCATCGGCAGGTGCTGGAGCTGGAACCCCGGGCGAAGGAGTTTTCGCGTCTGTTTCCGGAAGAACAGGGATTCTCGCAGCTTTGGCAGCAGATCGCTGAAATCATGAACGGCAATCATCTCTCCGATCAGCTTGTCCGGCCCGGACAAATCAGTTGCAGCGAGGGATTCTGTTCAATTCCGCTGGAAATTCAATGCAGCGGAACGTTTGAGAACATTTTTGAATTTTTCAGGTCGCTTGAGCAGTTTGACCGCCTGATTCGACTGGAGGAAGTGCACCTGAGCAATGCGTCGGATTTGTCCGGTACGCTGACGCTTCAGGCGAAAGCCAAAATATTCTATCAGGCAAAGGACGCGCAAAAATAAATCTTATGAACCGATTGCGAAAAAATTCGAATGCCGTTTCCGGCAATTTCATGGAGACCGTAAGCCCCAAGATGATTATGGCTGCGATTCTCCTGATTATCATGGCCGGCTTATGGATACGGGTTCTGCTTCGCGATCGGTCCGGTCCGGCCAAGGCCGCCGCCCAGAGCGTTGTGCCTTCCGCCGCCGTCGCTGATCCGGCTGAAAAATCGGTTCGTATTCAGCCGCTGACGCTTCCGGTGGTCTCCGGTCGTCATGACCGGATCCAAACGGATCCATTCATTATGGATGCGTCACAATGGTTTAATGATTCGAAACAGACGCCGGCAACTTCTTCGAAAATTTCAGATGTTGATTGGAAGGAACAAAAGACCAAGGCCGATCTTCATCGGATCGCACAGCGGCTGGTTCTCGAGGCCGTTGTGAAGGATACCGACGGAGTCCCTATAAAAGCGTGTGTAAACGGAACTGTATTGTTCAGGGGTTCAACCATAAAGGTACAAGAAAACGGAGAACTGTATGAGCTGAAAGTAACGGAAATCAGAGCAACAGAGATCAAACTCGTGTGGCAGGTGTTTGACCTGACAATCCGGATGCCCTCTTCGGAGTGGCTCAATTCGTAGAAAGGCGGTGTCTTATGACTTTACAAAGCAAAAAAAACGGCAATACCAAAAAGTTTGTTGTAACCGGCTGCGTCTGGCTGCTGGCGGTCCTGGGTCTGACGGCCCTGGTCATCGCCCAGGAGGCAGATCCATCCGTCGTCCCGGCGGCCGAGCCGGCCTCGGAAGTCTCGGTGACCGGCCAGGCCTCGGCGGTCTCGTCCGTGCAGTCGCTTCAGTCCATCAGTTTTCGCAAGGACATGCCGATCAAGGATGCCCTCCAGATGCTGGCGCAGATGTACCACAAAAATATTGTGCCCTCGGCGCGGGTGGATGGTCTGGTAACCGTGACCAATCTCTATGACGTGACGTTTGAGGAAGCCCTCCAGGCGGTCCTCGGAACGCACAAATACGAGATCAAGGGAAACTTTGTTCGCGTATACACCAACGAAGAATTTATGGCGGACAGAACCCGATTTGAGCGGGAAATGATTACGCTGTACTATATCAACGCCGAAGAAGCCCGGAAACTGGCTGAGCCGCTGCTGAGCGAATTCGGACAGTTGGGGGTTACGACGGCAGCCATGTCTGATCTGAAAGTGGGAAGCGGCGGCGACAGTCTGTCGATTCGCGACCGGCTTGTGGTCAAGGATTATCCTGAAGTGCTCAAGTCTATCCGGGAAATCATCGCCCAGGTTGATGTACAGCCGCCCCAGGTTCTCGTGGAAGTGACGGTTCTCAAATGCGTACTCGACGAAACCACGGAGTTTGGCATCGACTTTGACGTCCTGGATGTCAAATTTAGCAGTTATGCGGATACGCCGGAAGATTTTGGCGACTTTGTAAGCCAGGGCGGGTTCACGCCTGAATCCACAAGCGGGCTGTCTATCGGGATACTGGAAGATCATGTCCGTGTCCTGATTTCAGCTCTTGAGAGCATAACCGATACGACCCTGCTGGCCAATCCCAAGATTCTGGCCCTCAATAAGCAGGCCGGCATGGTTATGATTGGTGATCGAAAAGGATATATCACGACGTCCAATATCGGCCCTGAAGGCGCTACGCAGCAGGTCGAATTTCTTGAAGGCGGTACCCAGCTTGCATTCCGTCCATTCGTCTGTCGCGATGGACTGATCCGGATGGAAATCTATCCGAAACAGAGTACCCCGGTAGTTGTGGTGGATCAGGGATATGTGCTTCCAAGCGAATCCACAACAGAAGTCCAGACCAATATTATGGTCAAAGACGGCAAGACCATCGTAATCGGCGGCTTGTTTAAAGAAGAAACCAACCTGACCCGCAGCCAGGTTCCCTTGCTGGGTGATCTGCCTGTCGTTGGCGATTTGTTCCGCGGTACCAGCGATGTCAGTATTCGCACGGAATTGATCGTCCTTCTGACGCCTCATATCATCAATGATCCCGAAGAGGCCGAAGGCGCCGGACGTGAACAGGATATGCTTCGGCTGACCTATAATGCCCGCGAAAACCTGACCTGGATGAGCCGGGCCAGAATCGATGAAGAACGCTATTCCCAGGCGGTCAAATACTACATGGAGGGCAACTATGAGTGTGCCCTGGCGATTCTGAACAGCCCCTTTGCCATTCAGCGTAACTGGCTGGACAGCATCCGGCTCAAGGAACGGATTCTCCGGGAAGCCCGCCCAGAGGATTATCAGCAAATGGAACGTCTTATGATGAAGAAGATCGAAGAAGAAGAATCCGGCAAGTGGGATCGCCGGTAAATCCCTTCGTAGAATTATCCGGCCGGCGAATGTTTCGCCGGTCGGATTTTTATAATACATGGATTGTTTGGACAGGAGTTGAAGATGGAACGGTTTAAGATATACATATTGGTTGTCAGCATAACGGCTTTGTCTGGATGTATCCTGTTTTCCGGCTGTACGCCTTACGCGGAACGAAAACAGGCCATGGAACAGCGATGGGAAAAATCAGCCGCGCAGGCCAAACTTCCACTGGTCGAACAATACCTTCAGGAAGGACGCCTGAAAGATGCGTATAAACTGCTCCAAAAATGTCTCCAGGCCGATCCGCATTCTGCGGATGCTCATTATCTGGCCGGACGTCTGTATCTGCAGGAAGGTCGATACGCCTCGGCCGCAGAGTCATTTCGTACGGCTGTTGAACTGAAACCCGGTCTTCATGAGGCCTGGTTTGTCCTCGGTATCCTGTATCAGGATCAGGATCGTTTGGATCAGGCCCGGGACTGCTACGGGCATGCACTTGAACTGCAGCCGGCCAGGGTTGATTACATTCTTTCGCTTGTCCACTTGTATACCATTGGCGAGCAGATTGACCAGGCCCGGCAGCTTCTGGAGGAAAAGCGAAAAAAGCTTCCTTATGATTCGGATATGCTGATTGCTTCTGCGGAATTGGCCCAGCGCCAGGGGAACTCAGAAGAAGCCGTTCAATTGTATAAAGAAGCCCTTCTGCGGCAGGGGAATAATCCGCAGATACTGGAAGGGCTCGGCGTCTGCTACATGGCCCGTCAGCAATGGCAGCCGGCGGCCGATGTGTTTGAAAAACTGCTGCAAACGAAGCAGGATCTGCCGCAGGAACATGTGCTCGGCTGGCTGGCATATTGTACGCTGCAGGCCGGTCAGTACGGTAAGGCCCTCAACTGGTATGACAAGCTGAGCGTTTATCGTCGGGAGGATCCGCAGCTTTGGCTGGAAATGGGTCAGGCCGCCCTGGGGGCTGAGCAGGCCGGCCGTGCACGTCAGTGCGCACAAAAAGCCCTGCAATATCAACCTGCCTGGACAGACGCGGAAGTGGTCATTGGATGTGCTCTGTATATGGACAGGAAGTATTCCGAGGCAGTTCGGGTCTTCCAAAAGGTTTCTCGCGATTCACAGTGGGAGGCCTTTGGCTGGTGGATGGCGGGACGATGTTATCAGCAGCTTGGTCAGAATGCCCAGGCCCGGAATGCGTTTGAAAAGGCCTCACAGATTAAACCCGATAGTCCCATGATGCAACTGATTATGGGAGAAGGAAATACACTTTAAATCGTGGTCAACAAAGGGATGAAACAGTTGATCTGGAAAACGACGGGAATAGTTGCAGGTACAGTCCTGTTTGCAGTCGCGGCGGCTTTAGCGGGTTCCTCCGGCCTGCATCCGGTATTGGTCATCGGTCTGTGGCTGTCGGCCTGGGTCGGACTGGTTCTTTACGGCATTCTGATGCGAACCTTTATTCGCGGGCTGGATGCCGTTCTGAGCGGCCTGAATTTGCAGAATGCGGCAGCGGAATGCAGAGTGCCGGCCGTTTTAAAGCCGATGGCACAATCCGTTTGGGCCTACGGAGCAAAGTGCCGCCAATCCGCCGAACGGCTTCAAAGCGAAAACCAGGACCTTGCTTTCCAGATTCAGTCGCTTCAGCGGCAAAAGACCTCGGCAGAGGCCATTCTTCACAGCATTCGAGATGCCGTACTGGTCACGGACGGACAGGATCAGATTGTGCTGGCCAATGAAGCGGCCGAACACCTGCTCGACTTTCAATTGGATCCCCGCCAGCCGAAGGGCATTGACCAGGCCGTCAGCGAGATAATGCTCTGTGAGAAAATCCGTAAAAGTCGAAGCGGAAAAATACGGCATGTTCGGCATGAACTGACGTTCACACGCGATGGCAGATTGCGAACCTATGATGCGGTCTTTTCGTCTTTATTTGATGAAAGCGAAACGGTCGCCGGCGTAGTTGTGGTACTTCACGATATCACCCGTGAAAAAGAAATCTCCCAGATGAAAAACGAGTTTGTCAGTCATGTCTCCCATGAGCTGAAAACACCGCTTGCCTCCATTAATGCCTATGCGGAAATGCTCGTGGACGGGGAGGCCCAGGACACCGAAACCATACGTCAATTCTGCTCAATCATTCAGGGGCAGGCCCTCCGGCTTAACCGGCTGATCGAGGATATCCTCAATATCTCACGGATTGAATCCGGGCTGGTAAAAGTCAATCGTGACAACCACAGCATTGCGTTGGTTATTCGGGATGCTGTGGAAATGATCAAAAGTTATGCCCAGGAAAAAAATATTACAATCCATTCCCAGGCCCCGATTCTGTACGATCAGGCCCGGGTGGATCGCGACATGATCTCGCAGGTGGTTATTAACCTGCTCAGCAACGCCGTCAAATATACCCCGGAAGGCGGGTCCGTTTCGATTCAGTCGCAGGTCAATGAGGCCGATGGATGCATCACCGTAACTGTTCAGGATAGCGGGGTCGGCATTCCTCCTGACGATGTGGATCATGTTTTTGATAAGTTTTACCGTGTTGAGGCCAATAAAAAATATGCGAAAGGAACCGGCCTCGGCTTGAATCTGGTCAAACAAATTGTCGAAACCGTCCATGGAGGACGTGTGTTTGTTACAAGCAAAATCGGGGAAGGCAGCACCTTCGGATTTGAATTGCCGCTGGCCGAAACCGGCCGGCAGGCCGTAACGATCTGAACAGGCCTTGCAAGACGGAGCGCCCCAACAGAAATGAGATATTCTTAAAATGGGAGCAGACTATGTCAGAACGGAAAGCGCTGGTTGTAGACGATGAATTTCATATTGTACAGGTCGTAGCGATCAAGCTGCGAAACAATGGGTTTGATGTCCTCACGGCGGATAACGGAAGCGAGGCCTACAAACTGGCCTGTCAGCACAATCCCGATGTAATTGTCACAGACTATCAGATGCCTCAGATGACAGGGCTTGAGCTGATCGAAAAACTGAGACAGAATGAGAGCACCGCCGAAACGCCGGTTCTCATGCTGACAGCCCGCGGATTTGCGATTGATGACCAGCAGGCGGAAACCCTGAAGATCGCCGCCTGCCTGAGCAAGCCATTCAGTCCCAGAGAGGTCCTCCAAAGCATTGAGCAGGTGCTGGGAAAGAAAACAGCGGTATAAATGATAACGACCCAGGGAAGGCGGAAACTTCTGAAATGACAGCCAATACAAAACCTTCAGTCCCGATGGATTCGGAGCTCATGGAACAGCATCTGGAGAAGCTCAGCACAGAGTTATCTCAGTGTTATGAGCAGATCATGCTTCTGTACAATCTCAGTACAAACATGAATCTGGATCAGTCCAATGCCACCTATCTGCAATTGGCCTGCGATCAGTTAACACAACTGGTCCCGGTCGAGGGGATCGCGATTTTTCTCGAAAAGAAATCAGACAGCATGAAGCGGCTGGTGCTCAGTGCCGGTTCCGGCTTGGTGGCATTCGATCCGATGATGGCCGATATTCTGCAGATGCATCTGACGGCAGAACTGACGGCCGGGAAAGAAGCCCTGCTGGACAGCCAGGTAGACCGACCTTTCAAATACGCATGGCCGGATCAGGTTCGAAATATCCTGACCGTTCCTCTTGGCCCGGCGGATAAAATGATGGGCTTCCTGGTAGCTACCAATATTGTCAACAAGCCCGATTTCGACAGCACCGATGTAAAACTCTTTAATTCGGTGGCCAATCAATGCGCCGTATTTATTGAGAACGGACGATTGTTCAGTGACTTGAAAGAACTCTTCATCGGATCCCTGAAAGCCCTGACTAACAGCATTGATGCCAAAGATCAATACACACGCGGTCACTCGGAGAGAGTGGCCATGATTTCCCGATGGATTGCCGAGCATCTCAGGGAAATCAGACCGCTGCCGGAAAAGCAGATTCATTATATTTATCTGGCCGGTTTGCTGCACGACATCGGAAAGATTGGTGTCGCCGAGACCGTGCTTCGCAAGCAGGGCAAACTGACGGACGAAGAACGCTCCATAATCCTGGCCCATCCCCGAATCGGGGCCTCGATTTTATCAGAAATACCTCAGATGAGAGATATCATTCCCGGTGTTCTGCATCATCATGAGCGATATGATGGTCAGGGATATCCCGAGGGACTTTGCGGGGAAGAAATCCCCTTTGGCGCGAGAATTATTGCCCTGGCGGATGCCTTTGACGCCATGACTTCGCGGCGGGTATACCGCGATGCAATGAGTATTCGGCGGGCCCTGACAGAAGTCGAAAAGGGAATCGGCAGCCAGTTTGATCCCATTGTCGCGCGGGCTTTTCTGGACAGTCCTATCGATCAATTGTGGAAAATGATTCAGGATGGATTTATTGAAACCTGGAATTACAGCAATTTTGAAGAATACGGAACCAAGGCCGTCGGGGCGCTGATTCGATGAAGATTGAAAGCCAAAAACAAAACGGCATTGTGATCCTTCAGTTGCAGGGAGAGTTTACTGTCGAGTCCCTCAAGTCCTTTGAGGAGGCGGTTTCCAACGCCCTTGTCGCAGGAACTGAAGGCCTGGTTCTTGATATGACGCGGGTGATCCTGCTGGACAGTGCCTCCCTCGAACAGTTGGTCGAACTCAGCGAGCGATGCCGGGAGCAGACCCGTCAGCTCAAACTGGCGGGACTGGACGAGAACTGCCGGAAGATTCTTGAAATTACGCGGCTTTTGCCGCAGCTTGATACTTATTCGGAACTGACCGAAGCGGTCAAAAGCTTCGTTTAATCAGCGGAATAATGATGACGGATACTTCGGTACAAACACGGCTGCAATTGGGGCAACTGCTTCTGCAGCGGGGCATTGTGACGGCCGAGCAGATTGAACAGGCCCTGCAGCAGCAGTCTCGCAGCGGCCATAGCCGTCTGCTGGGCGAATTGCTCGTGGAGATGAATTTCTGTACTGAAAATCAAATCGCCTCGGCCCTGGCGGAGACTTACGGCCTGCCTTATGCCCAGATCACGCCTAAACTCTGTGATCCGGCCGTTGTCGAGATTCTTCCTCGCGATTTTGTGGAAGAACATTCGGTTCTTCCCCTGTTCAAGGTCTTTGATACCCTCACGGTGGCGGTCAGCGAGCCGGCTAATGTTTTTCTCCTCGATGAAATCCGCCGGCTGAGCCATTGCCGGGTGCAGGTTGTCTGTGCCACCGTAAAGGACATTCAGGCCACCCTGCAAACGTATATGCCCGCGGCCAATGTCTTCGTCATTGATGACATCATTGATGACGTGGCCCTGGAAGATTTTTCCATGATCGAGCATCTGCCCGAGGACATTACCAACCTTGAGGAGGTCGCAGGGCAGTCTCCCGTGGTCAAGCTGGTTAATTATCTGATTTGCAGCGCTGTGCATGAAAATGCAAGCGATATTCATATCGAACCCGATGAAAAGAAAGTTCGTGTCCGGTACCGTGTTGATGGGGTTCTCTTTGAAAAAATGCGCCCGCCGTACCAGATGCACGCGGCGATTGTCTCCCGCATCAAGATCATGGCGGAGCTCGATATTGCCCAGCGGCGTCTTCCCCAGGATGGAAGCATTCATGTCCTGATGCAGGGCCGTCCCATCGACTTGCGCGTTTCCGTGATGCCCGGTACCTACGGCGAAAAGGTGGTCATTCGAATCATCGATATGCGAAAAATCCTGACCAACCTGGAGTCGCTTGGCTTCAGTTATGAAAATCTGCAGTCGTTCAAAAAGATCGTCGGGATGCCCAACGGCATTGTTTTGGTTACCGGTCCGACCGGTTCCGGAAAAAATACGACGCTTTACGCGGCGCTTTCTGAACTCAACAGCGAAAAGGTAAATATCTGCACGGTGGAGGATCCGGTCGAATGCAACATTCACGGGGTCAACCAGTTCCAGGTGCATGAGCAGTCCAGGTTTTCCTTTTCCAGCGCCTTGCGTTCTCTCCTCCGTCAGGACCCGGATATCATCATGGTCGGTGAAATCCGCGATCAGGATACGGCCAACATTGCCGTGCAGGCGGCCTTGACCGGGCACCTCGTACTCTCCACGCTGCATACCAACGACGCCCCCGGCGCGGTGACCCGGCTGCTGGACCTGGGTGTGGCCCCTTATCTGGTCGGGGCGTCTCTCATTGGGGTACTGGCCCAGCGGCTGGTCCGCAAAATCTGCCCCAACTGCAAGGAACAGTTCACACCGGCCCTGAGCATTCGCCGGGCTGTCGAGACCTGGACCGGCTCGCTGCCCAATTTCTACCGGGGAATCGGGTGCAAAAAATGCCGCAACACCGGCTACATCGGCCGGATCGCGATTCATGAACTGTTTATCCCCACCGATCATATCCTTGAGCGGATTACCCAGGGCGCTACGCTGAAGGAGCTGCGTGCGGCGGCCGTAGAAAACGGTATGAAGCCGCTTCATATTGACGGAATTGACAAAGTCGCCGCCGGGATCACGACCATTGATGAAATCCTTCGTGTGGCCAATGTATCGGAGTAAGAAATCATGACCTCGGCTTTGCAAACACCACCCAGACAGGCAGGCCCCACGGCCGCTCGGAAGGATCGTTTCAGGACCCCCGGAGCCGGATGGGAGTCCGTCCAGACGGTATCGAGGGTCCGGGTCAATCAGGCCGATCTGATCCTGTTTACCACGCAGCTTTCGGTCATGCTTGACAGCGGGGTTGTGCTCAGCGATGCCATCGAAGCGATTGCCGAACAGATGCGTCCCTGTGCGTTTAAGGAGGTTATTCTCGACATTGCTGATCGGATAAAAAACGGGGACAGCTTTTCGGCCGCGCTTACGAAATATCCGCGTATTTTTACGACTATGTTCATCAGTATGGTTAAGGCCTCGGAGGCCTCGGGCAAGATGGCCGAGATGCTCAGCGTTCTAAGCGGGTATCTGAATGCCGATGCCGAGACTCGCAAACAGGTCAAAAGCGCGATGATTTATCCGATCGTCATGCTCCTGATGGCTGTGGCGGCCACGGGGTCGCTGATGTTCTTTGTACTGCCCCGGTTTACGCGAATTTATGAATCCCGGGGGACGGCGCTGCCGAAACTGACTCAGGTGCTAGTGAATTTCAGCAGTCTGATGGGCAATCCGCTTTTTCTGGCGGCGGCGCTGACGGTTCTGGTCGGTGGATTTTTTGCGCTGTCGGCCTGGAAGCGGACGGTGACAGGGCAGAAGGTCCTGGACTGGGTTAAGGTGCATACGCCGATATTCGGGACCATGTTTATTGATTCGGTGCTGACTCGTTCGATGAGGATTATGGCGACAATGGTTAATACGGGCGTTAACCTGCTGGATGCGCTGGATGTGATGAAGATCTCCTGCGGGAACTATTATTTCCGCTGCCTGTGGGAGACGGCCGACCAGAAGATCCGCGATGGGTATCAACTCTCGGATGCCCTGATGCTGTCCCGGTATAACGGGCTGATCGCACCGAGTATATTGCAGATGCTTCGGGCGGGGGAGAAGTCGGGGCAGATCGGAAGAGTCTGCGATAAGATTTCGATTTTTCTCGAGAAGAATCTCCAGAACTCCATCCGCACCGCAACGGCCCTGATCGAGCCGCTGATGATAACGCTGATGGGTTTGATCATCGGGACGCTGGCTATCGCGCTGCTGCTGCCGGTCTTCCGGATTTCGAGCGTTATCGCCCAGTAGATTCTTCGAAAAATAAGTGAGATGGGCTATTTTGTGGGTTTTTGGGCTGGAAACGCTGTTTTTGGGCGGTTTTGTAGGTATTATTCCTGACGCCAAGTTTGTCCGTTCCTTTTCCTTTTTTGTCCGCTCTTTGTTCTGTTTTGTCCGTTTTTTGTCCAAAAATTGCCGCTTTTTCTCCGGTTTTTTCCGAGTTTTGCCGCGATTTGATTGGGTCAAAGAGAAAAGAAATGAGGAAACCGCCTTTGGCGGAAACTGATTTTAAAAACCCCCTCCCCTTCGGTACTCCCCCTTGGCAGGGGGAGAGCTTTTTCTTGGCG
>JAHDQI010000248.1 GCA_018433925.1 Phycisphaerae bacterium | reverse complement strand
GGATTTTTCGATGCCTGAACGATTTGAACTTGTCTATACAGACCGGGACAATACGGAAAAGACGCCGGTGATGATCCATCGGGCGATCCTCGGTTCTCTTGAGCGGTTTTTAGGCATTTTAATTGAGCATTACGCCGGTCGTTTTCCGCTTTGGATGGCCCCGGAGCAGGTCCGGGTTTTGCCGATCAGCGAGAAAACCAATGATTACGGCCGGCAGATCCTTGAACGCGTTGAGCAGGAGGGGGCCCTCCGGAGTTCTTTGGATCTAAGCGATGATAAAATCGGCGCCAAGATTGCCCGAGCCCATGCGGACAAGATTCCGTATATGCTGGTGGTTGGCCCGCAGGAACAGGAAAACGGGACGGTCAATGTGCGAATCCGTCAAACTAAAGAAGGGCATACGGTCTCTGTGGAGGAGTTCCTTTCAAAGTCGCGTGAAAAAATCAACAGCAAATCGCAGTCGTTGAGTCTATAATTTGTCATTCTCCGAGGCGAGGGAATGACGCAGAAAAACCATTTTTTGGAAAGGTGACAAGCGATTAGCAAAGAACAGCGTTTTCGGGTCAATGAAAGGATTCGGATCAGCCCGGTACGGCTGATTGACGAATCGAACAATCAGGTTGGTGTAGTACCGATTGAAGAAGCAAAAAACAGGGCTTTTGAGGCGGGCCTTGATCTGGTGGAGGTTTCACCGAATGCCGAGCCGCCGGTCTGCCGTATTATGGATTACGGCAAGTTTTTATATCAGCAAAAACGAAAGACCAAAGAAAGCCAGAAAAAGCAGCACGTGGTCACGCTTAAAGAGATCCGTCTTCGGCCGAAAATCGACGACCATGATCGGGAAATCAAGGTCAATCATGCTGCGAAATTTATCGAAAAAGGCCATAAGGTTCAGTTTACCATGCAGTTTCGCGGCCGTGAAATGATGCATGTGGAGCTGGGATATCAGATTATGGACGAAATTGTCCAGAATTTACAGGAACTGGCCAAAATCGAACGGCCGGCTCAGATGCTCGGAAGAAGGATCACCATGGTTCTTGTTCCGATTAAGAGCCATTAACCCGCTGTTTTCGGAAGAGCCCTTTTAAGAAGGTCAAAAAAACCGATTTCTGGCTAAATTTGGCAATTTTCGGTTGACCTGCTTTCCCGTTCCCGGTATATTACCGGGCTTGTATTGTTTTGGGATCAATGAAAAAACAGTCAGAAAAAGGAATCGTTT
>JAHDQI010000095.1 GCA_018433925.1 Phycisphaerae bacterium | reverse complement strand
TATCATACAGCAGCACGCCCTTTCTCTCGGCCTCCTCAAACGACGCGATCAGCCGCGGAAATTTGTCCGGCGAAATCACCATGGGCTTGTCGGCCAGCACATGAAAACCCGCCTGAACTGATCGATAGATAAAATCGGTCTTGCGGGCATTATTCCCCGAAATCACCACGACATTGCCCGCCCGGTCCGCAATCATCCGGTCCATAAAATCAGGCCCCTCGTACACCACCGATTCCCACGAAGTGGGCTTTTCGGCGCGGCTGTTAAACCCGTCAATCCGGCTCAGATGATCCTGCACATCCGGCCCCGGCGGCGCATAAATATGAACCCGCCGGTCCACCCGGTCATACATGGTCTTTTGAACCAGCGCCGCGTGAAAATGACCGGGGTCCAGCGTAATCAATCGAACCGTATCCATTCCCCGAGGAGCCACAGGAACCTCCCGGCAGCCGCAAAGAACCGCCAACACCGCCGCCAGGGCGGCGCCTATATACGTTCGTTTCATCATTCGGTTTTCCTCTGAAAAAAGTCGTTTACACCCGGATAAAATCCGTTCCATAAGGATACCGCTGCGGACGCGAAATCATGCGGTTGGCCTCGTCATCATTATTAAACCGTTCCCGCTGCGGATCCCAATACAGTTTGCGCCGGAGTTTCATCGCGATATGACTGACCAGGCAGGCGCTGCATGACCGATGGGCGACCTCCGCCGGGGCCGCGGTCAGTTTCCGGCTCCGAATGCAGTCAAGCCAGTTGCGGTGCTGCTCAGGGCTTTCATACAGATGAATCTCATGCGAGGCGATCTGGCTTTCAAAAATAGCCGGGCTGCTGGTTTCCAGACCGTTCGAAGCGGTCGGCCCCGTGTCCGGGTCGCTGGCCGTCACCTGCCCGCCGCCCCGGTTGACGAAAACCCACCCCTCCGTCCCTTCAAAACGCACCCCGTTGGGAAACGCGCTGCTGATTTCCATCGTGATCCCGTTGGCGTATTTGGCATAAACCCGAAAATCGCCGTGCACATCCCACAGGCCGGATTTGGGGAACTCGGCGGTCCCTTCAATTTCCACCGGCCCCGTGTACTCGGTATCCATGCCCCAGTGCGCCGTATCGAGGTGGTGGGCGCCCCACCCCGTGATCATCCCGGCGCCGAACTGCTCGCACCGGAGCCACCCCGGACGGGAATAGTCGCTCTGCGGATGCACCCGTTTTTCCGTATAGTAAACCACGGGCGTGGCCCCCAGCCATCTATCATAATCCAGGTTCTCCGGCACCGGCATCTCCGGCTCGACCCCGCATCCCGGATCCGTGCCCAGCCCCACCTGGATATGCCGGATCGGCCCGATACGCCCGTTGCGGACCAGCTCACAGGCCCGCTTAAATTGCGGCCACGGATCCATCGACCGCTGCTGACTGCCGACCTGAAATACGCAGCCGCTGCGATGGACGGCGTCGCTCATCTGCCGGCCCTCGCGAATCGTCAGCGACGCGGGCTTCTGCAGGTAAATATCCTTGCCCGCCAGCGCCGCCTCGATCGCCGGCTGCGCATGCCAGTGATCGGGTGTCGAGATAATAACCGCGTCAATCCGTTTGTCGGCCAGCAGTTCACGATAATCCCGGTAAACGGCAACGTCCACATACTTTTCCTGACCGGTCTTCTTCGCGTAATACCCCTCAATCCATTGCTTGCCGTCTTTCGCCCGCTGCATATCCACATCCGCCACCGCCACAACCCGGCACATATCATGCTTGATTGTTTCCGGCAGATCATGACCCCGGGCGATTCTCCCAAAGCCGATCTGCCCAATCTGGATCTTGTCATTCGGCCGGTATTTGGCAAAGACCGATGAAGATACAAGCATCGGCATACCGAAAACGCCCGCTGCGGTGCTAAGCGACTGTTTCAGAAAGCTGCGTCTTTTCATGGTTTCTGTCTCCCTGCCTGGATCGTCGGTTTATGGAATTCGTTCCGGCCCAGCGCCCAGGCGATTCCCCCGGCCAGGTGCCGGATAAAATCGGCATCTTCATAATGTTCAATCTGATGGCCCAGCGCCGTATACCACTGCCGCCCGCCTTCAAACTCCTGGTACCAGCACAGCGGAAAAACGTCCCCGAAAACACGGCCGGGATAGCGATCCTTCTCCGCATCCTCAATCGTCGTCAGGTCCGCCGCCAGCAGCACATGAATCCCCGGATTCAGTTCGTTCATAAAGTAGCACTCGTCCTCCCATGCCCACGTTTTCGGCAGGTGCCGGGTGGACGGATGATCGGCATCGACTACCCGTATCTCGAACGGCTGCAGTTTCGGATGCCGCACAAACTTCCCCCCCAGGTTCGCCCAGAACCACGGCCACGACCGCTCCGATCCGCAGACGGAATGAATCCCCACGAATCCCCCGCCCGCGCGGATATACTCCCGAAAAACCTCCCGCTGCGCATCCGTATCAAACGTTTCATTGTTGGTGTTCGAAAAAACCAGCACATCAAACCCGCTAATCTTTCCCGGCGTAAACACGGCGGCATCATCCGTCACTTCATAAGCCCACCCGTGGGCCGCGCAGATCTTTTTCAGGCAGTCCACGCTGGCCTTAATATTCTCATGCACATACCCCGTGCCGTTCTTCGTATAGATCAGCACGGTGGCTGCCGCCGGAAGCGGGGCCGTGCTGTCCGCGGGGGCCGGCCGGCATCCGGCCGACGGCAGGACGGCCAACACAACCGCTAACGCCGCCGCAATACCAAAGGCGGCCTGACAAAATTTTTCCATAAGACCTCCGCTGTTTCCGGGTTGATGCTTCCGTCATAAACAATCATACGGTACCGCAGCACGGATTGCCGCTCCGGTTCTAAACTCCAGCTTGTCAGCCGAATCGGGCAGAATTCAAAAAACAGATCCCCCCGCCCCCCGTTGGCCTCCGGCGGCCAGACCCGCATCGGCTCCGGATGCTGGCGGTTGCCGCTGTGACTGAGAAACAAAATACCCGACGTGCGGCCGTTCCCGGTCGCGCCGCGCACATCACACCAGCGCGCCCGCGTTCCGTCCGCCTCCGCCCGGCCCTTGCCCTCAGACGTCAGCACCAACGTGTTCTCCTTCGTCCACGCCTCCGTTGCCCGAAACCCGATCCCTCCGCCGTATCGATAGGCATCCAGCACAATCGGACTGTCCAGAACGTTCTGAAGCTGGCTGGTAAAGTCAATCACCCATACAAGCCGCCCGTCCGCCACACAGGAGGAACCGCGCACATCCAGCAGTTCGACAATCGCCGTCTTCTCCGGCCCCTCGCCCCCCAGCACGACATGCTCCTGGCGGGCCGCGAAGCCGGCAAACACCGGACCGGATGTCATCGATACAAACCCCGCGAAACGAACCGTCCCCTGTTTCTCGCCCAGATTCCAGAAATCCACCGCCCGGCCTTCAATCTGCGTCCGGGTCCAGGGATTCCAGATGCCGTAGTGGTGATAATGGTCCGGCGGCTGAATCCGCGTCAGCACAGCCCCCGCCGGAGACCACAGCGGATGAAGAAACCCGCTCCGCCGAAACACCGGACTTACTCCCTCCGGAACAGGATGCAAGGCGTGATAATAGCGGATGATATCGCGGTTCTCAAAGCACAACGTCACGGCCGTTTCGTCCCGAATCGCTCGATACGGCCTTTCCAAAGTGGCCTTCGGGGCCGCCCTCAGCTCAAAAACCGCCTTTTCGCCGGGCATCAGCGGCCGATCCGGCAAAAACCACAAACGCGGCGTCCGCCCCGGCTCCACCTGGCTGGAAACCGGAATCGTCTGCTCCCCGTCCGCCCGGCACAGAACATACGAGGCCGCCTCATCCGAAACAATCCCCTCTAAATCCACAGACAGGGGAACCGGCAGGACGAGGTCTTCCGGCACAATTTCAAACCGTGCAAGGGGCGACGAAAAAGCCCCCTCGACCGCAAAAAAAAATACCAGTCCCGAAATCCATATCCATTTCATATTTGAAACCCCTCAAACGTCCTTTCCTGCATCATGGCAAACCCCATCCGGTAATGCAAGCCCTTTTCAAAACAACCCCCCGCCCCGCCAGGGGAAAGTACCTGAAGCGGGGGAGAGTTTATTTGTTTTCGGGCTGGAGTTTGGATTTGACGTAGTTTATGACATAGTCGGCGGCCTGTCGGGCTTCGGGCAGGTCGGGCAGGAGGCCGGCGATTTGCTCGAGGTATCGGTTTTCGGCGATTCGTTTGAGGGCGGGCAGGAAGTTGATGTCAAAGACCCAGCCGAGGAGGACGAGCTGGGCATCGTGGAGGGTTTGGATGCGTGCGTAGTCCACGAGTTGGCGGTTCATTACGGCCCGGACGACGTGTTCGCTGACGCGGGGGGCGTCGGGAAACTCGACCTCAAGGGGAAAGGTCTTCGGGTCGGCATAGTACCGCTCGAAATTTTGGATCAGGAGGGCCAGGACATCGAGTTTGTCGGCATCGCGGATCAGTTTGCAGAAAAAAGCGGTTCTTTCGTCGAGGTCTTCGGGGAGGGCTTTGGCCCCGTGCCAGCGGACGGCGGTGCGCAGGATGTCCCGCTCTGCGGGGTCGATGTCGTCGAGGATTGCCTGCCGGTCGATGATTTCGCGGCCGAGACGGCCGTGATCGACGCTTTTGGGATCGGCGTAGGTGCGGTATTTTTGGAGCTGTTCAAAGCGGCCGACGTCGTGGAGCCGGGCGGCGGCCTGGGCGAGGTTGGCATCCTGCGCGTTTAATTCGAGGGCCTCGGTCAGGATTCGCATTTCCCGGCAGACCCGGTCGGTGTGGTCTTCCTTGAGGCGGATGTGGGTGTCGATGAACTCGTCGGCTCCGTTGGTGTAAAAGCCGCGGACATACGCCGTAAACCACTGGTTGAGGTTCTCTACCTTTTGTGTCTTCAAGATTGTCTCCGTTTTTGCCGTGTTCTGAAAAGGGGAAATGATACCGTCCGGGGGCGGAGATGGAAACCAGAAAATCGGCCGGGGGGAGTCCGGGCTTGACAAATGGGGGCGGGGGCGTCTGAATAGGAGGCAGGCCGGCGGCGGCTGATGGGGCGGGGCCGGAGCGGTCTTGTTTTGACGTTGAGAAAACGAGGTACGTTATGACAGGGAGACTATACTATGCCGACCGTAAAAGACATCATAGTGCGGAAACCGAGCGAAGAGGAAGCCCGGACCTGCAAGACCTGGGGCACATGGGGGTGCGAGGTCAGCACGTTTCCGTGGGAATATACGCAGACGGAGAAATGCCTGATTCTGGCGGGGCGTGTGACGGTGACCAACGATCCGGATGACGGGGCGTCGGTTTCGTTTGGGCCCGGCGATTATGTTGAGTTTCCCGACGGGCTCCGGTGCCTCTGGAAGGTTGCCGAGCCGGTTCGCAAACACTACGAATTTGAATAAACAAACGGAATCGACGGTTTTGGCGGGTTTTGGCGGGCGGTCCAAATATCTGTTTTTTATCTGGAATTGGGCTGTAAAGCCGATATAATCTTCTCAGCTTTCGAAGCGGAATGTGCTTAGAGAATCGAGAATAGTGTATAATCCGGGTTCACTTCATAAGGTTGAATACATGCGTTATCGACGGATCGTAATGGCCATCTGGCTGTCGGCAGCCCTTGCCGGGCGGGCACAAAGTGTGGGGGGATTGTTTCCTGCCGGGCAGGATCTTCACCTGGCGGCCCAACGCATGACGGTTCCGCAAACCCAGTCAGAGGCGGGAGTTAGCCGACTGATCCTTGAAGAGGGAGTGTCTGTTTCGATTGGGGATAACCGGATGGAGGCGGATACGGCGGTGGTGATTTTGACCTCGCGCGGTCAGGCGGGGGCTGTTTTTGAGGGGCATTACTACGAGGCCCGTCTTTATCTTGCGGGGGATGTTTCGGTTCATCAGGGGGGCAAGTCGCGGGCGACGGTTTTGACGAGGGAGATTATCGAGAATGCATCGGTTTTGACGGTTCGTTTTCAGGTGACGGGTCAGGTTTTTGTGACGGCCGAGACGCAGCACCGTGCGGCCGATTCGGTCTTTGAGTCGCAGGATCTTTATATGCGGGCGATTGCGGCGTTTGAGCAGGTTCGGCCGGGGCCTTCTTTGGCCAAGACGGCGTATGTGCCTTCGGTGGAGGATCGTTTTGATTTGTCGTCCGGTGCGGCGGCGGGGGCGGGGGCGGCCGTCAGGCGTGCTCCCGAAGCGGTTTCGGGCACGGCTGAGCGGGCGGAGCGGACAGAGCCGGCGTTTGCTTATCCGATTCATATTAACGCCCTTTGGGAGCCGGCTCCGGAGGTGGAGAAGATGACGCTGCCGGACGGCCGTGAAGCGGCGACGATTTCGGGGCGGTTTTACTTGTGGCAGAAACGAGGCGAGGGGGGGGATTTGCTGGAGTTTCTGGCGGACAGCGCGGTGGTTTATTATTCCGGGGGCGATTTTGCAGCCAGCGGGCCTGAGGCGGCGGGCAACGAGATCGCGTCGGGGCGGATCGAGTCGGTTTACCTGGCGGGCCATATTGTGATGACGGAGGGGGAGATTACCATTCGGGCCGATCAGATCTATTATGATTTCAGCCGCAACCAGGCGCTGATCGTCAACGCGGAGCTGCAGACGTTCAGCCCGTCGCGGTCGCTGCCGGTTTATGTGCAGGCCGAGACATTGCGGCGGGTGAGCGAGACGATGTTTGAGGGGGAGCATGTTCGGCTGACGGACAGTGAGTTTTATTTACCGCAGATTTCGGTGCACGCGGCGCGTATGGTGCTTGTGACCTCGGAGCAGCTTGAGACCCGCGGGCTTGCCATGGAAGCGGGGGGCGATGCGGGTCAGCGCCGGTACCTGGGGACGTTTGAGGATGTGTCGTTTCGGTACGGGGATCAGCCGTTGTGGGGCTGGAAGCGGATCGAGACGGATTTTCAGCGGCCTGACCTTCCGATCAGCCGGCTTCGGGTGGGCAATGATAATGAGTTCGGCACGTCGGTGGAGACGCGGTGGAACCTGGCCAAGGTGCTGGGCCGCGTGGAGCCGGAAGGGGTTGATGCGGATTTGATTCTGGATTATTACAGCCAGCGCGGGGTGGGCGGGGGTTTGGAGTCTGAGTATGATCTGCCGGATTCGTTCGGCTCGCTGCTGGGATACGTGATGAGTTACCGGGGGACGGACGACCTGGGGCGTGAGCGGGAGAACCTGGACCCGAAGCGGGATACGCGCGGGCGGTTCAGTTGGCGGCACCGGATGTTTCTGCCGGATGACTGGCAGTTGACGCTGGAGGTGGGCTACCTGTCGGACCGGTATTTTCAGGAGTGGATGTACCGGGGCGAATTTTACGCCGACAAGGCACAGGAGACACTGGTTTACCTGAAGCGGCTGAAGGACAACTGGTCCTTTTCGGTGTTGGGCAAGGTGCGGATCAACGACTTTGAGGATACGATTGAGGAGCTGCCGACAGTTGCGTATCATCTGAAGGGGGCTTCGCTGTGGAACCATCGGCTGACCTTTTACAGCGATACGCAAGTGGGTCGTTTGCGCAACCGGTTTGATGAGGATGACAAGAGTCCGCCGACGGGGGAGGATTTTTATACGCTGGCGTACACGCGCAACGAGGTGGATCTGCCGCTGATGCTGGGGACGCTGAAGGTGGTTCCGTACGCGGCGGCGACGTACGCGTTTGAAGACCATGACGAGTTTAACCTGGCGCTGGACGGGACGATGACGGACCCGGAGGATCAGTTGGTTTTGGGCGAATACGGGGTGCGTCTATCGACGATGCTGTGGAAGCAGGACGATTCGGTGCGCAGCCGGCTGTGGGACCTGGACGGAGTTCGTCATATTGTGCGGCCTCATTTTGAGGCGGTTTTTTACGAAGACAACGACAAAGCCGTTGCGATGCGAAATATGTATAACGCGGGGATCTCGCAGCGGTGGCAGACGAGGCGGGGATCGGAGTCGGGCCGGCGTACGGTGGACTGGCTGCGGTGGGACCTGGACGCGACGTGGGTGGACGATCCGGCGGATTCGTCGATCAGCGAGGAGGGACTGTACGGGCCGGCGGGTTTCCTGTTTTCGGATTCCGCGATTCCGCTTCGGACGCGCCGGCAGACGGGCTATTACGGGCTGGTGCGGAATTCGATCAACTCGGACGTGGAGTGGAAGGTCAGCGATACAATGGCGGTGCTGAGCGATCTGAATTATGATCTGCACGGGGGGCATGTGCAGCAACTGGATGTGGGGATCAGCCGGTACGTGTACCCGGACCTGAGCTATTATGTGGGCAGCCGGACCCTGCGTCCGGTGATCGTGGAGGTGCCGAACAAGGCCCTGACGGAAAAAGGTTCTCATTCGCTGATCGGGGCGGTGACGTATTCGCTGAGCCCCCGTTATACGATGACCCTTGCACAGGAATACAATTTTGATTACGGCAAATCGGTGCGCAGCGAGCTGTCGATTATCCGGCGGTATCACCGGCTGTTTTACGGGCTGAATATTTCGCTGGATGATTCACTGGACCGGCGTGCGGTTTCGCTGAACATCTGGCCGCAGGGGATCGAGGAGCTGACGCTGGGCAACCGGCGGTATATGGGAATGACCGAGCCGATTCGGGAGAATTGACCGGATTGGGCGACGGATTTTAAGACGGATGCAGTATCGAATCAGAAACGAAGGCATGAACTGGAAAAGGGAAATTGTATGGGTTTGGTGACCACAAAAAAGATGTTTGAGATGGCCTATAAGAACGGGTATGCCGTGGGGGCCTTTAATGTCAACAACATGGAAATTACGCAGGGGATCGTTACTGCCATCGCGAAGGCAAAGGCGCCGCTGATTCTGCAGATTTCGAGGGGCGCCCGGCAGTACGCGAGCATGAGCTATCTGAAGGCGATTATCGACGTGGCGGTGGCGGAGAATCCGGACATTCCGATTTCGATGCACCTGGATCACGGGGATACCGTGGAGATCTGCAAGCAGTGTGTAGATGACGGGTTTACGTCGGTGATGATTGACGCGTCGCATCATTCGTTTGAGGAAAACATCCGGATGACGCACGAGGTGGTTGAGTATGCTCATGCGCACGGGGTGGTGGTCGAGGCGGAACTGGGTCAGCTCGGCGGGATCGAGGAAGATGTGGTGGGCGTGGAAGACGTTTCGGCGCATCTGACGGACCCGTCGCAGGCCGAGGAATTTGTGGAGAAGTCGGGGTGCGATTCGCTGGCGGTGGCGGTGGGTACGAGCCACGGGGCGTATAAGTTCAAGACCGAACCGAAGCTGGCCTTTGACGTAATTGAAGAGATCGGCAAGCGTCTTCCGGGGTATCCGCTGGTGATGCACGGTTCGAGCAGCGTGCTGAAGGAATTCAAGGATTTGATCAACCAGTACGGCGGGAATATGCCGGACGCGATGGGCGTTCCGGAGGCGGCGATCAGCAAGGCGGCGAAGATGGCGATCTGCAAGGTCAATATTGATACGGATCTTCGGATGGCGCTGACGGCCAAGATTCGGCAGGTTTTCGCGGAAAAGCCGGCGGAGTTTGATCCGCGGAAGTACCTGGGTCCCGGCCGTGACGCGATCGAGAAGATGGTCGAACACAAGCTGAACGTGCTGGGCTGTACCGGCAAAGCGTCGGAATGCAAGTAGCCGGAGCCGACGGCGGCTTTCCGGAGTCCAGCTATGAACTGCCGGCAGGGCGGCCGAGGGGCTGTCCTGCCGGTTTCTTTCCAAAACCGATTGACATGGGATTTTTATGTACGAAAAGCTGATGAAATGCCGAGTCGGCCTGCTGTTTTTGCTGGCCGGTCTGCTGCTGAGCGCCTGCGGGTGCGAGCCGGAAGATTATTCCGGCGAACCGAGCCGTTCTGAGAAAAGCCGAACCTTTACGACCTCCTCTGAGGAGGTGGCCGTTTCGCTGCGTGCCCTTTCGGCGGTTGAGTTTATCTGCCAGGGGAATTTTTCGGCGGCCGCGGATGTGACGGATATCCGGGCTGACGGTTCCAACGGGGCGGTGGAAACGCTGCGGAAAATCCTGGAGAACCAGCAGGCGATGCAGGCGCGTCGGGAGTCGAAGGGGCGGCAGGTCGAGACAGCGCAGCAGGAGAAACTGCGGGAGGCGCAGGCGGCGCTGGCGACCTCGTCGCCGCCGGATGTCAATGACCTGGATACGGCGATGGCGGTGGCAATTCGGCTGGCGGACCTGGCGGGTGAGGAGAACAAAGAGGCGATTGTCAGCGATCCGTTTATTCAGGAGACGATCCGGACGGCGCTGGCCCGCGCGCGGGAGTATGAAGAGAACGGGCAGTGGACGGACGCTTACATTCACGCCTATTACTGGCTGACGACGTTGTTTGAAGAGGACGCGGCGTACCGGGAAAAAGCCGATCAGTTGACGGAGATGGTGGGCATTGAGCTGGCGCTGAAGGACGGGGTGTGTGACGATACGGTTCGTCAGCGGTACGCGAATATTCGGCCGGAGATGTTTTTGCGGGCGCTGCATTTGCTGGAGAGCAATTATGTGCGTCCGCTCGAATACGAGGTGATGATCGAGAAGGGACTGCAGCGGTGCCGGCTGCTGGGCCGGGTGCTGGAGAAAACCGGCGAGGCGCTTGTGGTTCGGGCGGAGCCGGAGAAGATCGGGCAATATCTTGGCGATCTTGGGCTGCTCGAGGAGGAACTGCGCGGCAAAGAGCAGAAAAGCATGGGGGATCTGATCCAGGTTTTTGATGAAATTCTGCTGCTGAACGAGCGGACGCTGGGGCTGCCTCGCGAGGTGATGGTGGCCCAGTTCAGTGAGGCGGTATTGCAGTCGCTGGACCCGTTTACGGACCTGGTGTGGCCGTGGTATGTGCAGGATTTTGAGAAGAACCTGACCCAGCAGTTCAGCGGGATCGGGGTGGAGATTTCGAAATCGACGGGGGTGCTGACGATTGTCAGTCTGCTTCCAGATACGCCGGCTTACCGGTCGGGACTGGATGCGCATGATGAGATCCTGGCGGTGGAGGGGGAGCCGACGGAACAGATGACAATCTTTTGCGCGGTCAGCAAGATTACGGGCAAGAAGGGGACGAAGGTGACGCTGACGATTCGTCGTCCGTCGACGGGGGAGGTAAAGGATTATACGATTGTGCGGGACCGGATTGTGGTTCAGCCGATTCGCGGCTGGCAGCGTACGGAGAAGGGGACGTGGGATCACTGGGCCGACCCGGTCAATCGGATCGGGTATGTGCGTCTGACGTCGTTTACGGAGACGTCGCGGCATGACCTGGAGCGTGTGATCAGCGGGCTGGAGAAGGAGGGGCTGGCGGCGCTGATCCTGGATCTTCGGTATAACAGCGGGGGGTATCTGAACAGTGCCGCGGAGGTGGCGGACCTGTTTGTCAGCGAAGGGGTGATTGTCAAGAGCAACCCGCGGAACGGGTTCGCGACGTATGAGATGGCTCATCAGAAGGGGACGCATCCAAATTATCCATTGGTGGTTTTGATTAACGGCGGCAGCGCCAGCGCCTCGGAGATTGTGGCCGGGGCCCTGCAGGACCCGAAGTTTAATCGGGCGACGCTGGTGGGCACGCGCAGCTACGGGAAGGGATCGGTGCAGGTGGTGACGCCGTACCCGGGAGACGGCTCGCAACTGAAATATACAATTGCGTACTATCATCTGCCGAGCGACCAGCAGGTCAAGAACCGCTACCAGATGGAGCGTCTGGGCCGGCGGGACTGGGGGATTGCCCCGGATGTGGAAGTGGAGATGTACAGCCACGAGATTCGTCGGATGCTGGATGTGCAGCGGGACAATGATATCCTGGTGCAGGTGCAGAACGGGTCTCATCCGGAGCATTTGTATGATCTGGAGCAGACGCTGCTTTCGGATCCGCAACTGAGCACGGCGGTCTTGGTTGCGCAGGCGAAGATGCTTCAGCGGGGGCTTCGGGTTCAGCCGCCGGACGCGTCGCTTTGGCAGCGTGCGGTGGATCCCAACGAGATCAAATAAACAGGAGACGGCGACTTGACAGAAACAGGCATGAGTAAACTGGAACAGCAGCGGCGTGAGAAGCGCGGGCAGATCGGGCAGCTTGGGGCGGACCCTTACGGGGGGCGTTTTGAGGGGGCGGAGCCGGCGGCCTCGGTTCGGGGGCGTTATACGGAGGGTCAGGAAGGCCAGCGCGGCCGCTGCGCGGGCCGGATTGTGCTGCTGCGGGATATCGGCAAGCTGATTTTTATGACACTTCGGGATTCGAGCGGAACGATGCAGCTCGGGCTGAGCAAGAAGCTGCTGGCCGGGCAGTGGGAGCTGATTAAAAAGCTGGACCTGGGGGATCTGGTGGGGGCCGAGGGGACGCTGGGGACCACCAAGACGGGGGAGCTGACGATCTGGGTGGAGCATTTGACGATGCTGAGCAAGGCGCTGCTTCCGCCGCCGGAGAAGTTTCACGGGCTGGCGGATGTGGACCTGCGGTACCGGCGCCGGTATGTGGATTTGTGGGCGAACCCGGAGGTGATGGAGCGGTTTCAGCGGCGCAGCGCCATGACGGCTTCGATCCGCGGGTTTCTGCAGGCGCGGGGCTTTTTGGAGGTGGAAACGCCGATGATGCAGACGGTGGCGGGGGGCGCGGCGGCCCGTCCGTTTATTACGCATCACAATACGCTGGACCTGGATTTGTATCTGCGAATTGCGCCGGAGCTGTTTTTAAAGCGGCTTCTGGTGGGGGGGATGGAGAAGGTTTTTGAGATCAACCGCAACTTCCGCAACGAGGGTTTGAGCACGCGGCACAACCCGGAATTTACGATGATGGAGCTGTACCAGGCCTATGCGGACTATCATGATATGATGGACCTGACCGAGTCGCTGATCGGTCATTTGATTGAGACGCACTGCGCGGGGTCTGTGCTGCCGTTCGGGGAGATGGAGATTGATTTCAGCCGGCCGTGGCGCCGGGCGCGGTACGCGGACCTGCTGGCCGAGTATGCCGGGTGCGATATTGAGGATCTGCCGGCGGTGCGGAAAAAGGCCCGGGAGCTGAACCTGGATGAAACGGGCATGGATGACGCGGTGGTGATTAACGAGGTTTTTGAGGCGACGGTGGAATCGCATCTTGTTCCCCCGACATTTGTGCTGGATTATCCGGCGGCGCTGTGTCCGCTGACGAAACAGAGCGCGGCGGACCCGCGGTGGGCGGAGCGGTTTGAATTGTTTGCCGGGGCGATGGAACTGGCGAATGCTTATACGGAGCTGAATGATCCGGATGTGCAGGAGGCGAATTTTCGCCGTCAGCTTCGGGGGCTGTCGGCCGACGAGACGATGGCCAAGATGGACGGTGATTTCATTACGGCGCTCAAATACGGGATGCCTCCGGCCGGGGGGCTGGGAATCGGGATTGACCGTTTGATTATGCTGCTGACGAATGCCACAAGTATCCGGGATGTGATTCTGTTTCCGCTGCTGAAGCCGGCGGGATCCGGGGCGGGCCCGGAGGCGTTGCCGGAGGCGGCGGGGCCGTCTACCTGACCGGCGGCGGGGCCTGACGGGAGCTTACGCGTGAAGCACCTATCGATTTTTTTATGCGGGCGGTATCTTCGCCGCCGCAAGATGATGCTGCTGAGTCTTACGGCCGTGGCGCTGAGCTGCGCGCTGCTGCTGGTGACGGCCAGCTTGTTTATGGGGTTTATCGCGGCGCTTGAAAACAGCGCGACCCAGCACCTGGGGGATATTGTTCTGGAAGCCCCGTCGGGGATGACAATTGCCGGTTATGGGGAGCTGCTTGATGCGCTGGAGGCGACCGAGGCGGTGGCGGCAGCCACGGCGGTTTTGAAGAACCAGGGGCTGCTGCTGATCGGGCCGGGCCGGGTTCGCCCGGTTCGAGTATGGGGGATCGAGCTTCCGCGTCGGCTGGGGGTCACGCCGCTGGGAGATTTGCTGCTTGGGCAGAAGGATTGCGGGCAGGCAAAATTTGAAACCGAGGGGCTGGAGGGGATCGGGGGGTTTGTGGGCATTGGTGTGGTGGCCCAGCCGGATGAGCAGACGGATGAATATGACATGGAGGCGGTGGGCGGCTTTTTGGGGCAGCGGATGGCGCTGACGACCGGG
>JAHDQI010000257.1 GCA_018433925.1 Phycisphaerae bacterium | reverse complement strand
TGGACCGGAAGTCTCTGCAGGACCGACCACTCCGGCCAATACCCAGGATTCTTCCACAAGGTTTCCGCTTCCACCGTGCAGGTCACAAGACCGCGTAAAATTTCACCGTTAACGAGTTGCGCATGAACACTGCTATTGCTGTAATGATACGGACGCGAGGCGGCAATCCAGGTAACGAAACCTTTGTGATAGACCAGGGTACTCGGATTGGCGCCGATGCGCTTGTCCGTATAGTAAGGGCCCTCCCAATGAAAAAGATCTGTTGACTTGTGCACGGCATTGGGGAAGGTATGGTCGCGTCCAGTCATGATCCAGCGATTGGTTTGTCCCAACTGCACCACCGAGATCTCGCCGGCACTGGCGCCGGAAAGGTGTGCGCGCCGGTCTTTCCAGGTCAGACCATTGTCCACCGTATAAGCAATGTGAACATCCCCGTCCCCTCCGCGCCAAAACAGAATATACCCCTCCGTGTCATGCCCCCCCGCAGAAGCGGGAAACCGGTTGAACGTAAAACTGGGCGAACCGGATACCGTCTCAAAGTGATCCAGATTGACAAAAGACCAGGTCTGTCCCTCGTCATCCGAATAGGCAAACAACGGTTTCATGACAGAAGCTGTTTCCTCTGCCGAATTCAGTCGGCCGCCATATATCCCGATCCGTCCGTTGCCCATCAATCGGGCCCGGATGTCCAGCCACTCGACCCCCTCATGCTCAGCCGCCCTGTAAAGGGTTTTGATATTTTCGAGCGTCCGGCCGCCGTCGCGCGATTCGGCCATCTTCACACTCGAGTCGGGATCATTATGATGGAAAGCGCCCTCACGCCAGAAAAAGAGCCACTTGTCCGGCAAAATGACTAATCCGCTTCCCCGGCTTCTGTGTTTGTCGATCCCGGTAACAATTCTCAATTGCGGCGACGGCCAGAACGGATGACCGTACGGAAGGTCTCCTTCCCGAATGAACGAAACCGGAATCTCGAACGGTGTTTCAAGCCATGCCTCCGCCAGTAGCACAAAATCACTCAAATCCACCTGCCTGTCGTTGTTCAGATCTGCCGCCACAGGATAATAGGCACAGGAACGCGTCTTGGCGATAACCGTCGTTTGATCGGTCGCCGGTTCATAGGTTACCTCAAACCAGCCGATCCCATTATAGGCTGTCAATTGATCGCTCTCAATCAAGGCGTCAACATAGCTGACAGCGTTGCCGGCCAGCCGCAAGTGACCGCCGGTGATATTCATCTTGCTGTTATCGTTAATGCGCAGGTCCGCAAATCCCGGACGTCCGGCGATAACAGTTCCGCCGTTCAGTTCAAAATACCCCGTCCCGACAGATCCTGCCCCGATAATCAAGGCCTCGTTTAGTGTGAGGCGGCCGTCATTCATAATCCAACGTCCATAACCGGATTCCCCAATGACTACCCCAGTGGCATTGATTTCGCCATCCTCCATCACTACTTCACCGGCAGCAGCGGAAGCAAAAGCCGTTATCAGATAATCACTGACGTTAATGATCCCGCCGGTCATGGTAACAATACTATTCCCCCGATAACCGACATACAAATAGGGCGCATTGACAGTACCGCCGCTCATTTGGACTTCACCGGTTGGTCCGGCGCAGGCGTCATTGATTTTCCAGCCATGGAGGATCGTCAGGAGCCCGCCCGTTATCTGCATCCGATTCGACCCGGCAGCGCTTCCATTGCCGGGCCCATAGATCCTGTCACAGGCCGCAGTTACCGTTTCGTCTATCACCGGCCCCCGGGCAGGTGGAGACTGAATCTCAATCGCATCCGTACTCGCAGGGAGGCCAACCGGATTCCAATTCGCCCCCGCATTCCAAAGATCGCCGGCGCTGCCGCCAATCCAGTACTTGGCGGATGCGGGTTGAGCAATCGTGTCAAACACAAACACGGGTCCTTCAACGGATTGGATCCCGTCTTCGTACGTTGTGATCTGCCAATAATAAACTTCATTCGGAGATAAAAGTACCGGGACGGATTCTGCCGCTTGATGATCCACAATCACGCTCATGTCTGATGGGATCGGACTGGTTCCGAAACGAATATCGCAGGTAACCAGCGCACCGGGAGTAACCGGCGCAGGCAACGTCCATTCTAATACCTCAGCGCCGGCGGCAACACCCTCGGCCCCATCATGCGGATTCGGACCCAACGGGGGTACCGCTCTGACCTCTGTTTTGTTTGTATGGGGAAGATACCGGATACAAATAATCCCGGTCCCATCATACACTTTAAGTTTTTCCGCGGCAACGAGGTCATTTACAGAATCGACCGCATTGCCGCGGATCACCATCAAAGCGCTGCCGGTCATATTCATCCGACTGCCGTTATTGGGATTAATGATAAGATCCGTAATGCCGGGACGCCCCAGTGTAAGCGTGCCGCCGTTAAACTCAAAATAACCGTCCCCTAAATCATCATCCTCCCCGATCACCAAATGCTCGCTTAATGTGAGTGTGCCGCCATTCATCGTCCAGGTGCCGGGGCCTCGTCGGCCGACCCTAAGAAACTGAGC
>JAHDQI010000114.1 GCA_018433925.1 Phycisphaerae bacterium | reverse complement strand
AGGTATTTATAAGACATGTGCACCCAGATGGATTCATTTTCAAACCAGCCGCGGCTGAACGTGCGGGCGCGTCCGATTTCCGGCGAACACGACTCCAGACACTCATTCAGCTTGTACATTTGAAGCTCCTGATCCAGCAGTTCGCCGCTTCTGACTTCTTGATAAATCTTCGCCGCCGTCTGCGTATCACAAACTCGTAGCCAGTGAACCTGCCCCTCCAGGAACAGCGGCAGCGGATGCGCCTCGAACGACTCGATTTCTGAAAATACCTCGGTCGTTTTCCGGTCCGATTTGCCGTTTAGCTTCGGGGTATGATAATAATACGTATGAAGCAAACCGGTTTTCGGATCCACGGACTGCTTCAATCCTTTTTCACAACGCCCCGCAATCCCCCGAAGCAACTGCTCAAGACGCGGCCCGGACACGACCCGCGTTTGGCTCGAACAGGACTGATAAATGTTCTCCCGATACGTTTCGCGTATCATCCCAGCCCGATTCCAGTCATAGTCAACCTGCAAATCGGCAAACACCGCGTCAATCAGCCCGGCCGCCGCTTCCGGCAGTTCCGTATCCGGCATGTTCGGCACGGTCTCCAGCAGCCATCGGGCCAGACGCAGGGCCTCGGCGGTTTCACAGGTCGACGAGCCAAACAATCCCGGCAGGCCATTCAGCGAATCATTCCAGCCCGGACGGCCCGCTTCCATCTCAATCCCCCGTCCTTCATAATCGAGCGAAACCGACTTAATCGCCAGCAGCGTGCACAACTTGCCCAAAATCGTCACAGGGGGCAAATCCGCCGACGCAATTTCGGCCTCCGCCACAGCATGAAGCTGCAAGGGGCCGTTTTTGCGGCGGAGATATTTCTGTTTGCGTCCCACCACGCGGGCCGGCTCGGCAAACCATTCGATATCCGCCTTGTCGGTAAGCACTTCCTCGATCCGATCCGGATACACCGCCGCATACGATTCGAGAAGATCTATAACATAGGTCCAGTGATCAATCCAGTATCCGCCCTCATGCCCCCGGGCCGTCAACTGCGCCCGGCAGCGGGACAGAATATCCTGCAGCCATCGCATACGGTCCGGAATTTCCACATGAAAGTAATTCGCCCAGGCCAGGAGCTGCCCCGGCAAAAAGGAGCCGCCGATCAGCTTGAGGAAAGCGGCCTGTGCTGCCGCGTCTCCGCTCGGGCACAGGGACTGTGCTTCGGCCCCGTCCGTCAGCGTCCAGCGGTACCCCTGGATGGAAAGCGGATTGTAGCCGTCGGCCTGTAAGAGCCGAACAAAAAGGCGAATCTCAGCGTCGCCTGCTTCCGGATAAAACCAGACGTTGCTGCGGCGGTTCTGGCAGATATCACGATAATTGCCCTCCCCGCTCGAAAGCGGACAATCCGGCAGATCAAAGAAATTATAATCCCGTTCAGCATCGCCGTGACGGCGGCAATACAAATGCAGCAGTACAGGCCCCGAAACCGACGGCAGCGAAACGGGAACTCCCCCGCGAAGAATATTGTCCAGGTAATTCTGACGGGCATACGCGTCAAAACGGCTGTCCGCCGAAACCGTCAGGGCCGGCTCCGTCAGGCGGCTGACCAATTGATGGCTTTGCCGTGAGGCCGTTTCAAAATCAGACAGTTTCTGAAAGCCCGACAAAAAGGAACGCAGCAGCGATTCATGCGGAGCCATCCCCGCCAGGGCAACCAGGACCGTCGATTCACTCGGACCCAGCGTCAGATCAAACGGCGTCATCGCGCAGGGCAGCTTGTTTTCGCTGACCTGCGGACTGCGGCTTGACAGGGTCCCCCGGAGAAATTCCCGCGGCGTAACCAGATCCTGATCGACGCCGAAGATCAAATCCGGATCATAATACGGTGTGATCGGCAGCAGGTAATCCCCGTCGCTGAGCCACGAAGCATAAAAATTACCCCGGCGGACTTCCTCGACCTCCGCCTCATCGTGCGCCATCACTTTGGCCGCATAAAAGGGCACCGTCCCGTCCAGCAGGCGGACGGATGCGTAGGCCTCATAAATCCGGCGCATTGTCTTAATCCCGACATCCGTAAAACAGGCCGGCATAATCAGCGGCAGACCGTCCAGGCACTGCAGACGACGCACCTCGGAAGTCAGGTTGGTAATGGTCAGCAGCCGCACAAGGGACCCGATCGGCTGATGGACCGGCGAGAAATAAGTCACCTCAAATCGAAGACCGGCCGCCTGGTTTTCCTCGCTGATTTTCAGGCGATCCATGTCGATCCACATCGTGCGTTTGCATGCCGCGGCCGGACGTGAAAAATGATTCTGAAAGGGCTCATGAAACTGCCCGTCAACAAGACAGAAGGTTCGAAAACCCTGAATGCCCGTAAGCTGATAAGCCCAGTTGGCCGGCAGAAATTCCACCACCGCATGATCCTTGTTGGCGGCGCCGAATGACGAGATGGCCTGCCCCCGGTTGACATACAGACACCAGAGCGGAACCCCTTCCGGGCCGCCGATGCCGGGCAGAAAACCCGCAAAGGCCGGCTGCCGGTCATAGTTGTCGATCCGAAAACGACCGTATTCATCCAGCGAATAATCCGCCGAGAGGCCCGGCCCTTTCGTACTGACTTTTCCGTTGCAAAGATTGCTGATCATTCTCTCTTGTATCCTGACAAAATGGGGCCTTGCACACAAATACCCCGACATTTCCGATTGAACAAGTTCTCTTTCATTTAATCCCGATACGGCGGCGCCGTTGTACTCCGGACCGCCAGATTCTCTTCAAGAACAACCCGCTGCGGTTGAAGGGTTGTAGGGTCCTGCATTTGTTTGAGGAGAAGCTCCGCCGCAAGCGTTCCCATCCGGGTCGAACACAAATCAATAAATGACAACCCCGGACTCATAATCTGGTTGGCGTACTGATCGCAAAAACACAAAATGCTCAGCCGCTCCGGCACCGCGATTTCCAGGGTATGGGCCGCCTGCAAAAGATTCAGAGCCCCCATATGTCCATAAGCCAAAATCGCCGTCGCGTCCTTTTCAAAAACAACCTCCTTTAAAAAATCCTCGGTGGAGTCAAGCACATCAAAGGAGCCGAAAATGGGATCCAGCCCTTTTTCCTGCATCGCCTCTTCATACGTATTCAGGCGATCCGTAATACTCGAATGCCCGGCCACCATATATTTCATAAGCGGAGAGGAGTAGGCAATGCGGGTATGGCCCAGCCCGAACAAATGATCCATCGCCAGCTTCGTGCCCTGCACATCGTCCGGCACCACAGACATCCCTCCCCTCGAGGCCGGACCGTTGACCACCACATGCGGAATCCCCATCTGCAGGATATCTTCCATCGTAACCTGTGTGCACTTGGCAAGAATGATCGCCCCGTCAATCTTCCAGGCGGGCATCTCGCTTTCATCGGGCCTATGACTGGACATATCAACCGTCACATCATAACCCTCGGCCTGGGCATCGATTACTTTCGTAATATGGTTTACAATCGTCTGGTAAATGTTCCCCAACTCGCTGAGCGCATGATTGCCGCCGATGATATGAATCATCTTGGTGGACCGCATCGTCAAACTTTTCGCGATCAGGTTCGGACGATAATTCAGCTTCCTCGCCACATCGAGAACCCGCAGACGCACTTCTTCCTTTACCGAAAAACCGTTTCCCAAACGATTGTTCAGAATCCGGCTGACCGTGGATTTGCTCACGCCCGCCTTCTCGGCAACATCGTTTAAACTGGGCACTCCAATTTTCATGACATTTTCTTTCCTGATTGTCTTTTTACTGCATTAAGTTTTAATAGAAACCGGTTGCTTTCATTGTTTTTATTATACTTTTTTTATTTGCCCCTGTCAACAAGTTCATTTCAAAACAATCAAAACCATATAAATCGAATCTTCTTTTATGCTTTTATCGGACCAATTTCAAAGAATAAATCAGCGCTGTCTTCTCTCCCTGACCCCCATGGAAATGAAAAGCAATCCCCTTCATCGCATGGATATCGACTCTTCTGGCCCCTTTTTGATTGCCCCAGGCCGTCCGCGGCTCAAGGTTTTTCAGATCAAAACGGTAGATTTTCCGCTCTCTCACAGCCCGGATTGAAGAAAATAAAAAACCCTCTCCATCATCACCCGCTCTCTTGTCATAGGAAACCGCATCCGGCCGATCCACTCCCGCCTCATCCAATAACAGATCAAAAGTTACATTTTCTGGTATTTCCGCATCCAATTCTACCGTAGTGTAGCCATCCAGATCGGTAGCAAATGCCGGCCCCTTTTTTACAGCCCATGCCCTCGGCCCAAAAAACAGCACTCCGCACCCCCAGTCGCGGCCCGTCTGAATCTTGATTTCGAGGCAATCCGTTCCCGGCTCAAGAGCAATCGAGGCATCCGGGGCATGAAACAATTCCGGTTCTCCGGCCGGCTCCGTACTAAGCAGATTCATCGTCGGCGGGCGCTGCGGCCGCTGCGAGGCCTCAAAGACAACCGCTTTCGGCTTGGGCAATAACCTCGGCGCCTCTCGATCGGATCGAGCGTGAATGCCGGCGATTCGCTGATGCGTCGCCTTCATGGCCGATAACAGCTCCGCATAGGGACGATGGTGAATGTCCACAATGCCGTAATTGGAGTTTTCCCCGTCAAAACGTCCCTGCGGAGACTGATCGGCAAACTCAAACCAGTGCGCGCCGATCACCATGGGATACGCCAGCAAATCCTCCACATATTTCTGATAATTTTCAGCCCGTTCGGCCTGCGTCTTTACCACTGCCCCCGCCCCGCCGGTATTGGGATTACCGCTGCTGTTTTCCTCCGCCCGCCAGGAATATTCGGTCACCATCAACGGCTTTTGGCCGCCCCAAATCCACAAACGAGTCAGCAGTTCCGAATCCGCGGCCGGCTCGGCCCGGTACTGATTAAACGAGATCACATCGCAATACCGCCCGCAGGCCTCGATCACCGGACGCGGAGCAGATCCGGCAAACCGGGTTCCAAGAATCAGTACCCCCGGCATCATCTCCCGGACCGTCCGGCTGGCCGTTCGATAAAACGCCTCGGCCGCCAAAGCGATAAAGGCCTGCCGATCCCCCATCGCCTGCTCACTCATGCAGCTTCTCGCGAAATCAACCGTAACCTGCTCCCACGAAGAAACAGGCCTGCCCCACGCCTCACAAAACGCCTCAAGAGTCGGGTATCGTTTTTTAAGAAAGTCCAGCGCGGCCTGCCGGGCGGCATCGTCACCGGGCAGGGACAACGCCGTCTCCAGCAGCGTATAATTGGGAATCTCCCCCCAGTGGCCGTGTCCATACCAGGGCATCTCGTTATCCAGAAACACCCCCAAAACCGTCTCCCGGTGCGGATACCGCCTCAGCATCAGGTCCGCCTGCTCTCGAACACGCTGCTCAAAACCCGGACGCAGCCCATCCAGGCAGCGCTCCTGGGCATACCCGGCAACATACAGACAAATCGTTCCAAACAGCGGCCCATCCAGTAATTCGCCGTCTGACCAGGCCCCAATGGTATTAAAGCCGTGCTCGCCCAGAATCCGGAACACGTCCTGTTTCCATGCCCCGTAATCTCCCTCAAACTGGCCGGCCACCGGGTTATAATAATCCGTGCCGGGCTTCGGCCGAAAAGGCACCGCAATCACATTATTGATGCCGAGCGAAAGAAATTGATTCCCCTCCGCATCCGCAAACCAGTACTTGCCGGCGCTATCCTTCTGAATCGAAAACGAGGGCTTCTTATCCGAACCCGATTTCGCATCGATTGCCGCGCAGGCCTGCGACATAAAAACCAAAAGCGTCAAAACAACCCTGCCAGCATTCATTTTCAAGCGTCTGTTTAAATCAGAATACATAAGAAACCTCTATATCCGATCTTTTATTATTATATTGTACGCCCCGCCCCGGACCCCGCGGCGGGAAAGCCGCCGGAGCGGCAAGACTACTCTTTATTAAAAACCGGTTGCTACTATAATATTTATTATTTTTTCAGTCAAGAGAATATTGACAGATTTCCCCGGATCGTCTATGGTTCTCTCAAACGACTTTTGAAATAACCGCAGGTGCAACTCAAAGAAAGGTGCTTATGAGCCGTTTGAAACACTATACAACCGCCCCGGAAGACCGGATCCCCCTCGGCCAGAAAACCGCCTACGCCATCGGGATGCTGGTCAACAACCTTCAGGCGGCCGCCCTGCCGGCCATGGTCGTCATCCTCAATCTCGGCCTGGGCATGGACCCGGTTCTGGTGGGCATTCTCGCGGCCGTACCCCGCATCTTTGACGCCGTATCTGACCCGATGATGGGCTATATTTCCGACAACACCCGCTCCCGCTGGGGCCGCCGCAGACCCTATATCTTCATCGGTGCCCTGCTGGCCGGGCTGATCTTCGCCCTGATGTGGCAGCTTCCCGAAGGCCACAGCCAGGCGTTTTATTTCTGGACCTTCATGGCCGCGTCCATTTCCTTTTTCCTTGCGTATACAATTTACGCAACTCCTTTTGTGGCATTTGGTTACGAAATGACCCCCGATTACCACGAACGCACGCGGCTGCATGCCTTTGCCAACACCATCGGGCAAGTCGCCTGGCTCGGCGTCCCCTGGTTTTACGCCATCATGGCCAACGAAAACCTCTTCCGAGACACCGTCCACGGGGCCAGAACGCTGGCGATTGCCGTCGGCATCACGGTGGCCGCTCTCGGCATCGTCCCGGCCGTCTTTTGCCGTGAAAAATTCGGTTCCATGCCCAAAAAACAGGACACCAAAGGATTCTGGGAAAACACGGTCGACTTTTTCAAAGGACTGGGGACCACCTTCCGCTGCGGCCCGTTCGTCAAGCTCTGCGCTGCGACTTTTCTGGTCTTCAACGGGTTCCAGCTTGGAATCTCATTCTCCCTCTACGTGATGATTTATTACCTCTTCAACGGAAGCAATCAACTTGCCGGCACGCTCCAGGGCTGGTTTGGCATGCTCACCTCGGCCGTCACACTGGTCATTGTCATCCCCCTGACCGGCTGGATCGCCACCCGAATCGGAAAGCAGAAAACCTTTTTCCTGACGATCTCGCTGTCCATCATCGGCTATGCCCTGAAATGGGTCGGCTACAACCCGCTGCACCCCTATTGGCTGCTCTACGCCGCTCCCCTCGTCGCCTTCGGGACCGGCTCGCTGTTTACCCTCATGGGTTCCATGATCTCCGATGTCTGTGACTACGATGAACTGAAAACCCATCAGCGGCGGGAAGGCGTCTTCGGGGCCATCTACTGGTGGATGGTCAAGGTCGGCATGGCCCTGGCCGGGCTGCTTACCGGAATCCTGCTGAAAATCTCCGGCTTCGATGTCGCCCTGCAGGAAGCCCAGTCAGAAAAAACTCTCCTCCTGCTGCGGATCTTTGATGTCGGCATCCCGATTGTCACGTCCCTCATCGCGATTTTGATTATCATGACGTATACAATCACAGAGCAGAAGGCCCATGAAATCCGTGTGCAGATCGAAACCCGACGCGGCAAAGCAGGAAGCTGAAACAGCCGCCAAATACCTTCTTCGAAATCCTTACGGCATCGGGCTTTTTCGATTGCCCGCAATACAAAACCAGAGCTGGTCGTTTCGTTCCGAATCAGGCGATGTGCCGGCAGGATCCGTATAAGCAAAGAGATTCTCTTTCCGCTGAAAATCAACATGCCCGTCAAAATAAGCCAGGTTCACCCCCTCTTTATGCCGATAGTAAACCGGCTGCCACATCCCCGCCTGCCGATACTTGACAATATCCTGGCCGTACTGGTCCCAGTATTTCCGGTAGTCGGCCCCTGCCTTGCGGACCCAGATATCCCCGGCATCGGAAAACATGATCTTCTCGGCCGAGGACCGAATCTGACCGGCCCGAAACCGGCAGGCCCAGTCCCCCGCGGGAATATTTCCCGACCAGTTGACCGGGCTTCTCGAAGACGGCCCCCAATCCGTCAGATTGTAGCCGTAACTGACAAAATTCTCATACGTCACACCCGCCTGCGACCAGTACGCCTCCGTGGACTGCCTGTCCGAGGGACACAGGTACTCTTTCGGAAGCACATAGCTGCTGCCCACAGATGCATCCTCCAGCCCCACGATCTCCCGAAATACCAGGTTGGAGTTCCAGGTGGGCTCCCCCCGCGGCGTCATCGTTGTATCAATAATCGGCACATACCACTGATCCGAGCGAGAGGCATAAATCTCATTGGACAGTGCCAGCGTCCTTAAATGATTCTGACAAACCACCCCCTGGGCGGATTCCTTGGCCTTGCGCAACGCCGGCATGTCAATCGCCAGCAGCATCCCGATAATCGCGATCACCACCAGCAGCTCGATCAGCGTAAAGCCGATTCGAAGCCCTGGGCAAAGCCGCCTTCCGAATTGTTTGTCAGCCGTCTTCATGTCAAGAAAAGGCCGGGGACAAGCCCCGACCTTTCAGTGTAATCCAATTCAATAAAGGATCCGCGCCCGTCTCCGCTTACGGCGTGCATCCGAGCTTGTCGCTCATGCAGTCAATCCAGCTTGCCGCCATCAGGGCCAGGTCTTCCAGATCAACCTCGCAGTCGCCGTTGATATCGCCGTGACCGTTCGGATACCGGGCCGGAATGTCTGCCGGATCCTCATTGGCCGCCTCGCAGGCCGACCCATAGACACCCACGTTGACCACATCGGAAACCGAACCGATCTCATCCTCGGCCGTGAACGTAAAGAAGAACCAGCCGGTATTGTCAATCGTCACCGTCGTCGTCAGCGCATTGGGATTGTCAATCACAACCGTCGTGGCCGGGTCGGTCTGGCTCTGATCGGCATCCAGCGACCAGGTGGTCGTCAGCGGGCTTTTGCCGTCATCATCCACCGAGCCGGTCAGGGTAAAGGTCACCTTGCCGTCGGCCGGCGTGCCGTCATCCATCGTCAGCCACAGATACTGATCGGCCCCGGCATCGGCGTTGCTCGGAGGCGAATCAAACGTCTGAAAATACCAGGTAAAGCCCTCAATCGCGCCGGCAGTCGGGTCGGTCAAATGAACCGCCCAGTAATAATACTTATCCGCCTGAACCGGATAGCCCGCCGCCAGCAGATCCACCGACTCAGCGGCGATATCATTGGCCACCATCACAACACCCGGATCAAGAACCAGCGGCCCCATGTTCGGATCTTCCGTCAGAAGAACATCGCTTTCAAGAACAAACACATCGGCCGTCAGCGTATCGCCCGGAAAATTGGGGTCCGGATTGGTCCAACTGACCACCGGGGCCAGCGGATTGACACCGCCGCCCACAGCCGGTACCGGCTTCAGCGCAGGCGTCCCGCCCGGAATGGTAATCGCGACATTGTCATAGCCGTACTTGGCGGTACCCAGACCGTTATAATTAACATTGACCAGGATAATTTTAAGACTATCGCTGCCGGATTCCAAAGTATAGTCAAACGAAACGGGCTCCCAACTGGTACCGACAGTAAATAGCACATTCACACCATCGCCCGGAGTTAGTTTTGTCTCGCCGGCCCAGGATTCGGCCTTCAGCCCACCCTGGT
>JAHDQI010000334.1 GCA_018433925.1 Phycisphaerae bacterium | reverse complement strand
TTCGGCCTGCTCATTTAAGGCGGTGCAAATGGCAATTTTTTTGGATTTGGTCTGTTTTCGTGGAAGTTTATTTTGAAGCTGGTTGACGATAGTGCGATTGATTCTTGAGGCGAATGCCTCCTGGGCTGAATCAATGCATCCTTCTCTGTAAAGACGATCGATTTCGACCATAATGGGCCAGATAATATCTACATAGACCTGATGAGCGGGGACGCCGTTTTTCATGGATTCTTCAATTACGATGCGACAGGACACCCGATCTCCGGACAGCAGGGCACGCAGGTACTTTTCCAAAACGATTTCGTCGATCATAAATACCTCACTTGATTAGGTTTTTTTTAATGGTTAATATGGGCAATATAGCAAACTAATTTTCTCTATCGGGGGTGTTAATAGAAAAACTTTAGATAAAATAGGCAATATAGAAAACGTGTCGATTTCAATATAATGTTTGTAAGTGCATATAAATAATAGAGTAAAAAATAATATGCCTATTTTCGCCCGATAAAATATGGAGTAAAGAAATGTCAAAATGGGTAATATGATTTGTTTTTAAGAATAAAAAAATGATTTTAAAAAACGGGGTTCAAAACAACCGATAGTCAATGAGGAAGCTTTTTTTATCTATGAAGGGATCTGGAATGATTGAAGGTATTGGCAGAAAAAGCAAAGAAAGTGTTGAAAATTTTGGCCGATTCGGGCGTTTTACGGCCAGTTCTTTCAATGCGATGTTTAAAACCTGCTTTCACCCGAAATCCTACCCCCTCGTATTTAACCAAATGAACATTATCGGAGTAAAAAGTGTTCCGGTTGTCATGGCGACAGGGGCCTTTGTGGGGATGATTTTGGCGGTTCAGGCGTATGGACAGTTGGCCAGCATGGGGCTTGAGGAGCGGCTTGGGGTATTAATTAACATTGCGGTTGTGAAAGAACTGGGTCCGGTTCTGGCGGCGGTTATGCTGGCCGGGCGAGTGGGCGGGGCCCTGACGGCGGAGTTGGGAACGATGAATGTCACCGAGCAGATCGCGGCGGTAGAAAGCGTGGGGGTCAGTCCGATTCGCTACCTGGTGGCTCCTCGTGTGCTGGCCTGCCTGCTGCTGACGCCACTGCTGATTGTCTACGCGGATCTGCTGGGTATTTTGGGGGGCTTTTTTGTCAGCGTAAAACAATTGGGTATAAACGCCGGCGCCTACTGGAATTACAGCGCGATTGGCGTGGAATTGTGGGATATTTCTACCGGGATCGTCAAAGGGATTTTTTTCGGCGGGGCCATCGCCCTGATAAGCTGTTATAAAGGATTTACCTGCCGTGAAGGGGCCAAAGGGGTGGGGGATGCCTGTACGGAGGCGTTTGTTGGTTGTTTTATCTCGATTTTGGCCTTAAATTACGTGTTTGCCGTGGCGTTAAGCGCGATTTATAAAACGTTCTGGCCGCTGCGTCCGTTGATCTGAAGAAATCGGAGCTCGCTTGATTCAAAAGAAAAATCAGCCCGAAGACGGGATTCTTGTTGCCAGGAACCTGCATAAGAAATTCGGAGACAATGTTGTCCTGGACAATGTCTCGCTGGCGATTGAGGAAGGCAAAACCACCGTTATCATCGGTCCCAGCGGATGCGGGAAAACAGTTTTTATGAAGCATTTGATTGTTTTGGAGCGCCCGGATGCGGGGGACGTTTATTACCGCGGTCAGCGGATCGATCATTTGAGCGGACGCCAACTGGTTCCCATCCGCAAAAAATTCGGATTCTGTTTTCAGATGGGGGCGCTGTTTGACAGCATTACGGTGTATGAGAATATTATCTTTCCGCTTCGTCAGCATTATACGATTACGGACTGGAAGGCGGTCGATGAGATGGTCAAGCAGAAGCTTGCCATGGTGGGCATGGACGGCTTCCAGCACCATTTTCCGGCCAATCTTTCGGGCGGTCAGCGAAAACGGGTGGCCCTGGCGCGGGCGATCGCACTCAACCCGGAAATTATTCTGTACGATGAACCGACCACCGGGCTGGATCCGATTACGTCCGATGTGATCAATGAGCTGATCCTTAAGCTTCAGCGGGAACTGAAGGTCACCAGTGTTGTGGTGACGCATGATATGCACAGCGCTTATAAAATCAGCGACCGCATTCTCATGTTTCATCACGGCCGAATTATTGCCGACGGCAATGCCGAGGACATCCGCAATCACCCGCATGATGTGGTCCAGCAATTTATCCAGGGCAAGGTCAGCGAGGCCGAACTGGCGGCGCTGAAACTGGGCGGCACAAAGTTTTCGACCCAGTTTATGCCGGAGGATTTTGAATAATCTTTGTAAAAAAATAATTTCCTGCTTGCATTTTCGCACAAGATCGTTTACTGAGAAATCCAGTTGTTCTTTGATAATAAAAAGTGGATCACAGGTCCGGAAGGTGTTTTTATGCCTTTTGGATAATCAAACGGGAACACGGTGAAAAACCGTGACGGTCGCGCCGCTGTGAGCGTCCGCCGCAAGTTTTTTTGCGGCTCTTTGGGACAAACACCCCACTGTCCAGACGGATGGGAAGGGGTCCTGAAGCGGGACGCAAGTCAGAAAACCTGCCTGAGATCCGAAACGCGTAAG
>JAHDQI010000129.1 GCA_018433925.1 Phycisphaerae bacterium | reverse complement strand
GGTTTATGAAACCCTGCTGGATGGGATGGAACTTTTTTTATTACAGAAAAGCGAAGGCATTAACGTACTGCATTACCTGATCATCGATGCTTATTATACATGGTGGGAATGCGGCCGGTCGTATCTGTGCCGTATCATCGACGCCCTTCATATGGGTCTGCTCGACGAGGTCTTGTTCGGCTATGAGGTTATTGAGCGGCTCCCTGCGATTGTCAACCAGTGGAAAAAAATCGCCCAAAAAAGAAGAACGTGAAGCAACGGGCCCTGTATTTTGAGAGAAGATTGAGGTCCGCCGGAGACTTTAAAAGCATTTCCGGGCGGGGGATTATGGGGTATACTGGGGGGCGGTGTTTTGGACCGGAGCGGGCGGCGGTCGCGGAGACGGAAAGGCAGCAAGGGGAAAGGCATGGACGAGCCAAGACGGACAAAACGGTGTGTGTATTGCGGCGAGGAGATTTTAGCGGATGCGGTTAAGTGCCGCTGGTGCAAGGAGTTTCTCGATGAGGGGGAGGATCTGCCGGTATCGCATCATGCGGTGAGCCGCCGGGGGGAGAAGCGGGAGGCGGAGCGGCCTTTGCGTCCGTTTTCGCCGCCGCGTCCGGCCGCGTCTGCCGCCCTGGCGGGGGTGACGATGCGGTTTGTGCCTTCGCTGTGGGCCATGACGGGGGTGCTGCTGTCGGCGTTGATTTTGCTGGCTGTGGCGATTGTGCTGATGGCGGTTCCGCTGGATCAGTATCTCGGCGAGAAGATTATGGCGCAGAAGGGGATGGATATTGCCGTGGAGGCGGTGCATCTGATCGGATTTGTGATGGCGGCGGTGGCGGTCATGCGTGTGGTGTATAAACTGCTGAAGCTCAAGAGCACCCGCTATGATCTCAGCGCGGACCGGATCGAATGGACCCGCGGGATTTTCAGCCGCAAGGTGGACAATATCGATATGTTCCGCGTAGTGGATATCAAACTGCACCGGACGCTGCTGGACTGTCTGCTGGGGATCGGCTCGGTGACGCTGATTACCAAGGATGAGACGGACCCGGTGTTTACGTTTGAGAAACTTCGGAACCCGCGGCTGGTTTATGACATGGTGAAAACTTCTTCCCTTGAGGCGGACCGCCGCCAGGGCGTGGTGCACATCGAATAGGCGAAGATCAGGCCGGGCGGAAGGCGGCGGGGTAGTGGCGGAGTTGCGGGGGGCCGTTTTGGGGGAGGATGACGGTGACGACGTCGAAGCGCAAGGGGCGGTCGCGGAGGGGGTAAGTTTGGAGGAAGCGTTTGGCGGTGCGGATGAGCTTCTGCTGTTTTTTGTAGTTGACGGCGGATTTGGCCGTGGCGCGGTCCTCGCTGCGTCGGGTTTTGACCTCCACGAAGACAACGGCCCCGTCGCCGGCGGCCATAATCAGATCAATCTCGCCTCCGCGGAATCCCCAGTTGCGCGCCAGGGTGCGTGCGCCCGCGCGGCGCAGGAAGCGCTCCGCTCGGCGCTGGCCCCAGCGTCCCAGCTTCCGCGGGTCGGCCAGCAGGCGTTTTCGGCCCCAGGGCATTCGCACGCGAGATTGTCTCCTGTGTTACTTGGCCGTGGTGTGGCTGCTGTGCCGCCGTGAGAGCCGTACGCTTTTGCCGGAGCGCTGGCGCAGGTAATACAGTTTGGCGCGGCGGACCTTGCCGCTTCGGATGGGCTTGACATCGACGACGTTGGGGGAGTGGATCGGGAAGGTTCGTTCGACGCCTTCGTCGCCGACCATGCGGCGGACGGTAAACATCTCGTTGGTGCCGCGGCCCTTGCGGGCGATGACCGTGCCGGAGAAGACCTGCACGCGGGTTTTGCTGCCTTCCTCGATTTTGCAGTGTACATCGACGGTGTCGCCGATTTCAAAGTACGGAAGCTCTTTTTTAATGCTCTTGCTTTCTACCTGTTCCATGATCTCTTTTTTCACGGATCTATCTCCTGACTGATTTCTGTCGATTTTCTATGGTTCGTTTTCTGTTTTCGGGTCCGGTTGGCTTTGCCTTTTCTGCCAGAGGTCCGGCCGCCATTTTTTCGTTCGTTCGATGCTTTGTTCCTTTCGCCACTGCGCGATTTTGCCGTGGTCTCCGCTGAGGAGGATTTCGGGCACTTTCATGCCGCGGAATTCCTCCGGCCGCGTGTAGTGCGGGTATTCGAGCAGGCCCTTGCTGAAGGAATCGTCCGCGGCTGAATCGCCGTCGCCGAGCGCCCCGTCGAGGAGCCGGACGACCGCGTCGATGAGGACCATGGCCGGCAGCTCTCCGCCGGAGAGGACGTAATCGCCGATGGAAACCGGCTCGGCGTCCAGCCCGATGCGGATGCGTTCGTCGAAACCCTCGTAGCGTCCGGCGATCAGAATGAGGCGTTTTTCGCGGCTCAGGTCAATGACTTTTTCCTGGGTCAGCGGCTGTCCCTGGGGGGTCAGCAGGATCGCGCGGCCGGGGTCGGGATGCCGGGTGCGGACGTTGTCGAATGCGTCAAAGACCGGCTGGGGCATCAGGACCATGCCGGGGCCTCCGCCGTAGGGTTTGTCGTCGACTTTTCGGTAGCTGTCGGCGGCGAACTCTCTGATATTTGAAAGAACAATTTCCACGATGTCCTGCTGCTGTGCCCGTCTGAGTATGGAATGGCCCAGGGGCGAATGGAACATTTCCGGAAAGAGCGTCAGGACATCGATTCGCATGCCGGCCTGTTATTTCTTTTTCTGGGCGGCGTCGCCTTCGGCGGCTTTGGCCGCGGCCTCTTTTTCGGCCTTGGTAAAGGGCTTGCCCTGTTTTCGGGCGATGGCCAGGGCGCGTTTTCGGCGCAGCAATTTTTCTTCGTATTGTTTGCAGGTAATTCCGTGCCGCTTGAGGATCTGGGCAACCGAGTCGCTGGTGACGGCGCCCTGTCCGAGCCAGTACTGGACGCGTTCGGTGTTGAGCACGATCTGTTTTTCGGCCTCTTTTTCGATGGGGTCGTAGTGGCCGAGTTTTTCGAGGATTCGGCCGTCTCGCGGCGTTTTGGATTCGACCGCGTTGATGCGGTAGAAGGGCCGGTGGCGCCGTCCCATCCGAGCCATTCTGATTTTTACTGCCATTTCTGTTCCTTTCGATTCAACTCAAAAAGTCACTATTCCAAAGTAACATTCCGGGGCCGCTCCCGGCGACCTCTGTTTTATTTTGTTTTTTGTTTCAAGCTATAGCCGTTTAGAAAGATTGCCAGCAGGGCCGGATCGGCGGCCGCGTCCTCGGCGATTTTTTTGATCTGGCGTTCATCGAGGTCCGCCGCGTTTTCCTTTTCGGCGGGCGTCATGATCGCCACGGCCCGCCGCACCTGCTCATACTCCTGGCGGCTGGGCGACTGGAGGACGGCCAGTTCGCTGCGTCCGTCGCTGGCGGCAAAGCGGTTTCGTATCTGGCGGCCGTAGGGGTCGTCGATGAACCGCTCCATCGTTTTTAAATATTCGTCAATCGACATATTACCGCCGCTGTTTTTTCCGGCGGGGCTGCCGTTTTCGTTTGGACCGCTGTTTGACTTTTTTTCCGCTGTTCATGGCCCCGAAGACATCCAGCTTTCCGGTCATTAAGCTTTTCAGCCCGCCCATGGCGCCGCCGGAGAGGGACTTCATGAGGTCGCGGCTTCGTTTGAAGGTTTTGATCAGGCCGGCGACTTCCTGTACGTCGCGTCCGCTGCCGCGGGCGATGCGTCGTCGTCTCGAGGCGTCGATCTGCTCCGGATCGCGCCGTTCCCGGGGGGTCATGGAATGGACGATGCCTTCCATACGGTCGATTTCGCGGTCGTCGATGTCCATGTCGGCGAGCTGTCCCATGCCGGGGATCAGCTTGAGCATGCCGCCCATGCCGCCCATTTTTTTCATGGCCTGCATCTGTTTCAGGAAATCATCAAAGCCGAAGGTGCCCTTGGCCATTTTTTTCTGCATTTTTTCGGCTTCTTCGACGTCGAACTGTTCCTGGGCTTTTTCGACGAGGGTGACGACGTCGCCCATGCCGAGGATGCGTCCGGCCATGCGGTCGGGGTGAAACTCCTCGAGCTTGTCGAGTTTTTCGCCGACGCCGATGAACTTGATGGGCTTTCCGGTGACGGCCTTGACGCTGAGTGCGGCGCCGCCGCGGGCGTCGCCGTCGAGCTTGGTCAGGATGACGCCGTCGAGCTCGAGCCGTTCGTTGAATTCCCTGGCGGAGTTGACGGCGTCCTGGCCGGTCATGGCATCGCAGACGAGGTAAATCTGGTGCGGGGTGACGGCCCCGGCGACGGCGGCAATCTCGGTCATCATTTCTTCGTCGATGTGCAGGCGGCCGGCGGTATCGAGGACGACGACATCGGCGCCGATGTCCCGGGCGTGTTGGATTCCCTTGCGTGCGACTTTGACGGCGTCGGTGATGCGTTCGGTATAGACGGGCACCTCAAGCTGGGCGCCGAGGGTTTCGAGCTGGTCGATGGCCGCGGGGCGCTGGAGGTCGTCGGCGATCAGCAGGGGCTTTTTGTCTTTGGAGAGGAGGTATTTGGCCAGTTTTCCGGCGGTGGTGGTTTTGCCGGAGCCCTGGAGGCCTGCGAGCATGATGACGGTCGGTCCCGGGGAGACGTAATAGATGCGGGTATCGACGGGGCCCATGAGTTTGACCAGCTCGTCGTGTACGATTTTGACCATGACCTGGCCGGGCCGCAAGCTCTGGATGACCTCGGCGCCGAGGGCGGCGGCCTGTACGTCTTTGCAGAACTGCTTGACGACGTGGTAGTTGACGTCGGCCTCGAGGAGGGCCTTGCGGACTTCGCGCATGGCGTCCGTGATATGCTCCTCCGTGATACGGCCGCGGCCGGAGAGCGAATGAAAAATTGAATTAAATTTACTCGTCAGCGCGTCAAACAATTCAAATTCTCCATGTCTGTTTCGCGCAGGCCCCCGTGTGTGCACGGGCGGCTAACTGCGAAAAGAGGGGATTTTACAGAAAAACCATCCGGAGAGCAAGCAGAAAAGCCGCCGGGATCAAAAAAGGGTCCTATTTCAGTCAAATAGGCCTTTTCTTGTGGTCTTTTCGGATAAAAAACAGCTTTTCAGTGCGGAAAATCGCTTTTTCTTGCTATCGGCGGGGAATCGGGGATAATGGTCAGGGTGACCAGAAAACCGAGATGAAAGGGTAAAAAATGAACAATTTTGAATTTTATAATCCGGTACGGGTTGTTTTCGGCAAGGGGACGATTGGCCAGGTTCGCAAGCTGATTGACGCGGAGAAGAAAGTCATGATGGTTTACGGGGGCGGATCGATCAAGAAAAACGGGGTGTATGAGCAGGTTGCACGGGCCCTAAAGGGGCGGGATCTGGTTGAATTCGGGGGGATTGAGCCGAATCCGCTGTATGAGACGTGCCTGCAGGCCGTTGAGCGGATCAGGACTGAGGATATCGGGTTTCTTTTGGCCGTGGGGGGCGGGTCTGTGCTGGACGCGACCAAATTTATTGCCGCGGCCGCCTGTTATGAGGGCGGGGAGCCGTGGGAGATTTTGACTACGGGCGGCCGGCGGGTAAAGGCGGCCCTGCCGCTGGGGGATGTGCTGACGCTGCCGGCGACGGGGTCGGAGATGAATTGTTTTTCGGTGATCTCGCGCCGGAGCACGCAGGAGAAGCTGGCCTTCGGGAGCCCGCTGGTGTATCCGGTTTTTTCGATCCTGGATCCGGAAACGACGTATTCGCTGCCGAAGAAGCAGCTTCGCAACGGGCTTGTGGATGCTTTTGCGCATGTGATGGAGCAGTACGCCACCTACAGCGTGAGCAGCCCGCTGCAGGATCGGCAGGCCGAGGCGGTGGTGCGTACGCTGATTGATGCGGCCGGCGATGTGCTCGGCCGTCAGGATTATGACAGCCGGGCGTCTTTTATGTGGGCGGCGACCTGCGCCCTGAACGGGGTGCTCAGTTGCGGGGTGGTTCAGGACTGGACGACGCACGGTATCGGGCATGAGCTGACGGCCTTTTTTGGTGTGGCTCACGCGGAGTCGCTGGCGATTGTGATGCCGGCGCTGTGGCAGCATCAGTTTGAGCAAAAGAAGGGCAAGCTGGCGCAACTGGCCCGGCGTGTGTGGCATGTGATCCAGGGCGATGAGGATTCGCAGGCGAGGGCGGCCATTGAGAAGACGGTTGAGTACTTCCACTCTGTGGAAATGCCTACCCGCCTGAGCGATTACGATATTACGGAGGCGGATATTCAAAAGGTGGTGGAGCGGTTTGGCCAGCGCGGGGACGTGCTGGGCGAACATAAAAATATCAAGGCCCCGCAGGTGGAAGAAATCCTGAAATTGTGTCTTTAGGCGGTCGGGGAAATCGGTATCGGCGGCTGATTTTTGTAAAACAGGAATTCATTCCTAATTTGCAAGAAATTTTATAACTCCCTTTATTGTAAGTGGTTATTTTCTTGTAAAGTGTTTTAAAACGGGCTTATGGGCAGGTCATTTGTTTTCCAGAAATGATAATGCGCCGGGAAGGTTAGTCACATTCATTTGTTCTGATTCGATCGGGTTGGGAATTCGGCAGACAAAGATTCGCTTGTCGGCCCCGATCTGATCGGCGATCTTGTCGAATTGTTTGACCTCTCCCGGTGAAGGGTTGGTGGTCAGTTTGATTTCAAACGCCCATGTTTTCTGCCCGAAGTCGAGGATCAGATCGATTTCTTTTTGGTCGGAGGTTCGCAGAAAAAACGGCTGGTATGATTGTCCCTTTGCCTGCAAGGCGCCAAGGATTTGTTCGATGACAAAACTCTCCCAGCTTGCTCCGGCTGTCGGGTGAGAAAGCAATTGATCAAAGTTTGTGATATTGAGCATCGCATGAAGCAATCCCGCATCGCGCCAGTATATCCTGGGCGATTTGATCAGCCGCTTCTTAAGGTTGGCATGGCATGGCTCCAGCCGACGGATCAAAAAACTGCCCGTCATGTAATCTATGTATGTATTGATTGTTTTGTAATCTACTCCCAGACTTTGGCTTATTTTGGACGCGTTCCAGAGCTGGCCGTGTACGGCGCTAAGCATTTGGAGCAATCGCTGCGTGACGGGGGGTTTTGCGGGCAGGCCCCAATTGGGCAAATCGCGCTGGGTCAGCAGAGTTATATAGTTTTTCTGCCATCGCGGAAATCGCGTGGGATCCAGAATTCCCCCTTCCGGATAACCGCCATAGAGCCAGAGGTTATCCATTTGATTCATGGATAATTCGCTGAGCAGAAAAGGAGTGAGTTCTACCAGACTGAGGCGTCCGGCCAGCGATTCGGAAACCTGCTTCATCAGTGCCGGAGAGACCGATCCGAGCAGGAGAAACCGACCCATCCGGCTTCGTTCGTTATCTATCGCCGAACGAATTCGAGGAAACACCTGCGGCCATGACTGGGCTTCATCCAGGATAATCAGGTCTTTTTGTTTGATTATTTCTGGCCACTGGACATCTAGCCGTGTGCGGTCGTCCAATAACTCAAGATCATAGTACCTGGAGCTGAATGTTTTGGCGAAGGTTGTTTTTCCGGACTGTCTGGGTCCGATTACTGCGACGGCCGGATAGGTTTTCAAGTCCGATTGGAGAATTTGTTTTATGGATCGATTTATCATTTCTTGTATTTTAGGAATTCATTCCTAATTTGCAAGAAATTTTATAAACCATTGTATTATAAAGGTTTATTTTCTTGCAAGGTGTTTAAAAATTGGCTTTTCGGGCAGATTGGCGTCGGCCGGCCGCGGGAGGCGGTGTCGTTTCGGGGCGGAGTTTAGCGGCTGATTTTTGTGTCTTCGGTTTTTTGCTTCCGGTCGAGGGCTTCGACCTTCATTACGCGGCTGCTGTAACCGAGGCCGTACTGTCCGTTTCCCCGGTCGATGAGAAAGAAGATCGAGGATTCTTCTGCGGGGGGTATCTGTTTGGATCCTTCGCGCTTGACGTCGTCGAAGAATTCCCTGGCTACGCTCTCGCCCAGAATGGTGGTTCGCAGCAGCGCGGCGACAGGGTAGTCGGTGACGATTTCCTGGAGCCGCCTGCGGGTCAAGTGTATGGCTCCGGCCAGGGGACTTTGCCGGCCTTCGTTGTCGATTTTGTACCAGTCATCCCCGTAGGCATCGGTTGTGTGGACGTACACACTGCCTGATTTTGTATGATAATGAACCTGCATTGTATCACCCTTTTCAACGCGTTAACATCTCCCCTCAGCGGCGCTGCTTCATCCGGTGTTATAAAAAGCCCATTATACCAAAGGCGGCCGCATTTTTTGGGCCGCGATTTGTCACTTTTTTTGGGAGTCGTCCCTGGTCGTCCGAGGGTCCGTCTTTATGGGACGTTTGGGCGGTTTCGGCGAAAGATTTTTTTCCCTTTTGCGTGCGTCGGCGGGATGCGAAAGGGGTTTTTTGGGGGTCGGCGGGCTTGTTTTGAGATCCTCCAAAAAAGCGATTAAAAAATTCAGACCCAACCGTTTTTTTGCATAACCCCTGTCTCAAATCGGCCGATTTGACGATGGCAGTTCCGGAATCCGTGAACACAGGGCTCAGTCTGTCGTGGATTGGCCGATCCCGCGGATGCTTATCGAAGCCGAACCGTATTCAAGAGGAGCCGATATGATAGCGACAAAAACAGCGACCCAATCGATTACCTGGCAGGACGTGCAGTTTGCCCGCGAGCAGGATCTGTATCAAAAGCTGCATCCTGTTCTTGAACGGCTCAAGAGCCACTACAGCAAATTCGCTCAAAAGAGCCAGCAGCAGGAAAAAGAGTTTTTCATGCACTTGAGTCATTCGGTTCGGATTGACCGGCTTGAAAACATCGCCGCCCTGCTGGACCGCATTAACCGGCGGCTGAACATCGATTTGAATGTGACTCTGTTTCTGTTTCAGTCTCCGATATCGAACGCGATGTGTACGCCCCGCTCGACGATTCAGTCGGTGGGCCAGAAAAAGGAACTGGTGATCCTGGTCAGTCAGCATTTTCTCAATGAGCTGAGCCCGGCGGAGCAGTCGAGCATCCTGGGCCATGAATTGGGGCACCTGCTGTTTGGGCATGTATTGATTCCCGCGAACCTGATTTTGAATTCGCAGTTTCAGATGAAGGACATTCAGGACCTGAAGAACGATGTACTCAAGTGGAAGACGTGCGCGGAGGTGTCGTGTGATATGCTTGGGTTTTTGAGCTGCGACTGTAATGTTGAGGCGTCGCAGTCGGCGCTGCTGAAGTACACTACGGGGCTGACATCCTCGACGATCCAGGCGGTGGTGACGTATCCAGAGCTGATTGACCTGATTCATCAGCAGTTTGAGGAGATTTCCTCGTCGGTGTATGACCCGGCGATGTCCACGCATCCGCTGACCCCGCTTCGGCTGCAGATTATCGAGGCGGTGGCTGATTCCCAGCTTATTCGGCACTATGGCCAGCCGGTCTCGCCGGAGACATTGCAGGCCTACCGGGCGGAATATAACGCGCTGATCGATGCGCAACTGGAAAAGATTTACCCGGAGTTTATCTCGGATAAACAGGGGCCGGCCGACAACACGCTGTTTGAGTTGTGTATTGCGGTGGCCCTTTCGGACGGTCAGATCAGCCGGGAGGAAATCACCGCCATCGGCGGGATCCTGGGGCACGAAAACTGCTGTCAGTATTTCTATGAAAGTGTTCAGAAGCGGCTGAGCGAGGTTCCGGCCGAGCAGGTGGTCCGGGAGATTATCGGGGAGTCGGTCCGAAAGATTCGGCAAAAGAACTGTCCGAAACCGCAGATTTTTAAGATGCTTCGGCATCTGCTGGTTGTCGCCGCCTCGGATACGAAAATCGAGAGCGGGGAGCTGGACGCGATTTACGCGTTTGCGAGGGAATTTGGTGTAACGAAACAGGAAATCGGAATCCTGATTGCCCAGATGGGACTTTGTTAACAATGTTCAACCAAGGAGAATGTGTTATGGATTGGTTCGGTGGAAGTGAAAGTCAGAGCTCGAAAGAGAAAAAAGGCGCCGTTATGAATGCCGTTTGCGTAATGCTTTCCGACGGGCATGTGGACCCTCGCGAGTATGAACTGCTCAAGCGGATTTTGGCCCGGGTGAACATGAACGAAGCGGAAATGAAGGACATGATCGCTCACCCGGAGAAGATTCAGTTTACGGTTCCTCAGAGCCAGGACGAGCGGCAGATGCAGTTGATCGACATCGTGTTTATGATGATGGCGGACGGCAAGATTGACACGCGGGAAATGAAGATCGTGCTGCAGTTTGCCTCGATGCTCGGATTTACTCCTCAGACGGTTGCTGACCTGGTGAAGAATATTATCACGGAAGGGATCAAACAGGGCCGTTCTCGCACGGAAGTCAAGTCGGACGTGGACGCCTGGCTGGGCTCCTAAAGGCGCCCGGGCCTGGTTTTTTCACGGCCGGAGGCGATTGGTGTGTGTGTTTCCGCAGGCGGGGCGGCGGGGGGTGTTTGTGCGCGCTGACATAATCCCACTTGGAAGGGGGAAAATAACATTGCACCTTTTCGGCGGACTCGATATGCTCAGGGAAAACAAGAAACCAATCGATGTCTTCAGAAAAGGAGTTTCCTATGAAAACGAGGTTGTTAGGCGCAGTATGTTTGGCGGTTTTTGCGGTTGTGGTCCTGGGCGGGTGCAGCAAAAAGGACACTGCCGCTCCTGAGGCCGGCACAGGCAGCAAAGCGGGCGGCATTGACCTGTCAGCGCCGATCAGTGAGCTGAAAGCGGCGGCGGCGAATATGGATCTGTCGCAGCTTGAAAAGACGGCTGAGCAGTACATGACCCAGATTACGGCCAAAAAGGACGAACTGGAGAAGCTGGCCGAGCAGTTTAAGGCCATACCGATGGCCCAGAAAATGGGCGAGGAAGCCAAAGAGCTGCAGGGTGAGATTACCGACCTGACCGGGACGCTTGGCGATTTGATGAAGCGGTTCGAGGTTTATCTGGACGCCATTAAGGAAAAAGGCGGCGACGTTTCCAAGTTTACCATTTCTTAGTTGTCAATAGCTTTTCCGGTTAGAGGGGATCTGTCAGCCGAGAGGGCGAGGGCCTTATCGGACGGGAGAGCGATGCGCAAAAAGAAAACATCAGGAAATCTTGATTTCCTGATGTTTTCCGGAGGGGAGAAAACTCTTGCACTTTATTTTTCGGTCAGGGGTAAAAAGAATCTTTAATAAAATTTACGCCCTGAAAAAACCCCACCAAAATTCGTGTAACTCTATCTTTAATTCACTCCAACTCCAGCGGGATCCATGTAATTTGGGGGAAAAGTAAGGCTTTTATCGGACAAAGTAAAGGAAAAAATCAAAACCTCACAAAAATATTACCTAATTTTAATCCATCTGTTTCTGAAAACACGTCTGATTTTGTCGGTAAACCGCAGCCCCATTTTTTGTGTGCTGGTGGTTTGAAAATCGGTTTTATGCCTTTTTTGGCCTGATAATGGTCTTTTTGAGGCGATCCATAGTCCGGCAAGGGTACCGAGGAATTTATTTTTGATGGGCGATGGGCGTTTCACCGGATGACCGCCCTTCCAGCCGCGGCGACCAGGTTTTGGCCTGTTAAAACCACAGTGTCCCTGTTGAAAAGCTGCTTTTTATCGAGAATTTGAGGGTTTGATTGATTATACCGCTCAACGGCCCCGGTTCCTCCCTCGGCGGGGCCGTCCGTGAAGTAGGCCCGGTCCAGCAGCCATCGGCTGACGGAGTCATCCTGCTCGGCAGGATAGATCAGGGCGGTGACATACAGATCGGGACGCAGGCGGGCCAGGTGGATGACGGCTCTGCAAGGCGGGCCGTCCTGTTCGGCGGTTTCGGCAAGCTTGTGATAATCGCGGCGGGCGGTCGGCTCGTCTTGGGCGTAAAACAAGAGTCCGGCTTCCATTTGAAACAGTTTGTTGTCGATTCCCCTGAGTTCCAGTCGGCCATCGGGATAGGCATTGTGGATTTTGTATACATGAATATCCTGGAATTGTTCGCTTTCGAGCAGTTCCGCGACTTCCTCGGCGCGAAAACCCACCCCGCAGTGGTCTTTGAAATCCACAATATACAAACCTGTATAGCGTTGTGAGTCCTGAAGTTCCGGCAGTTTCATAGCGATCTCTCTGGCTCCTGATCCTACGGCTTTGGTTTTCTCAAGGTTCAGGCATTGTACCATGTGCGGCGTCCGGAGGGAAGGGTTGGCCTGAAAACATGCCGCTTAGAGGGATTTTGTGGTTTTGGCGTTTTTCGCATCGGTTTTTTCTGGTAGATTGAAAGGCGATATAGGCAACCGCTTAAAACAGTCTTGTTGAAAGGAATCCAAGATGCCGCTTGACAATACAGGCAGTCCGTGGCTGACCCATCCGGTCTTTCTGGCGCTGGTGTTTATCTTTCTTTCGACGATTGTGGCGGCGTTTATTCGCGGGCGCAAACGGGACAAATGCCT